>CATKEF010000057.1 GCA_949747905.1 uncultured Eubacteriales bacterium
TCCCGCTGAATAAGCAATAACAAAAACTCAATAAGTTTATATCCCCCGCTCCGATAAGGAGTGGGGGATATTTTTAATGCATAATAAAAAATGAATTTATTGACGGAAGCCTTATCGTTATTAAATGCTTGAATTATTTCTTTAAGTTTAAGAACCATTTCTTAGCAATTTCATTTTGCTCGTCTTCATTAGCAGTAATTTTTTCTATCTCCGAACAAGGACGAGTATTGCTGTTTAACGCATCACGAATTTCGTTGATTTTCTTCTCGTCATCAACGACTACGTTCTGAAAAAATGAAATTGTTGCCATAGTAATACCTCCTTTGTTGTGTTAAATATCCGGTAACTAAGGTTATAAAATTTAAACGTAAAAGTTACAAAGCGCGGAATACATTTTCCGGTAAATTACCTTGCATTTTATAAAAAGGCAGCGGGGAGGGATTTTTAATACAGTTTGTATATATATTTACTGGTAAATAGACTTTTATAGTCATAAGACCTCAAAAATAAAAAAGTCAAAGCACAAAAGTACTTTGATTTTTTGGCTGGGGTGGCAGGATTTTCCGTTTGAGCACGGCGCACGGTTGACGGCAAAAGTCAATTGCCGTCAAGTCTGCGGTAGAGCCCGCAGACTTCCCTCCCCTCAAATCCTGCAAGTTACCCCGCATAATAAAAAAAACCAAAGTACAAGAAGTACTTTGTTCTTTTTGGCTGGGGTGGCAGGATTTGAACCTACGAATGCGGGAATCAAAATCCCGTGCCTTACCGCTTGGCGACACCCCAATGAAAGGCGCATTGCCTAAAATAAAAATGGGGCGGGCGACAAGTTTCGAACTTGCTACCTCCAGAGCCACAATCTGGCGCTCTACCGATTGAGCTACGCCCGCCGTTCCCTGTGGTGCGCCTGGAGAGATTCGAACCCCCGACACACGGCTTAGAAGGCCGTTGCTCTATCCTACTGAGCTACAGGCGCATAAGCATTTGGGTGCGCTGAATATTGTTGGAGCGGGTGATGGGAATCGGACCCACGCAACCAGCTTGGAAGGCTAGTGTTCTACCATTGAACTACACCCGCAACATTCGTTACCGCATGAGCGACGCAGGGTATGCGCAACTCAATGCTAAAAAATTATATCAAAACGGTGTTTTTATGTCAACTTATTTTAAAAGAGTTTTAACATAATTTTACAAAAGATTTGATTGTCGATAATTTTTGAATTTAAGGTTTACTTGTCGGCATTTTTATGATAGAATACATATATCGGTATTAATTGATTGGGGGGTTATATGGCTAAGTTTTTTAAAATTATCGCTTGTATCCTGTCGCTGTGTTTCTGCGTAGCGTTTTTTGCGGCATGCGGTGAAAATAACGGTACTACGCCGCCGGGCGGCACTACAGGTCCCGGAAGTACGCCGCCGATAACCGGAGAAGAGAAACCGCCGGTTCCCGGAGAGGATGAAAAAGTTCTCAAGTTAGAAGATTTCGGGCTTGCCGATGAAATTGCGTCCATTAACATTGTCACAGACGGTAACGTTCCGATTGAAGGCGGTCCGCAAAGACCTTTCGGGGATGACGCACAGCCGTATTACGGATGTTCCGTTACGTTGACAAAAGGGCGCGAGGGAGAGAATTTTTCCGAAAGGCGTGCGCAGGTTCGCGTGCGCGGCAATAATACCGCTGAGTACGATAAAAAATCTTTCCGTTTGAAATTCGATAAAAAAGTCAATTTGTTGGGGCTTAACGGAGGCAACGCTTATAAAAGCTGGGTGCTTTTGGCGTGTTATAAAGACGTGACGTTTCTGAGGGATGCCGTAGTCTTTGAGCTGGCAAAACATACTCTGAAAGAAAACGGTTTGTACGCTTCCGATTATTCTTTTGCGGAAGTAAGCGTAAACGGCGAGTACAACGGTCTTTATATGGTTGCCGAACAGCAGCAGGTCAATACTTCGAGGGTGGACATAAACGAACCCGAGGAAGGGTACGAGGGAGTCGATATCGGGTATTTTGTGGAATACGACGGCAATGCCGTTATGACGGAAAAACCCGGCTATTATTTTTCCTTGAATTACGGTGATTATATGCTTACCTGCGAAGACGGTACGGAGCATATACCCGAACAATGGCACGGAAACAGAAGCACGTATTATACCGTTAAAAACGATATGTACGGTCAGAACATAAGAAATACCGAGCAGCTTAAATTTATTACGTCTTACGTTGATAACGTTTTTAAAATAATGTATGACGCTATATATAACGGAATATATACTACTTTCAATGCCGATTATACTGCTATAGTTCCTTCGGAATTCACTGATTCCCGTACGACTTTGGAAGCTATTGTCGACATACCGTCTCTTGTGGATATGTTTATATTGCAGGAAGTTGCGTGCGATAACGACGTGGACTGGTCAAGTTTCTTTTTTTCGGTGGATATGAGCGCGACGGGCAATAAAAAACTGATTTTTCAGGCGCCCTGGGATTTCGATTCCGGTTTCGGAATGATGAGAGGTCTCGAAGAACTCGACCAAATATTTACGGGCAATGTAAGCACGAATGCGGCTCAGGGACTCAATCCCTGGCTTGCGCTTCCCGTGCATGCGGATTGGTTTATGCAGGAAGTTGCGCTACGTTGGAATAATCTTGTCGATGAAGGCGTTTTCGACAGACTGATAAGTCTTATCGACGTAGTTACAGAAGGCTACGAATCTTATTTTGTCAGGAATTACGAAAAGTGGGATAATCTCGGTGTAATGGTCGACCCCGTGCAGAGTGAGACGATTAAAACCTTTAAGACCCATTCCGAGGCTTCTGGGTATCTTAAAAATTGGTTGACGCATAGAATAGAATTTTTAACGGAGTACTTTTCCGCTGAAAAGCAATAAGACTCACTTGTTATGAGTTTGATTTTAAAAGAAAACAGTGCAGACGGTTTGCGTCCGCACTGTTTTTTTATTTTAAAAATATATTCGAGAAGATTTCTCGCTGCGCTCGAAAAGACAAGAGAGGAAAAGACAAGAGAGGAAAAGACAAGAGAGGAAAAGACAAGAGAGAGGAAATGACAAGCAGGTCGAAAGACTGCGTATGTCGAAAGATATTCGAAACGTGTAAATAAATTCAGCGCTTGTAATGAAAATGTGATTGAAATTCAGTAAACACTCGAAATGACAATATAGACCGACGGATTGTATGCTTCTCGGGGGGGGGGTAGAAAATCTATCGCGAAAATTTTCTGCGAATGTTTCAGTCGTCCTTTCGGTCGGCTTTTTTCTTTTTGCCCGAAGTGGCTATATAGGTTATATAGCCCACGGCAGTCAGAACGAGAACGACCACTACAAGAACGAGTACTACTGTTTTGACCAAATCGTCCGTTGTGAAGTCTTTGTCGGGAATTTCCGTGGGAGGATTTTCGACGTAGTTGTATCTCGATATATAACCGAACGGTACGTAGCCCTTGTGCGTGCCGTTTTCGTCTTTGTATTCTACAAGGTAAAAATCGCGTATAATTTCGGGAGACGAAACGGTTGTAACTTTACCGAGTACGTTTACAGTATCTCCTGATTTGATTGAAAACAATTTTGTGCCGTTGCACACGAAAGGAGAGGAATATGCGTGTCCTGCGGCGATGCTGACGGTGGCTTTTTCGAAATCGGGTTCTGTAAGCGTCTGTTTGACCGTTTCGGAAGTATTTTCCGTACGTAAAATATAAGCCTTTCCGCCGTACATTACTATCGAAACATCGTCGTTTGTACCCGTTTTACATAGAAGAAGAGCCGTTTTTCCTACCGAAGGACCGTCGGACGCGCCGACTTTGAGGGTCGTTCCTGTTTTGAAATAGGGTCCGTTCAGCTCGTCGAGATTGACTTCGGTCAAAAAAGCGTTTTCAGAAAGAGCAACGTAATGAAGCGTTTCGACGTTATAGTTTGAAAGTTTTGCCGCGGTGTCGCCGATGGCTATTGTTTCCGCGGCGGAAAAGTCGGTATAGCTGAGTTTGGTTTTTGTCGCCGAAGTGCGGTTGAACGAATAGAGCGAATTGCCGCTCAGACCGTATACCGTATCTGAATAGCTTTTTATAACCGAGAAAACGGCTCCGTTCGCTTCGACGGGCAGAAATTCGAATTCGTTTAACGGACAAAATCTGACTTCGCCGTCTTCTGAAAGTTTATAATCGCCGTCCGCAGTTTGGAATCTTGTGCCCGATTCGGGGAAATTATGCTCGGCGGGCGTTTTTTCGGGCAGAGAAAAAGTTTCTCCGTCTCCGTTTTTATAATAGAAAACCGTTTCGGTTTCGTCTGTCACGCAGTCGAGAGCCATAACTTTCGAGCCTATGTCGTATTCGGAAATGCCGTTGTTTTTAAGAACAACTATTTTGTTGCCGTCCGCCAGGGCGTATTCGTTGTCTGCAATTGCGAAATCGGAAACGTCGTTAAGCCTGTCCTCCAGATTTTTGGTAAAATTTTCGGGATATACGGGTTGCGCGGCTTCGGCAAAGGCTACCGTTCCGAAAGATAGAACAGCGCAAAGAGTCGCGCATGATACAGTTGTCAAAGAAACAAGTTTTTTCACGAAATTCATTATATCACACCTTTATTTGCTTGTAAACCTTTTTGAGTAACGGTTTGGGTACGGAAAAATTTATGAAAAATTGAAATTTATTTTTTAATTATTACGTTTTTGTCATATTTTCCGTTTATAATAAAATCGTAAACAAACAAATGTTTGCAAATTATAGACGGAGGTTGAAGTGAACAGAAAACAACTTTTGCGGTTTTATTTTTCCGCCGAAGTTCTGGAAGCGGCGTTTGATAATATTATTCTGAAATATGCGCTTTCGTCTGCCGGTTGCGGGAAATGCGCGCAGTACTATGCCGACGGAATTATACGGATTATACAAACGAAGGACAACCTTTCGAAGTTGTGGAATTATCTCGATTCGGTTATGAAAGATTTAACCGCCGAAGAGAGACGTATACTTTGTTTTTACGGAAAGAGACGAAAAGGTACGTCAAGGCTTTCGGAAGACTGTAAAAAGGCAATCAAGCGCGCAGCAGTGAAATTCACAAGACGCGCGCGTTCGGTGGACAGATTCGAAGAGGGGGTGCGACTTGTAAAAGAATATTACTGTCTTATGTAGTCGTGACGTCGGTTTCATTGAGCTTTGGTTTTTTTCCGCTTATAAACAGAATTATAATAGCCGTGGCGGCGACGCCTGTTACCGCGAGCGCCGTTATGAGTTTAGCGCCTCCGCCGTCGTCCTGTTTACCGAAAGTCGGGGCGGAAGGTAAATCGTTGAGCGGGTAGTCTTTTACGGACTGAGGTACGTAGCCGAAATTTTCGTTGCACAGCACGTAAGAATATTCTTTTTGCCCGACTTTGTATGCGCCGTAATACGCCGCGTCTATTTCCAGCGTGCCGAGGGGAGGAAGAACGCCTTCCGGCGTATCGGTATTGTATGCAACTTTGATTACGAGATTGAGATATATATTTTCGGGAGGTTTTTCAAGGAGCATGACATCGTCTTTTTGGCAGTAACCGTACATTGCACGGTAAATTCCGTTGTCTTCGGCGTATTTTACGTAGTACCAGTCGCCCTCGGTGCCGAGAATTTCCACGCAGTACGTCTGCGGAATGGCGAAAAGAGCTTTATCTTCGTCTTTTTCTCCGCAGAAGTAAACGGTGGAACCGTGCGGAGCGCAGGCGTAGCGCGCCTCGTCGGCTTTTGTTACAACCGCGGGCGCCGTATTAAAGCAGATTATTAAGTTTACGAGCGCCGCGAGCACGGCTGACTTAACTGACTTCATACTCACACTATTATAAAGGTAAAGGAACGGAGAAAAATAAGTTATTTCGTCGTAAAAGGTCTTATGCAAAGGGAAGAAATATTAAAACGTATTGCGTTGATTGAAAGAGAGCTTGAAAGACGCAAAGCCGACGATAAGCTGTCGGGATACAACAAGGGCAGAAAAAAACATAAAAAACAAATGCTGTTTCATAAGTGCAAAAAGCGAAATCGTTGGGTGTTCGGCGGCAACCGTTCGGGCAAGACGGAGTGCGGCGCAGTAGAGTGCATATGGTATCTGAGAGGCATACATCCTTACAGAAAGAACAGAAAGGACTGTTTCGGGTGGGTCGTATCGCTTTCTCGGCAGGTGCAGCGCGACGTCGCTCAGGCGAAAATTTTATATTATCTTCCCGGAAGCTGGATAGCGGATATTGTTATGCTGGAGGGCAGAAAAGACAGTCCGTCGGGTGGAATTATAGACCAGATAAAAATCAAAAACGTGTTCGGGGGTATATCGACGCTCGGTTTCAAAAGCTGCGACCAGGGGCGGGAAAAATTTCAGGGCAGTTCGCTCGACTTCGTGTGGTTTGACGAGGAGCCGCCGCGCGATATTTACGAGGAATGTTTAATGCGCGTTATGGACAGACGCGGGGATATATTCGGCACGATGACTCCGCTCAAAGGACGCACGTTCATATGGAGCGAGATTTATCTCAATGCGAGGAAGAACCCCGAAGTATGGTGCGAATTCATGAGTTGGGAGGACAACCCGTTTCTGTCGAAAAGCGAAATCGGCTTGTTGGGAAAATCAATGGACACGTCCTCTCTCGACGCCAGACGGTACGGAAAATTTTCCGAGGGAGCCGGTCTCGTATATCCCGAATTCGACGAAAGCGCGTGCGTTATCGAGCCGTTCGACGTGCCGCGCGAATGGCAGGACGCTATTTCAATTGACCCCGGACTCAACAATCCGCTGTCGGCGCACTGGTATTGCGTTGACTGGGACGGCAACGTTTACGTTGTTGCGGAGTGGTTTGCAAGCGGAATGAACGTGGACGCGCACGCTGAGGCGATAAGGGAGATAAGCGGTAAACTGGGGTGGAAAACGGACGGTAAAGGCAGGCTGAGCGCGCTGATAGACAGCGCCGCGAATCAGCGTACGCTTGCGGGTTCTGCAAGCGTGGCGGAGCTGTTTTGCGAAAGGGGAATTATGGTGAATACCCGTGTTAACAAGGACATATTCGCGGGGGTATCGCGTGTAAAGTCCTTTTTAAAGAGGGGAAACGGGGAGGGGAATCTATATATTTTTTCAAACTGCGTGAATATGATAGAGGAATTCAAAACTTACTTCTGGGCGGCGGGAGACGTACCGGTTAAAAAAGACGACCATGCAATGGACGAGTTGCGCTATTATATAATGACTCGCCCACGTCCGCCCGAAAGAGAGCGTGAAATTCCGCCTATCCTTAACGATAAAATGCGCAGACTGCGGCGCAGAAAAAGGAGGTAAAAAATTTTTAAGGACGAGAAAGTCAAGAACGCGCTCTTAAAATGCGCGACGGGTATGAGTTCGGACGAGGTTACGGAGGAATTCGTGATGAAGGACGGTGAACTCACGCTCGTAAAGAAAAAGGTTACGAAAAAGGATATACCGCCCGATATAAAAGCGGTGAAACTGCTTATGGACGGCAACGACGAACATTTATCCGACGAAGAACTCGAATCGGAAAAACGCGAACTTTTGAAGATGTTAAAGGAGATGGAAATTGATTAACGACGACACACAGCTTACTGCCGAAGAAAAACTCGCAAGAGAAGTCGAGCGGGATTTCGAGGAACGGCAGAAAGGGCGCAGGCTACTTGAAAGGCAGTGGCAGCTGAACGTAAATTTCGTTCAGGGCAGACAGTATCTCGTGCTTGACGGCGCTGGAGAGATACGGGAAGAGGAGGACCGCTACTACTGGCAGCAGAAACGGGTGTTCAACCATATAGCGCCCATTTTGGACACAAGGCTTTCAAAGTTGTCAAGAATACGTCCTGCGCTCACGGTAAGGGCGGCTTCCGACGACGAGGATGACAGGCACGCCGCGTCGCTCGCGGCGGCTATACTTGCCGCCGCGCAGGAAAAAACGGACATAGACGGGAAAGTTTCCTTAGCTACTATGTGGTCGGAAATATGCGGAACGGCATTTTACAAGGTCGTCTGGAATACGGGTAAGGGCGCGGTTCTCGGAGTTACGGAAGACGGTGAAGGGCTTAGAGAGGGGGATGTGGAAATAATCGCTGTTCCGCCATTCGAAATTTATCCGTATTCGCTCACGGAAGAAGACATTTTTTTGCAGCCGAGCATAATTCATGCAAAGGCTTTGCCCGTTAAGGACATTTACGAGGCATACGGGGTGAAGTTGGAGGGAAGAGATATAGAATCCGCGGTTTTTGCCCCGCTCAAAGATACTGTAAGCGTTAAGGACAAATCCCAAAACTCTGCGGTTATGCACGGCTACGAACTGGTGATAGAGCGCTACGAGCGCGCTTCGTCGGAGTACCCAGAAGGCAGACTTACGATTGTCGCTGGCGGCAAACTTCTTTTTGACGGCGCTCTGCCGTACGTAAACGGAGACGGCGGCAGGAGAGAATATCCGTTTGTGAAACAGGTATCCGTGCCTGCGGCGGGCAGTTTCTTCGGTTCCAGCGTGGTGGAGAGGCTGATTCCGCTGCAAAGGGCTTTCAACGCCGTAAAAAACCGCAAACACGAATTTCTTAATCGTATCGCTATGGGCACTGTTGCCGTGGAGGACGGCTCTGTCGATACCGACGAGCTTGTTGAGGACGGACTTATGCCGGGGAAAATACTCGTTTACCGCCAGGGCGGCACCCCGCCCGAGATGATGACTCTTGGCAACGTTCCAGACGAATTTTTCAAAGAGGAGGAATGTCTCCTTTCCGAATTTTCCAAAATTTCGGGTACGGGCGATTTATCGGACAATGCGGACAGCTTTGCGGGCATTACGTCTGCTACGGGACTGCAACTTATAATCGACCAGGACGATTTGCGTCTGAGCACTACATACGGCGCTTTAAAGCGTGCGCTGAAAACGATTGGCAGGCACATATTGCGGCTTTACCGCCAGTTTGCGACCGACGTCAGACTTATAAAATACGCAGGAGAGAACAACGTTTTAAGTTTGTTTTACTTCAAAGGGAGCGACATTTCCACCGACGACGTGGTTTTCGAAGCGGACAGTGACCTCAATATGTCTCCCGCGCAGAGGCGCACCGTCATATATGAAATTCTCGATAAAGGACTTTTTACGGATAGGGACGGCAAACTCGGAGTTTCCGCGAAAAACAAAATTCTCGAATTGCTCGGGTACGGTTCTCTCTCGGGCGAGAGAGATTTGAGTGAGCTGAACAGAGCGCGCGCGGGCGAGGAAAATCTGAGGTTAAAAAAGGGTTCGGTCGAAGTGAAAGAGTACGACGAACACGCGACGCACATAACGGAGCATACGGCTTTCCTACTTACGGAAAACTTGTCGGGCGACGCGGAAAAGAGATTGTGCGCGCATATAAGCGTGCACCGAAAAAAACTTGCGGAGGCAAAGACAGATGAATGAACATGACAAAAACGTAACGGCGCGAGAGGATAACGCGACGACCGGAATTAAGGGAACGGCGGATACCGCATCGGCGGAAAAGAATGTAGCCGCGACTGTTCCCGAAAAATTCGGCAGCGTCGACGCCCTCGTTGCCGCATATACCAATCTCGAAGCCGAATTTACAAAGCGCAGTCAGCGGCTTAAAGAACTGGAAGAACGGAACAAGGCGCACGATATGCCCGAACGGGGCGCGCCCTCCGGCGGTACGGCGTACGACGACGGGGAATTTTTTAAAAAGGCGCTCGCGGACGCGCGGGTGCGGGAGGCGGTAATAGGCGATTACCTTAAATCGCTTTCGGAAAACAGAGGAGTTCCCATTATAACGGGCGGCGTATCCGCGGCGGCGCCCGCTGTAAAGCCCGCTACCGTGAGGGAAGCGGGAAAACTTGCGGAAAGATTTCTGAAAAATTAAAGGAGAAAAAATTTGGTAACTATAGAAAACGCAGACAAAGCGCTGAAAGATTATTATCTCGATGCCGTTTCGGCGCAGCTCAACGACGGCATTTCGCCCTTTTTCGCGGCGATTGAAAAAAATACAAACAACGTGTACGGCAAGGACGTCAAAATGTCCGTCGTACGCGGCACGTGCGGAAACGTACTGGCGGGTTCGGAGGACGGCGATTTGCCCGCTCCCTATAAAAACCGCTATCTTGCGATAACCATGCCCCTGAAAAATCTTTACGGTACCGTAGAGATAAGCGACAAGGCTTTAAGAGCTTCGCGCGATAATTCGGGCGCATTCGTAAATCTTTTAAACGCCGAAATGGAGGGGCTCATTATGAGTGCCAGACACAACTTTCAGCGTATGCTCTTCGGTGACGGCACGGGGCTGATTTGTTCCGTGGGCGATTCGATAACGGACAAGGAATACGTTGTCGACGTCGTCAAAGATTATTACGTAGGACTTACCGTTGACGTCGTTCCCACTACGCCCGGACTCGAGGGCGACAGTTACGGTCTTGTTATTACGGCGGTAAACCACAAAACTTCCACCGTGACTTTTTCCAAGGCGGTTGAGGACGCGATATGTAACGGCAAGATGTATCTTCACGGATGCAAGGACAACGAGCTTACGGGACTGGGCGCCATCTTCGATTCGGCTTCGCTGTACGGTTATACAAAAACTTCTGAACCTTATTTCGCGCCGTACGTATTCGACGCGAATAAAAAATTTACCGAAGAGATGCTCACAGACGTTATCGACCGTATGGAGGAGGGTTTAACAGTAAAATCAATATGATAATCTGTTCCTATAAAACCCGCAAAAAAATCGCTTCGCTCATCGCCGACAACCGCCGCGTGACGAATTCCATCGACGCGCGCACGGGCGTGGGCGTGGTTACGGTAAACGATATTCCCGTATATGCGGATAAATTCTGTCCCGAGAACAGGATATTGTTTCTCAATACGGATGATTTTTCGCTCAATCAGCTTTGCGACTGGGAATGGCTTGAAGACGAGGACGGAAAAATTCTCAGGCAGATACCCGGCAAGGCGGCTTACGGCGCCACCCTTGTCAAATATGCCGAGCTCATATGCAAAAAGCCGTGCGGACAGGCTATGATTAAAAATTTCAACGCCTGAGCGTCATAAACGTAAAAAGGGACGCCGTGCGGTTTTCCGCACGGCGTCGGATTTACCCCGATTAGGGGAAAGGAGTATAAATGAAGGTCAAAGACGTAATTATCCACGCTTTGAAATTGACGGACAGAGAGGGTATTGCGGGCAGTCTTGAAGAAGGCGGTGCATCCGCGGGCGAGGAGACGGAAATCGTAAAAACGCTCTTATTCTGCTACAACGCTGTGGAGGACGAATTATCGAAAAACGGCTTTCCGCTCGTTGAGGAAGAACAGTTTACTTCCGTTTCGGGAAGAGTCTCGTTTTCGTCGTTCCGCGCGCCCGTTGTGAGAATTCTCGGCGTTGAATCGGACGGAAGAGAGACGGCGTATACCGTGTCCTCTCTGTATTTGAAGGCGGAGGCGACGCATTTTACGGTGAAGTACGAACATCCGCCCGCAAAAAAATCGCTTACCGACGATTGCGAATACGGCGAAGAGATTGGCGAGCGCGTGCTCGCCTACGGAACCGCCGCGGAATACTGTCTTATAAACGGCGAAATAAAATTTGCGGAATACTGGGAAAGCAGATACGGCGCGGAAATCGCCGCGCTCAGAAGGCGGGAAGCAAGCGGAGCCGTTATTCGCGACAGGAGGTGGGTATGAGGGGGACCGTCGTATATCCGAAGACATCCGTCGCGTGCGTCGACGTGCTTTCCGTAAAGGGCGCCGTGCCTATAAATTGCAGGGCGTCGGGAAACGAAATAATTCCGGCGCTCGCGCCGCGTCTTTTGAAGGAAGGGGGCTATACGGGTATAACTTTCGCTTGTTATTCGCGCGCAGCAGAGAGGTTTTTCTTGTGCTCGGGCGGCAATGTGTACGCTTCGGGAAACGGTTGTGATTTTTCGCTTTTATCGCCGCTTGCGGGAGAAAGGCAGTTTGCCGTGGAGGAGTATGACGGCGGGGAAAAGAGATTTGTGCTCGTAACATCCGCCGCCTGTCTTTGTCACGACGGGACTTCCTTTAAAGTACTTGCGGACGTAAAGGCGGGACTTGCTTGCGGGGTTATGCGCTGCGGAAGGCTTTTCGGCGCGGACGAAGAAAACGGCTACAAACTGAGGTGGTCGGGAGAGGGCGGAGCGCTCGATTCCAAAGAGGGCATCTCAGGCGCGGGTTGGTTGCTTAACGACTGTCGTTACGGAAAAATCGTCAACGTTGCAGAGCTTGGCGGGAAACTAATCGTCGTCGGGGAATACGGTATCACGGTTATGTCCGTTAACGGCAATCCAGAGAACTTTTCCGTCGGAAACGCGAGATTTTCGACGGAAAGGATATACGGCGAAACCGCCGCGGTCGCGGGCGATAAGCTGCTGTTTTTTACCGAGAGCGGTTTTTATAGCTTCGACGGCGAAAAAATTTCCGAAGTAACTCACGGAATACAAAATTTGGTCCCCGAACGCGGACCTGCGGCGTCGTTCGGCGGCGATTATTTTACAGGAGTCAAGGTCGACGGCGAACGCGCCGTTTTCGTGTATTGCCGTGACGGCGGCGCATATATTGTCCTCGCCGAAGCGGACGCTTTTGCCGTAAACGACGGTGTTTACTGTTTTTCGCGCTGCGGTACAACCGTTTTGAGCGGCGGAGGACGGTTTGTTTTTACGAGCGGGAAAATCGATTTCGGAAGCAGGAAAAACAAGGTTTTGAAAGACATATTTTTCGACGGATTCGCTTCCGAAATTATCGTGGAGTGCGAAGAGGGCAAACGCACGTTTACAAACATAAAAGGCGAGTTATCGCCGCATATGAGGGGGTATAACTTTAAAATAACCGTAAAAGGCGACGGAAAAATAGAGAATGTCAAAGCCTGTGCGGAGGTGTTGAATGAAGTTTGATATCATTGAAATCAGCGACGCCGAACTGGAAGCGCTTTCCACAATACAGATGCAGCTTCTCAGAACGGCGCAGAAAAACAAAAACGAGCTCAGGCATAAGACGGAACAGGACTTTGAGATGTTCAAAAAGTTCGCTTATTCCAACGGTATGAAAAATTCGTCGCTGATAGAGCAGAAACGTGCCGAACTGGAGGCGGAATTCGAATATAAAACGGCGATACTCGTCGAACAGCTTATGTACGCGATTGAGCTCAACGAACCGTTCCCCGACAGGGATGAGGAAGATGAAAAAGCGGGATATATAGTGGATTATACGCTGTCTTACACCGACAGATATATCATTGTCCGCGACTATTATCTTTCTATAAACGACCCCGCGGAAAGAATGGCGCTGTACGCTTCTGACGAGGTTGCGAAAAGATATCTCGGAAATTATTATTCTACGCTTTACAACGTACTGTACACGTACAGTACATAATGTCGACGGGATTTGCGCGCGGCTTTTGTCGCGCGCAATGCATTTATAAAGCGCGTTTGATTTCGCTTTACTTTTGGTGCGTGTTCTGTTATAATTTTCCTATGAAAATTGCCGACGATTGGAGCGATTACAAAATACTGGCTACATCCGACGGAATGAAGCTGGAAAACTGGAACGGGGTTATTCTTCTCCGTCCCGACCCGCAGGTAATCTGGACGGGGGACGATCTTTATTCCCGAAAGGATATAAACGCCGTTTACCGTCGCAGCGAAAAAGGCGGCGGAGCATGGGAAAAACGCGGTAATTTTCCGCAGGAATGGACTGTAAGTTATCGTAACATGATTTTCAAAGTGAAGCCTATGGGGTTCAAACATACAGGGCTTTTTCCCGAACAGGCGGTCAACTGGAACGAGCTCGGACGTCTTATTATTTCTGCGCGCAAAGAGGGTAAAAAGGAAATAAAGGTACTCAATCTTTTCGCATATACCGGTGCGGCGTCGGTAGCCTGCGCTCTTGCGGGTGCTTCGGTAACGCACGTAGACGCGGCGAAGGGCATGGTGGAAAGAGCGGGCGAAAACGCGAGGCTTTCGGGCGTAAACGGCGGAATACGTTACATTGTGGACGACTGTATGAAGTTCGTCGCCAGGGAGACTCGGCGAGGCAACAGATACGACGGAATTATAATGGACCCGCCGAGCTACGGAAGAGGTCCGGGCGGCGAAATGTGGAAGATAGAGCGCGACCTTTTCGGATTCGTCAAGGCGTGTACGAATATTCTTGCCGAAAAGCCTTTGTTTTTTCTGATAAACAGCTATACAACGGGTTTGCAGCCCGCGGTATTGAAAAATATTTTAACGCTTGCGCTCGGTAACTTCCGCGGTAAAGCGGACGCATACGAGGTGGGAATAGCCACCGAAGAGGGAATCCCGTTGCCGTGCGGAGCCAGCGGACTATTTACGGGAGAAGATTATGCAGACTGACGAACTCAATATTTTGTACGAGGACAACCACCTGATAGTTGTTCTGAAACCTCAGATGACGGCGTGTTGCCCGGACGAAAGCGGGGACGAAAATCTTTTCGATTGCGTGAAAGAGTATTTAAAGGTTGCCTACAATAAGCCCGGAAACGCGTTTTTGGGGCTTGTTCACAGATTGGACAGACCGACGGGCGGAGTGATGGTATTCGCCAAGACAAGCAAGGCGGCGGCAAGGCTTACCGAGCAGATGAAAAACGGAGGTTTTGAAAAGAAATACTATGCCGTTCTCTGCGGTAAGCCGAATAAAAAGACAGCCGTGCTCGAAAACTATCTCAGAAAAAATTCCGTCACCAATACCGTTTACGTTTGTACTCAGACTGAGGAAAACGCAAAGTTCGCTTCGCTGGAATATAATCTTATCGAGGAAAAAGCGGGACTGTCTCTTGCGGAAATCACGTTGCATACGGGAAGAACGCACCAGATAAGGGTACAGTTTTCGGCAATAAACTGTCCCGTATACGGCGATATGCGTTACGGCGGAGAAAAAGCGGTCAAAGGCAGACTCGCGCTTTGGGCGTATTCTTTGAAATTCAGTCATCCCACTACGGGCGAAACGTTGAAATTTTTAATCGAACCGCCTAAGGATATAGTTCCATGGAAATTTTTCCCCGAGCTTAAAGTGTAAATTTGAACGCAACACTTTTTTTATAAATTTACGCGAAAGCGGCGATTTTACGTTTAAAAACATAAAATCGCCGCTTGTTTTTATTTCAGAGGAGTTTTTGACGGCAAATCGATTTCGTTCTCGAAATGCGGCTTGATAAACGCGGTATATCGACGAATTGCAGCAAGTCACATATTACGGGTTAAACATATTTTTTTAAAAACAAGTGTAAACGGCTTCACTTTTTTCATGGGACATATGCGGGCGGGTGAAGTTTTTGTCGTACATTTCCGCATCTAACATGCGAAACGGTGCATTTAAAGCGCAAGCGTCGGTTGGGATTAAGTATGGCACCCGATGAATTTGTTTCTCCCTTTGTGCGTAACGCCATATGTAATGCGCCGCAAATGTATTGCGGCGCACCGATTATATGTTTCCTCGACTACGCCTCGGAATGACAGAAAGCGGCTCAGAACGACAAAAAGCGCTTCGGAATGACAAGGGACAATCTAATGACATTCAACTGTCACCCTGAGCGTAGCGAAGGGTACCTCGCTACGGCTCGGGAAGATATTTTTTGTCATCCTTGGTTTGTATAAGGGGTCCCTCGCTGTGCTCGGAATGACAAAGAAAAACGGAACGAGGTTTTGTCATGTCGAGAAGAAACGGAATGATGTTTTTGTCATGTTGAGCGTAGCGAAACATCCCGTTATTTGTTGAAAAAGCCGTCCGCTGTATGCGGACGGCTTTATATTATTTTATGTCAAACAGTTTCTTTATAAGAAGATGACCTTCTTCGGTATAATATCCCGTCTTCGCCGCTTCGTCTTCGGTGTATCGTATCGCGCCGTTGCCGAGGTTCTTTTTGTTTGTATATAGAAGATAGGGCACGGGGTCGGACGTATGCGTTTTTAAAGCGCAAGGCGTCGGATGGTCGGGGCACACGAGCATTGCGAAATCTTCGCCCGCCGCTTTAAGTTTTGTTATTATCGTTTTTACGACGCCGTCAATCTTCTCTATGGAATAAATCTTGTGGCGGAAATCTCCGTGATGTCCGCATTCGTCGGGGGCTTCCATATGGATGTATACGAAATCGAGCCCGTCTGTGAGCGCCTCGACGGCTGCTTCGGCTTTGCCTTGAAAATTCGTATCGTAATTTCCAGTACTTCCCTCGACGTCTATGATTTTCAGAGAAGAAAGCATTCCGATGCCTTTTACCAAATCCACCGCCGAAATTATTCCGCCTTTGAGATTGTGCGCTTTTTCAAAACTTTCGAGTGCGGGTTTTGTTCCCTCTCCCCATAGCCATACGGAATTTGCCGGGTTTTTACATTCGGCAGTTCTTTTCAGATTTACAGGATGATTTTTGAGCAGCTCATAACTTTTTTTCATCATTCCGAGATAAATTTCCGCATTTTCGCCTTTCGGCAGGTGTTCGGTTATTTTTTTGTCGGAAATATCGTGCGGGGGAGTCAGGTTGTGTCCCGTTATACCGTCCTTTACAACCAGACAGTGGCGGTAAGAGATTCCTGCGTGCAGTGTTAGCCGTTCGTCATCGAATTCTTTTTTGAGATAGTCTATAAGTTCGGCGGCTTCGGCGGTCGTGATTTCTCCCGCGGAATAGTCGAGCATCGTTTTATTTTCATACGGCTCGTCGTCCGAAAGTGTTACAAGATTGCAACGCAAGGTTACGTCCGTGGGTTTTAAATCTATGCCCATGGATACGGCTTCCAAAGGCGAACGTCCCGTATAGAATTTATTCGGCGCAAAGCCGAGAACGGACATGTTAGCCACGTCGGAACCGGGCTTCATTCCGTCGGGAACTGTTTTGCAAAGTCCGACTTCCGACAAAGGCGCAAGCTCGTCTAAAACGGGGGTTTTTGCAAACTCGAGACAGGTTTTGTCTTTAAGTTCCGCAATATTCAAGTCTGCCATTCCGTCGCCCAATACGACAATATATTTCATTTTAAATCCTCTTTATGATTATGAATGCCGCATATGCAGCCGTCTGAAACTGGTTTTATCGGTTCAGATTCCAGTCGATGGGTTTTTTGCCGCGCGATTCGAGAAATTCGTTTGCCCTTGAAAAGTGGCGGCAACCGAAAAATCCGTTATAAGCGGAAAGCGGCGAAGGGTGAACGCTTTCGAGTATAAAATGCTTTTTTCTGTCTATGAGCGGTACTTTGCTGCGCGCGTTTCCGCCCCACAGTATGAAAACCACGTCGTCGCATTTTTCGGAAACGATTTTTATCACTTCGTCTGTAAACCATGCCCAGCCGCATTTGGAATGCGAATTCGCTTTGTGTTCCCGCACCGTAAGAGTAGTGTTCAGAAGCAAAACTCCGTCTTCCGCCCATTTTGTCAAATCGCCGCAAGCGGGTTCTCTGATTCCCAAATCGCTCTCTATTTCAGTATAAATATTTTGAAGAGAGGGCGGAAGGCTTACACCTTTTTTTACCGAAAAGCACAATCCGTGAGCCTGACCCGGTTCGTGATAGGGGTCCTGTCCGAGAATTACAACCTTTACGTTTTTTAAAGGGGTAAATCTGAAACAGTTGAAGAGGTCGTACATGTCGGGGTAAATAATGTAGTGCGAATATTCGTATTTTAAGAATTCGCGTATTTTCAAATATCTTTCGTCGGAAAACAAAGGCGCTAACGCTTCGTCCCAGCCGCCGCCGAGTTTAATCATTTGTGTTACCTCTTTAAACTGAAAATCCGAGAATATTTTCAAGCTCTCTTTCAAGAGTTTTAAAACAAAGGTTGAGATTTTTAAGGTACTGTTCGGTTGTGCTGCCGCTGCCGGCGAGGTCGGAGATTATTTTATACTGATAGCATTTTACGCCGGAATGTATGCATACCTGAGCAATTGCTCCGCCCTCCATATCGCGTATGTCTGCGTCGAGAGTTTCGGTCAGAAGTTTATAGTCGCTCTCGCTGTCGTTGAATCTGTCGCCCGTTGCGAGCTTTTTCGGCGGATAATTGCAATTATATTCAAGTGTAAGATAGTTATCGTTGAATTCGTCAAGCGTTCCGATAGTCGTTCCGTTGAGCTGAGTGAGGTCGAAATCGTATTGTACGGCGGCACGTATGCCGTAAATAGCGGCTATTTCGAGACTTTTGAGCCCTCCGGCGACGCCGACGTTTATTATCGCGGTCGCGCCTAAACAGTCGATTGCGTATTGCGCGCCGCATGCGGCGTTTACTTTGCCCACTCCGCAGACTACGACGAATACTTTTTCGCCGTATAGGGTGCCGCATATCACATGTTTACCGCGTATTACCGCGTCGCTTTCAATCTCCATTGCCGCTATCACGGGCGCGGCTTCTTTCTCCATTGCAATCACGAAACATTTCATAAAAGTATTATATCACAATACAATACTTTTTGCAAATGTTTGGAGTTTATTTTTGTATGCATAGGGCGGCTATGCCCGAGGGGAATATATATGTTTTCAGTTCGCAGTTCTGTCTTATTCCGTCAAAGTAAATTTCTCCGCCGAAGAATTCAAGACTTTTCAGATTTTCCCAAAGTTCTGCTCCGCGCATCTTTACAAACGCTTCCCGCGCCGTCCAGTGCCGCAGGAAATCGTTTTCGTTTTTTATTTCCGATTTTTCCCGTTCGGTAAAACGTATAAGTATCGCCATATGTTCTTTTTCTCTAAAAATTTCGAAATCGACGCCGACAGGATTGTCGCTTACCGCAATAAGTGCACATTTGCCGCTATGAGCAATTGAAAAAAAGAGGGGGTTGCCCTCTATAAACGGTTTGCCGTTTTCCGTACGTTTTATTTCGTAAAAGACGTCCGTTCTCGTTTTGAGAATGTTTCGGAGTTTTTTATATACGTCTTCGTTTTTTATAGAATAAAGTTCCGTCATAACATCAGTGATTCGATATACTCAATCTGTTCTCTCGTCGCAAGGTTGTGCGTGAAAGCGCATGCGCTTCCTGCTGCTGTGGCGAAATTCAGCGCCGAAAAATAGTTGCCGGATTTGATATATTCGTGAATGAAACCGGCAATCATACTGTCGCCTGCTCCAACCGAATTGACGAGCTGTCCTCTTGCGGCGCGGACGTAGATGGACTGTTCTGTTTCCGTAACCATCGCCGCTCCGGAACCGCCCATAGAGACTATAACGTTTCGCGCGCCCATATTCTGCAATTTTCTTGCGCAGGCAAAAATTCCCTCCACGTCGGGCACGGTCTGCAACCCGAATATTTCGCACATTTCATAGACGTTCGGTTTTATCAGAAACGGACGGTATTTAAGCGTTTCGGTCAAAAGTTTTCCGCTTGCGTCCACAACCAAACTGACGCCTTTTACCGTTTTGAGTTTTTTGAGCATATCTGCATATGTGCAACCGTCGAGATTTCTCGGCGTGCTGCCGCAAAGCGCCAACCAATCCCCTTCCAAAAGTATGCTTTTCAGTTTTCTTGAAAGTTTATTGATATCGCCCGCACCCACTTCGGCGCCTGCGCCGTTTATATCGGTTTCGGTATTGCTCTTTATTTTGACGTTTATGCGACTGTTGCCGGGAACTTCTATAAAATCGTAATCGAGCCCAAGTTCCGTTACTTTCTGACGGATATATTTGCCGGTGAATCCTGCGACAAAGCCGAGGGCGCGGGTGTCTTCGCCCAATTCTTTCAAAGCAAGGGAAACGTTTATTCCTTTGCCACCTACGGCAAGTCTTTCGCTCGCTGTTCTGTTGACTATTCCCGCTTTCAGATTGGGCACATGGACGTAGTAGTCGAGCGAGGGGTTGAATGTAACGGTGTAAATCATAATTTTATTTTACTTTATAGTATTTACGGATAAATGTCAATAAAAAACAAAATCAAACGCTTGATTTTTTTAACGTGCGCATATATAATATTGTTTGCGCGGCAATTGTAATCGGGCGAGTTTCAGATTCGATTGCAGGCAGAGGAAGAGAAAAGCATACCAAAGGCTCGGCTTTGTAAAAACGGAAAATTAAATTTAAATGCAGAATCCAAAGATTCTAAAGTCGTAGCTTTCCCCTCCTTCGGAGGAGCAAGCATGGCTTGCGCAGCGTAACTTAATGCTGTCCGTCGCAGCGCGCATTGCCGTTGGCGCGTAAGCGGCGTTAATTAAACGGTAAACTTTTCGGCGCGTTTTGCCGCGCGTACCGAATCGTATTTTGCGGCAGGCTCCCTCAGTCGCCCGTTCGTCGGCGGCGCGGGTTGAGATAAAGGCGTAATAAGTATGTAGAAAGCTCCTACTTAACCTGTAAGACTCGGGTGCAAGTCCCGACTCGTCCACCAAACACCGCGGGGTTGAAACGTTGCGGTTAATACTTGAAAAATCGTCGCAAAGTAAATCGGGAAAGTGCAAACCGGGAGTCGGGAAGGAGAGGTTCCCTCGACGTCCCGCACTGCCAGTACCGAAAAGAAAATAAAAAGTGAATAGTATGGGGCTATGGCGCAGTTGGTAGCGCGTTTGCGCGAGCCAAAAGGCGACGCTTTGCACTGAAAGTGCAAACCGGGAGTCGGGAAGGAGAGGTTCCCTCGACGTCCCGCACTGCCAGTACCGAAAAGAAAATAAAAACTGAATAGTATGGGGCTATGGCGCAGTTGGTAGCGCGTTTGACTGGCAGTCAAAAGGTCACGAGTTCGAATCTCGTTAGCTCCACCAAAGAAAAATATCCCTTCCAACGGGGTATTTTTCTTTGGTAGATGTTATAGCCGCGGGATAGTTCCGAACCGCTTTTGTGTTTATAAGATTATCTGTATCCGTGAGAAAACCGTCGGCGAGCATAAACGAAATAGAAGTAAAAAGAAATCGTAATACAGATTTTAAACAATAAAAACCACAAGGCGTATGCCTTATGGTTTTTTGCCGCGTTCAAACAATGCGTGCGTAATTTTTTTGCCTCGTCTGTCTTAAACGGTTTGAACACGTGAAAGTCATTAACTATTACGATGGCGTTTTTGCAGAAATTTTTCCAGGCAAATATTAAATGCTTGCGGAGCATCCATGTTCGCACAATGTCCGGCGTCTTTAAAAATAATTTTATCGCAATTTTCATATTCCGCCCATTCGTTGACTATTTCTATTTCCGCAGGTATATCATGTTCGCCGCAGCCGACTAATAAATCGTATTGCCTTTGCTTTTGGGGGAATTTATTCACCAGCTTATTGAGCCCTGCCAGATACTTAAACGAACTTTTTCTGAATTGAATATTCAAATTGTAAAACGCCGTCTGAGCGTCGCTTGTATATGCGGCAATCTTTTTGTTTGCTTTTGAAAACCATTTAACGGAAAACAGCGCCTTGAGCATCATTTTTATTTGACTCTCAGAATTAGCCTTTTGCCTTTCGATGTCAAAATTATTGACGTCATAGCCGCCGAAGCATGCGAGGGACAATACTTTATTTTCGTGCTTGTTTGCGAAGTCCTGTATGAAAACGGAACCTAACGAAATTCCGACAAAATGAGCGGCGGGTATACCGTGTTTTTGAAAAATGCGGTCTATCCAATCGGACATTTTTTCGAGGTTATCGCCTTTTTTTGCGCGAATTGAATTACCGTGACCCAAAATATCGACGGCAAGCAAATTATATTTGCCCGAAAAGTAGTCGAATTGTTTTTCGAACATTCTATGGTCGACGAACGCGGCGTGAATAAAAACGAGCCAGTCATTGTTTGCCGTGTCGTCGATATAATATGCGACAGGCGAATTCTCGAGATATAAATTTTTCATTTTTTACTCCTTAATGCTTTTTAATAACCGATTGTACCATTCGATATTGAATTTCATTAAATCTCGTCCGTATGTTGCCGTTTGCAGTTGGAAACTGAATATAACGTTATCATGATTTTCTTTTGACATCAGTTCGCCTTCGTTGAGTATTTTTTCCAAACGCAAATAAATTTCTTCTAAATCTTTTATATGATTTTCTATTAATTCGATGCGCGTTTCTTTTTCGGCGAAACCCAAAAAGTATATTTTAGTCAGCTCGGGATTTTTTGCGGTGCCGTTATCGATGGGACTGTTTAACCACGCGTTAAAAAAATTTGAACCGTTGTCGGTTATGCTGTAAATTTTTTTATTCCTGCCTTTTTCCGTTATTTCGCTGACTGCAATATATCCGTTTTTCAATAATTTTTTAATAGCGGCTTGTATGCTGCCCGTGCTGCAACTGTACATCAGATTCAGTCCGTCGTTTATGCGTTTGCGCAATTGATAAATCGTTCGCGGTTGCAGTAACAATAGCCCTAAAATTATTTTATCCATATTATCTCCTGTATTACTAATAGTAATATTATTTATGGGCATTGTCAATATAAAACGGTAAAATTATTTCTTAGTAAAATATTTTTGTCCGTTGGTCGCCGTATCGGTTTTTAAAATTATCTGTGCGGTTTTGTTTTTTATGTTTGAAAAACCGCTTTGAATATGATATAATAATCTTCAAATGAACGAAATTTTGAAATTTACCGACAGAGACGAATTCCGCGCATGGCTGAATGAGAATTGTTTATCGGGCGACGGCGTCTGGCTTTTGTTCGGGAAAACCGGAGAAGTAAAGACTATTACCGCCCTACAGGCGCTCGAAGAAGCGCTTTGCTTCGGCTGGATAGACGGGCAAATGAAGAGTATTGACGATAAGACGTACAAAAAATACTTTTCGCCGCGCAGGGCGAAAAGTAAGTGGTCGGATAAAAATAAAACAATTGTCCGGGACCTTGAAAAGCGCGGGCTTATGACCGACTTCGGCAGAGAAAAAATTAAAGAAGCAAAGGAAAACGGACAGTGGGACGCGGTTGATTTAATGTCGCTCGGCGAGGAGCATATTGCCGAACTTTGCGCTTTGCTTCAAGCATATGAGCGGGCGTTTGCAAATTTTCAGGCTATGCCGCAGTCGGTAAAGAAAACTTATGCGAGAGCTTATTTTTCCGCCGTGACGGATGCGGGCAGAAAAAAACGGTTTGAATGGCTCGTGGACAGACTCGATAAAAATTTAAGACCTATGTAACATAAGGGGATATGTACACATGAAGAAACTAATTGCATATTGCGGGTTGGACTGCGAAAAATGCGATGCGAGAAAGGCTACGCTTGAAAACGACGACGCGCTGAGGGAAAAGGTGGCAAACCTTTGGTCGGAGTTGAACGGCGTAGAAATCACACCCGAAATGATAAATTGTGAGGGTTGCCGTGCGGACGGGCTGAAAACGCCGTTTTGCGACAGGCTTTGTCCGATTAGACAATGCGCCCTCGGTAATGGAAACGAAACTTGCGGACACTGCTCGGAAATGGATAATTGCAACACCGTGGGTATGGTAATATCGAACAATTCGGACGCACTGAACAATCTGAAAACATATAAAGTAGAAAAATAAATGAATAAAAAACTTATTGAAAACGCCGAAAAACTTTTAACAAAGTGTAACGTGTGTTCGGTCGCTTCGGTATCGGAGAAAGGATATCCGAGAATTTGTTTGCTTATGCCTTTAAAGACAAACGGCATAAAAGAGTTCTGGTTTTCTACGGGCGCAAACGGTACCAAAGTAAGACATTTTAAATGTAACGAAAAATCGGGCGTAACCTTTTATGACGGAGGAGACAGCGTTACTCTTACGGGCGATATGAAAATTGTAACCGATAAAAAGGTTAAGGACGATTTATATGACCGGTGGAGTGATTTTCTGGGCAGACATTTTCCCGACGGCGGGAAAGACGACCCCAATTACTGTATATTGCATTTTATTGCGGACGAAGCTACGATTTACATTGACGGAGCATTTGAAACTTTGGAAATATAGACGATATGGGTCGGATAATATTTTCGGCGCCGTTTATTCTATGATTAATTCCGCGGCAGGTCGCTTTTAAAGCGACCTGCCGCGTGGTTTTATTTGCCTCAATTATCGGGATAAACGTAAACGTTTTAAATCAGGCTTGACCGATTGTTGATTATGTGATATGTTGTATATATCTTTTTGCGTACGGTCGCAAAATAATTGTAAAAAATAGTAAAAATTTTTACGTTTTATGTCTCTTTCGGAGCCGCAAAATCGTTTTATAAGTGAAGTATGATAAACTCGACGGAAGAAAACTTTATATCGGACGCGGTTAATAAGTATTCGGACACCGTATTTCGCGTGGCGTTTCAGTATACCAAAGACCGATTTGACGCGGAAGACATTGTGCAGGAAGTTTTTCTGAAATTGCTTAAAAAGCCGCCGAAGGACTTTGACCGGAACGGTCTGAAAGCCTGGCTCATTCGCGTTACTATAAACAAGAGCAAGGACTTTCTTCGCGCCGGTAAACGTATGCGCACGGTTGTCCGCGATTATGTCGCGCCTTCGCCGCCCGTATGTTACGATGAAGTGTTCGACGCGCTCTCTAAGTTGTCTGAACGCGACCGCAACGCCTTGTATTTACATTATTACGAGGGATATACCGCGAGGGAAATCGCTTCTATAACGAGGGGTAGCGAGCGCGCCGTAACCAAGCGCATAGGTCGGGCGCGTGAAAAATTAAAAAATTTTTTGGAGGAGTAATGCTGTTATGAGTTCAAAATATATCGATGCATTCGATTCTTTGAAATCGGACGAGACCACCAAACGCGAGCGCACGGAGCGCATATTGTCTTCACATAGCGCAAACGACAACGAGATAACGCTGCAAACGGGCGGAGGAAGCGCGTCAATGATTAAAAGACCCGTATTTTCCGGCAAACGCGGCGTAGCTTTGATTATGACTGTCGTGTTTTTCTTTGCGGTCGCCGTAAGCATTCCCGTCGGAATATATCTTTATAATAACCGCGGACTTCTGGGCGCGGTTGCAAATCTCAAAAACACCTTTGTGGATATGGAAGGGGTTGCGGCGTTCGGCGTATGGAACGCGCCCGAATCGGGTTCCGAAACTGCCACGATTTCCAATGTTTCCTATATAAAAACTCCCTCCGATTCCGGTAAAAGCGATAAAATTACACTTGCCGCGGACAAAAAAGACGGCGTAATTTCAGTTGATTGGAGCGACGAGGACAGGTATGACTGGGAATCGGACTACGATTGGGACCCGACAAAAGCAAACGTATTAATAGCTATAGGCGACGACGGCAAAATAGACGAAGTCGTTTACGAACGCACCAACGGTCGCGGTCAGGTAAGGCAGGATACGCTGGGCAATGCGGCGATGGTTTACGTTTCCGACGGATTTACTTACGTCAGTTACTTAAACGACGAAGGGTGGGAATGGTGGCTTAAATATGAGTATGCGTATTCGTTGTCCGGATGGAGAGGCTTCGGTTGCCATCACGAGAGGGAACAAACGGTAGTAATACACAACGAAACGGGGAAAGTATTTCCTCTCAAAGATATTATCCCGCAGGTTAACGAGATTTCAGGTGCAACTAATTACACTTTAAATGTTAAACCGTTCAAGGAAAATTATTTATGCGTTGACCCTATGTACGGCAATCTTATTCCGCAGTGGTATACGGTTGTTTACGACGAGCAGACGGAAAAAATCCGTTACGAGCTGATGCTTCCAAAAGATTCGGATGCGGTTAAATCATACTATTGGGCTTATTTCGTGCGAGCCGCGCGCCGTGACAGGTACGGTCAGCAATATTTGCTTGAAGGTTACGGCAGCAAATATACCGACCGCGGAACCATAGGTCTGGTTGATATGCCCTCTTACACGCGCTACGGGAATTCAGTAGTATTTTCCGGGAATAACGGAATGATGTTCGGCGCGGACGGCAGAATGTACGTCTTCGATGAGGGCAAACTTAAAGTATTCGGAGAGAATTTCGAGCTTGCCCCTGTTGAGTCGGGTACGGAAGTGACTCTTGAGGGCGTTTCGGAAGAAATGTTTTTCAGGGGCGGCAAAAATGGAAACGGTATTGCATACAGACTTTCGGGCGGCTATCTTTTCTCGATGTTCGGCGAAGTGTGGAAAGTGGACGAAGACGGCACTTTGCATGCCCGCGAAAAACTGGAAGGAAGTTTCCCCCGCTATGCGGACGACGGATTTATGCTGGGCGGCGAGATTGTCGCTTTCGTAGATACGGAGTTGACCGAGGACGGCGTATATTCTGTAAACGGAAAAATGGTACAGTTAAACTTTAACTGCACGGAGGATGTGCCGGGCGTAACCGTTACACATATCATAGACGCAAGCGAGATAAGCACCCCTCACCATAACCGTTTGCAAGTCGAGCAGAATGAAAATCCTTATTCGCCAGAACGCGGTACGACAAAATATTTCCTTATTACGGTAAAAGGCGGAATAGCGCAAGCCGAGCATTATGCTAACGGCTATAACGGCGGTATGTCCGGGTTGGTAAAGCCCATAATAGACCCGATTATTAAATTTTCCTGATATGCCTTTAAAACCGGTTATACGGCATTTATATTTTACGGAGAGCGACCCGAAACTAATCGGGTCGTTTTTATGTGCTTTAAATAAAAAAGCGCGCCCGCGGAATTTGCATTGACTTGGCAATTCGATATAGGGTGATTAATTATTCTGTAAAACTAAGAAGTGCCGATATTGCATAGTTTACGGAATTTTTTCCGCACCGCTTTTTTGTCTTTCCGCGTAACGCGAGGAATCGGATGTTTCGCTAAGCTCAACATGACATGCGTGGATGTGTTTCGCTGCGCTCGACATGACATAAAACTGTCATCCCGAACGAAGTGAGGGACCCTTCGGCAAGCCTCAGGGTGACGAGGGAAGTATTCCGAGCGACATTGCACTGCGCTCGATTCATCATATATTGTTATCCCGAGTCGCAGGCGGGAAATCTTTCAGTCTTATTATTTTTAAATAATTGATTTTTTGATTTGAGAATGATATAATTCAAGTCGGCAACTATTTAATACTGTTAAAAAAATTTTATGAGTTTCGGTTAAGATAATTATGAAAAACAAATTCAATTTAAAAAAGCATATTACTGCGACGAATATTTTTATGGCAATTTTGATTTTGGTCTATATTTTAGACTGTTATCTGCCTTTTCCGGACGGATATTCCGGGTATAATTACTGGGATGAAAATAATTCCCCCGCTTTTAATTACATAATGGGTTCTTGCGGCGGTTTATTGAAAAATTATATGGCAATGGGTGCATTTCTGCAACCGCAAGGCATTTATAGAAATTTCACCTGTATGTTCTTGCACGGCTTTTTGCTACATTTGATTGCAAACCTTGTCGGTCTTTATTTCATAGGTAATTATACCGAAAAGAAATTCGGGACTCCGCTTACTTGCGTTATGTTCGTGCTTATAGCGTTTGCCGAAACTTTCATAACAGACCCTCTTTATGCCGTAATATGTCCCGAGGATGCGGAACAAATCGCCGGCAATATAAGTTGCGGCGCTTCGGGCGGGATATTCGGGTTAATCGGCATGTCGCTCGCGGCTTTGTTTTTCGATTTGAAAAGTATAAA
>CATKEF010000058.1 GCA_949747905.1 uncultured Eubacteriales bacterium
ACAAAAACATAGACGAGCCTGACGTTCCCGCAAAGCCTTACTATACGGGAGTCTGGGAAGAATACCAATTGGGAGCTTCCGACATAGACGTTCACGCAAAATATACTCCCGTGGATTACTTTATTGATTTTTACGCCGACGGAGTAATTGTCGGCACCCGCAAATACAATGTGGAAAACACGCTAATAGTCGAGCCCGATATCCCAGAAAAAGAGCATTATGCCAAAAAATGGCAGAATTACAAACTGCCGTTTCCGGAAGGAACGGGCGAAGTCCACGCCGTGTATACTCCCATAGAATATGCCGTTCTATTTACGGACGGCAACGGCTTCGAAGAAAGGCGGACGTATAACGTAGAGAATATGATTCTCGAAGAACCGCAGGTACCTTTAAAGGCGCATTACGAAGGAAAATGGTCGCCGTACGAACTCGACTGTCGCGAAACGGTTTCGGTTGCTGTTTACACGCCGATAAAATATACCGTGGAATTCTATGCTGACGGAAAACTTTACGCCGAACGCTTTTACGATATTGAAAACAGGCATATTTCAGAGCCGGACGTCCCCGTGAAAAACGGATATAACGCCGAATGGTCGTATTACCGTCTCAACCTTGAAAATGTAAGAGTCGACGCCATATACACTGAAATTCCCGAACCTGAAACCACAAAGGAACTTATTTTCGTTCCGTCCGAGGACGGACAAAGTTACAGCGTTGCAGGCGTCAACGAAAATTTTAAAGGCACCGCCGTCGTAATCCCATCCCACTACAATAATCTGCCCGTAAGAAAAATCGCGGAATCGGCTTTCGCCCGAAACGAAAACATCAAAGAAATCACGATTTTCAACGGCGTTACCGTTATAGAAAAGTACGCCTTTCAATCTTGTACCGAGCTTAAAACAATCAATTTTCCCGACACTTTAAATGAGATTGGAGCAATGGCGTTTTACGCCTGCGGCATTACGGAACTCGTGCTTCCGCAAAGTCTGGAAATAATAGGCGAACGAGCATTTCAGTTATGCACGGAATTTACGTCATTGGACATCCCCGATTTCGTTACGGAAATCGCAAGCAGAACTTTCGCCCAGTGCGCGAGACTGAAAACGGTAACAATCGGGAGCAAAGTACGCATGCTGGGAGTGAACGTCTTTAACGGCTGCCCGCTTGAAAGCGTGACCTTCACCGACCCCGACAACTGGCGCCAGATGGACGAACTCGTTGCGCCGGAATATTCCGTTGAGGTTAAGGGCGAATTTGACGACCCAGTAACCGCCGCGGACAAACTTTTGCGGCACCACGATTATTACTACGTAAAATCCGAAGAATAAAAAACGCGCGCTTACATCGCGCGTTTTTATAAACAAAAATAACGGCTGCGCATTGTGCGCAACCGTCCTTTTTAAAAGCATTTACGCTGTTTTGCTCTGAGCGGCGAGCCAGCTCCAAAGCGTAGCGTCCTTTCCGCCAACCTGTACTTTCTGAGTACTGCCGATATCGAAGTCGGAAAGATTGAACACTCCGCCCGTTCCCTTCGCCTGAACGTTTACGCATTGGTCGAGAAGAGTATATATCCAGGAGTAGTGTCCGTTGAATTTGACCGTTCCGACAGTTACCGTCTCGAACAGAGAATAATAGACGTTAGTCGCGCCTGCGGCAAGCAATTTGATGTAAAGCTCGTTGGTATTCTGGTTGAGCATTCCGCTCTCCCCTGAAATCTTTACTGTAGGGTCGTCCTTGGAATGGGTAAACCATATGGGAATATTTTTGAGCTTGTTTATCATTGCCTCGTCGATATAATTCGATCCGTAAGGAGCCGCAACGGGATATGCCGCCGCGAAATATTCGCCGTGCTTCTTCAAAAGTTCCAGTGTCATCCAACCTCCGTTCGAGCAACCGCCGACATATATACGGTTTGCGTCTATATCGTTGTTTGCGGAGACGTACTCGGTAATGAGCTTGAAGAGAGACTCGGTATATACGGATTGTGCGGGCGAAGACGCCTGTTTCCCGTCTCCCTCGTCCATCCACATTGTCGGAGTCTGCGGCGCGAGAACGTAAGCGCCCGCACTTGAAGCCGTTTTAAAATATTTCTGAACGGTATCCTTGGAAAGGTTTGAAACCTGGTTGCCGAGAAGCGTAATCGTAGGGTCGGCGCCGCCTTCGCCCGCGCCGTGCAACCAGATTATAAGCGGGTTTTTGCCTCCGTCGTTTTTGAGCGCCGCAGGTTCGTACGAGCCATACATAAGATTTATCGTTCTGGGGTTGCCGTTGAACGTGATGTTATCGGTAAAAGTTCCGTCGAGTTTCCAATCATCGAGACAGGGAATCTTTCTTTCGCCTAGAGTTACGTTATTTCCTACTTTGGTATAATCTTTGCCGCCTATATTCAAGGTTCCGTTAACTTTTACGCCGACAGCGGACAGGTCTTTCCAGTTGTTTCTGTTGGTTGTCAAATCGTAAGTGAACGGAGAAAGGTTGCCGCCGTATCCCCACATTTCAAAACTTACTTTATATTCCACCGCCGCATAATGCGAAGACGTGGCGGATTGCGCAAGAGCATTGCCCGACGCGTCCGCAAGATACATTTTATCTTCGTTGCCGCCGAGCGCCCTACCGCCGACTGTGACGGCAAGATTTGCAAGCGCCTGCTTGCTGATTTCGTGGTCTTTGAAGTTAAGAACGGCTTTTTCAATCGCGGGACCGCCTTCGTAGCCGCCTACGATTAAATCAACCGAAACGTTACCCTCGTAAACCGAAGCGGGCGCGGGAGGTTCGGGCAACAGGGCGTTGCCGCTTGCCGCGGTGCCGTCCGCAGAAGTAATTTTGAGCGAAGTTTCCAAATCGATACAGTCGAGGTTGGGCACGGTAATGCTTGCAACCGTCACAACGAGCACGTTATAGCCCGCGCGCACGTCAAGCTCGCCTAAGGATATGGGGTCGAAATATGCGTTCCAAACATTAGGCATATCTTTACCAGCACCGCGAAGCGTTGCGTTTTCGAAGTCGACCGCCTCATCGTTCAATGTCACGGTGAAATCGTCAGACGTGACCGTCTGGTCCTCAACCCACATTACGAAAGTCGACATATCGAACTGAGTATTGTTGCTGCTTGCGCGGAGAGTAACCGAGGCTTTGCCCGCTGCCGCGGAATTGAATGTAAACGTTACTTTGTTGCCGACGACGGCAAGATAACCCACGGACTTGTTGCCGCTTGCCGTAGGGATATTCTGCTCTACAAACGAAGTTACTTTTCCGTCGTTACTTGATAATTTTCCCTCTATTTTTGCGTCTTCCGCCTCTATACGGTAACCCGCAGCCTGACCGGCACTGTTTTTAAGATTTTTAAGCGCCATGTTGTCCACTGCGCCGAATTGCGCGTAAAGCGTAGTGTTTGCATTAAACGCATGTGTATTGGGCTCCACTCTTTCACCGCCCGTCTTTGCGGTAAACCATCCGTAGAAACCGGAGCCCTGCTTAGTGACAAACGGAACGTCTTCCGTCGCGACACCGCCGCCTTTGCCCACCGTCGCGCTTGTTTTTCCCGTAAGCACGCCGCCGTTTGCATCAAACGTTACGGTAAGCGCTTCGAGATAATGAGCATAAAATTTTACGTCCGCATTGACTTTATAAGTCTCCAAATTAATTTTGTCACCGTCCGTCGCAGCCGTAAACCAGCCTTCGAACACGGCGCCGTCTTTACTCGCAACGGGAACCAAAGTTATCAACGAGCCTTTCTCCACGGTAACCGAGCTTTCACCCGTCAAATGTCCGCCGTTGGCGTCGAACGTCACGGTGTACTTCGCCGTTTCGTTGTTACCGCCGCAAGCGGCAAAACCGAAACAGAACGAACATGCCATCAGGACGCCGAGAATCAGTGCCGTAAGTTTGAGCCTGAAACCTGAAATTTTCATAAAGTCCTCCTTAAATTAAAATTGAAAATATGTAAACTGACTTATTCCGCCTTTCGACAGCAGATAAATCCAACATAACATAATTGCCAGTACCAGATAGAGATAGACGGAATACCTTTGCGCATAAAGAGAACGCGAACGACTTTGCGTTTCGGTGAGGGTATAAAGCCCCCTCTCTTCCACTCTTCCGTATTCTCCGAAATCGTGTATAAGCACGAGACACACCAAACTCATTATCAGTTCCGCCATACCGATTACGCTCATATTCATCGCACCGAAAGCAGCGGTAAAATATGCCGACCCGAAACCGCAGTCCGTAAACAGTTTGACGAACAGCGACCAGTACTCCGTAAACGACGAGGCGCGGAACAACAGCGATAGCGGTATCAGAATTATAACGAGCAGTATACGCCGCAGTAATTTGATAGCGGGGTTTTCCAAATCTATACCGTGTTTACCGCAAAAACCCCTCACGGGCTTTCTTAAAACGGTTTCCGCGCTTATTAATACCGCCATGCCGAGTCCCCAGAGAACGTAAGTCCAATTTGCGCCGTGCCATAGTCCGCAAAGTCCGAAAACTATGAAGATGTTCAGAACTTTTCTCGCCTTGCCTTTGCGGTTGCCGCCCAACGGAATATATACATAGTCAGCAAACCACTTTGAAAGCGTAATGTGCCAACGGCGGAAAAATTCCGTAACGCTGACCGACAAAAACGGTCTGTCGAAATTGACCGTAAGCCGCACGCCCATCATCCTTGCCGCGCCCGCGGCAATTTCCGAATAGCCCGCAAAATCACAGTAAACTTGCACGAGAAACAACGCACCCGCAAGCGCCACGGCGAGAGAGTTGGAAGCTCCGACGTCGGAAAATACGCTGTTTACGTAAATTCCGCACATGTCCGCGACTACGCACTTACGGAAAAACCCCGTAAGCAACAATCTGAGCCCGACAGCGAAATCATCGGAAGTAATCTTGCGCTCCTCTTTCAACTGAGGCAGAAGATTTTCGGGACGTTCGATTGGTCCGGCGACGAGCTGAGGGAAATACGAAACGAAGAGAGCGTAATACCCGAAGTGTTTTTCGGGTTTGAACTTCCCGCGGTAAACGTCTATTACGTAGGAAAGCGTCTGGAAAGTGTAGAAAGAAATTCCGACAGGCAGTATTATATCGAGCGAAAAACCGTCCAGTCCCAACGCAAAAATATTTAAAAAATCAATCGCGCTCCGAATAAGAAAATTGAAATACTTGAAAAACGTCAGCGTTCCTATGCAGACGATAATCGTCAGAGCAAGCAGCAATTTCTTGATTTTTGGGTTTTCCGCTCTTCCGATAAGAAGCGCCGCGCCGTACGAAACAATGGTAGTCCCTACAATCAGGAATATGAGCCAGGGATTCCAACTCATATAAAAATAATAACTGGCGATAAGCAACCATGCCCACCGTATTTTGTGCGGAATCAGCCGGAAAACTATCAGGACCAACGGAAGAAACACAAGAAATTCAAGGGAATTGAAATTCATTTTTTCCCTCCGCGCCGTCCGAAAGAGGTCAGATTGAGCGCAAGAAATACAAGCACGAACAAAATAACCTCGGTCAAATCGGCTTTGAGAAGCAGTGCGGCTATCGTAGTCGCCACAAAAATAACCGCAGACACCGCAGGTAGGATATAGCCGGATGACGGTCTGATTATTTCGAATATGCAAATGAGCGCCGCCACACCGTATCCGGCGACAAGCAGATATGAATTAAGAATTACACTGTCAACCATTTGAAAAATATTTTTTTACGGCAAGTTTATCCGGCTTCCCCGAATCGAGCAGCGGAAGTTTCTCGGCAAACGCTATGCGCTCGGGCATTTCGTTTTTTGTAAGCGTCTTTAAAAGAGCCGCCCTCACTTCCTCTTCCGTCACAGAAGAGGAGGCAACAATCATGGCGCAAGGAATTTCCCCGTACAGTTCGTTCTCTATGCCCACGACAGCGGCGGCGTTTACAAACGGCAGTTCCGCAAGCGCGCATTCGATTTTGACGCAGGAAATATTCTCTCCGCCGCGGATTATAATATCTTTTTTACGTCCGCATAGACGAAGAATGCCTTTTTCGTCGAAGTAACCCAAATCACCCGTTTTCAGCCAGCCTTCGGAATCGAACGCTTCCCTGTTGGCTTTGTCGTCACCGTAATAGCCGAGCATTACGTTAGGTCCCTTTACGCAAATCTCGCCGGTCTCGCCGTCCGGTAAAGTTTTGCCTTCGGAATCGGTAATCTTCGCTTTGACGGAAGGCAACAATCTTCCCGTCCCCGAAGACCTGTCTTCAAGACTGTCCTCTCTGGACATAGTGGTAATTCCGCCACTTGCTTCGCTCATACCGTAACTGGGAATAATGGTCATTCCGAGCGCGGCTTCCAGACGTTTGAACTGCTCCGTACCGCACGCGCCGCCTCCCATCATGCCGCCTTTCAATGAACTAAGGTCGTATTTTTCTCTGTCCTTATAGGTTGCGGCGGTAATATAGCTCGTTGGTACTCCCTGAATAAAGGTTATACCGAACTTTTCTATAGCAGCCATAAGCTCGTCGGGAGCGATGTGCAAGGGAAAGTACAGCGGGTATCTTACAACGATACAGCAAATCACCATAAACAACCCGAGCAAATGACATACGGGCGTTATTATCATGCCCTTTTCGGCGGGCATGTACCAACCTGCGCGGACTGTATCCAGTCCGTTCAAAATCATATTGTTCTGCGATAATATTACAGCTTTACTTACTTTTGTCGAACCGGAAGTAAATATAATCAGACCCGGCAAATCGGGGTTTTCACAGACCGAAAAACTTTTTTCCGATAAATCGGGAGAAAACGGAGTTTCCATGCCCTCATATAAGACGACCAACTCATTGCCGCGGAATTCTATACGCGCCTTCAAAGGCATATCTACGCCCGTGTTTTTAAGAAAATCATCCACTCCGCCGTGCGCGTGACAGACCACCGCCACAGCGCCGAGCGTCTCCAAAGCGTAGATAACAAGCGCCGTCCGCACCCGTCTTTTTGCCTGCAAGCCTACGAAATCGCCTTCCCGTATACCCATATTGTAAAGCGTACGGGCGTATGCCCTCGTAAGATTAAGCGTTTCCGATACGGTATATCTTTCGGTATTGTCGTAAATACAAAGTTTTTCCCCGTCGTCGCGCGCGTACTCTTCGAGATAATGAAATAAAGTTTTTTTACGTGTGTTCATTATGTTTTTATAGCCGAAATAAAGGGGCAACTTTAACGTCGCCCCTTTACTTCAAGTCAATTTATTCGGTAGCTTCGTCAATCACTACGGGTTGTTCTTCGGCTTCTTTTTTCATTGCGCTTCTTATTGCAAAGAAGCCCCATACGCCGAATGCTACGGCAGCGACGCAATCAACGATAATAAGCGCCACCACCCACAAAGGCAGGACATATACCCATACGTTTCCTTCGCCCATTCCGTTCATCGCGCTGGACTGAGACACCGTGTAAAGAATATTCTTAGTTGCGCGTCTCAACAGATTGATTTCCGTTGCGTTGGCGGAGCGCGCGTTGAAACTGTTGGGGAAACCTCCCTGTACAAGGTTCAAATCTCCGCCTGCGCGCAGGAACTGGTCGGGGGACATATATCCGCCGGACTGAAGGTTGTAGTCGGTGATGACCATCCCCTTGAAGCCCCATTCGTCGCGGAGAACGCCCGTTAAGAGCTCGTAGTTTCCGCCCGCCCAGACTTTGCCGATTCTGTTGAACGAAGACATCATTGCGCGGGTGCCGCCTTCCTTGACGATAATCTCGAAAGGTCTGAGGTATATCTCTCTGAGCGACTGTTCGTTCAGCCAGGTTACGAGTCCGTTGGAGTCTCTGTTCGTCTCCTGGTCGTTGACAGCAAAATGTTTTACATAGGTGTAAACGCCCTTTGTGTTCGCGCCGATTACGACGTTCGCTCCCATTCTGCCGCTGAGAAGCGGGTCTTCGGAATAATATTCCCAGTTACGTCCTGCGAACTGATTTCTATGAATGTTCACCGCGGGGGCGTACCATCCCGAATAAGGTCTGCCGTCACCCTTAACGTCGCCGAACAAGCCCTCTATTCCAATCATGATACCCATATCGTGCGCTATATCCACGTTATATGTAGCCGCGATAACGCACTCGGAAGCATAGAAACACGTTCCGTAAACGGTGGGGTCGCCCATAAAGTTGGTGAAGCCCGCGGGGCCGTCGGGGTCGGTGGTTTTGGGTTTGTCTATAGACGTTATGTAAGTTGTGTTGAAGTTTCCGGTACAGATAAGGTTGAGCATTTCATCAGGCGTAAGCATATCAAGAAGTTTATTGAACACCTCGTCGTTATAGTCGACCTGCAGATTCTTATAATCTTCGTCGCATTTGATAACGTCGTAAAGATGATACGTATCCGTCTTGCCCGATTCGGGTTTGGTTTCTGCTTTGTATCTGTCGCCGTATGCCGCGTCGAACGCCGTCTGGTCGTATTTGAGCGAATTTATAAACGCGCTGTCGACAACTCTGTCTTCGTCCGTGGGCATGCTGTTGGGAGTTGTAGCGTCGAAGTTGTTTCTGCTGATATACTGGTCAATCATAAGACCTGCATCTTCGAAACGGTTTCTGACGTTGACGTCATTTCCGTCGTTGTACAAAATTGTGTTATCAACTTTGTATCTCAGGGAAATCTTGTCGCTGTCCGCCCATGCATGCGCGTTCTTGCCGAGATAAATGTTGTACGTGCCCTTGTCAAGCTCGTAACCTTTGTTATCGTTCCTATTGGCGTCGTTGTAATCATACACCGCCATATCCCTTACTTTAAGGGTAATGGTGACGTCCTTCGTCTCGCCGGGCTGAATAATTTCTGTCTTTGCGTATCCGCCGAGAACAACGTGCGGCTTCTCTATCTGATTGTCGATGCCGACGCGGTAAGGCGCGTTATAATAAAGCTGCACGACGTCCTTACCCGCATAATCGCCCGTGTTCGTGACCGAAACGGTAACGACGATATTTCCGTCCTTATCGAGCGAAGCCTCGTTCGCGGGAGCGCTCGATTTAAGCGCCCAGTCGAAAGTCGTGTAAGAAAGACCGTAACCGAAAGGATATACGACGTGCTCGTCATACCAGTCGTAATCGGCTTCGTCGTATTCGCGAACATACGCCGCGGTTTCCCAATAACGGTAACCTACGTATATACCCTCTTCGTATTCGACGAAGTAATAGCTCTGAGGCTGCGTGCCGATTTTGTATCTGTTGCCGTCAGCAACGTTGTTGTTTCCTATATTGTACCAGGTGGGGTCGGTTTTGAAATCTCTGACATATGTATCAACGGTACGTCCCGAAGGGTTAACGTTGCCGTTCATGATTCTGCCGAGAGCGTTGATGCCCGCGCCGCCGGGGCTGGCAATCCAAAGCGCCGCGTCGATATCGTACGTACCGTCCTCGAGGAAGCCGAGTTCCATGGAAGTCGCGCAGTTGATGACGAGCATAACTTTGTCGAACTTGCCGCAGACTTCGGAAAGCAGCGCCTCTTCGTTGACGTCAAGTTCGAGATAATGGTCGCCTTCGTCCCATCCCGACAGAGTTTTGCCGTTATTGTCCGTAGCCGTTCTGGGCAAATCGAAACCTTCGCCGCCTATTCTCGAAATTACGACTACCGCCGCAGCGTTATACTCGGCGTAAGAATCTCTTACGGCAGAATTGTAGTTCGAAAGCGGAGTTTCGCCCGTGCTGAGACCGTAAGTTACGGTACCCATATCGGGGTTTTTGGACCTTCCGCTACCCGCCGCGCCGCTCGAATAGAAATCGCGAAGAACGGGGTTGCATTCGTAGCCCGCCGCGTCGAGCGCGTCGTGAAGGTTTACGTTGCTCGAAGTGTCGCCGCCGGCGGAACCGCTTCCGCCGTAGACGAGGCTTACCGAGTTTTTGCCGAATACGCTGATTTTGGGCTTGCTTGCCGCGGCCTGAACTTCCGATTGAGGCGTTCTCAAAGGCAGCATTCCGTTGTTTTTCATAAGAATGAAGCCCTCTTCGGCGATGAGCTCGTTGAGTTTGTTCGCCTGTTTAAGCGCGTCGGTTTTATTCTTTATCTCTTCGGTCGGTCTGAACTGTCTGAAACCGTAATCGCCGTCGTCACTGACGGTATAGTACTGGTACTTACTCGCGTCGCCCTCTTTGAGCACGCGGCGTTCGCCGCCCATAACGGTTTTTATCGTACCGTAAAGGAATGTGTTCTGCGTGATGACCAAAGTGATTATAAGCAACAGCAAAAGCACCGTGCACATCGTAATGAACCACGCCTTACAGCGTTTGAAAATAAGTTTGAATACGTTTTTAACCTTTTCCATAACCTCGCTCCTTAATTGGTTTTTACATTGTAAAGGCAGGGCGTCCATTTAAGAACGGCGTCGGAAATGTTGAGAATCTGTACATAGTCGATTCCCGGGCCGCCGGTAGACTGACCTTTGAGGAATGTGTTCGGTTTAACCACAAGTATTATGGAGTTTTCGCCCTCGACGAGCTCTGCTCTTCTCGATGCCGTAAAGTTCGAGAAATTACCCCAGCTTCCTTCGCTCTCGCCGCCCGGAATGGTAAATTTGCCGTAATCCAATGCCTGACCGTTTAAGATAACGTCGAATTCGTTGGGAGTAAACGTTACAGTGCCGAGTTCACTCGCAAGGCCTATATCTATTTTCGCGTTCTTTACAGCCTTGGAGCAGGTGAACTTAAATTCGAGAACAATGCTGCAATGCGTGTATCCGATATAGTAATTGTTGCTTGCGCCCTGATTGGCGCCGGGTTGAACCATTTCTTCCTGAGACGCGGCGCCCGAATAGCCTGCACCGGTTTTGTCGGTCAGGTCGATGTATTCAGCTTCCATCTTGCCGTCACCGAGAACGACTTCGATATCGCGGATAGGCAGAATGATTTCACAATTCGACGAGCTGTAACCCGCTGCTTCTCCTTTTATGGTAAATGTAGCCGAGCGCGCCGACTTGGTAGGCGTACCGTGGAGCAAACCGTTTTTATCCAGAGTCAGACCTTCGGGAAGCGCGGTAATGTTGGTAAACGTTATCTCCATTTTCGCATCTTCCGGCGCGAGGCTGACCGAATACTCCGTACCTACAAGGGCAGGTTCGAGTTTGATGAATTTTTCAAGAGGTACGCGGGGAGCGACGATATTCAAAGTGAATTCAACGGTCTTGGACTCGCATCCCGCAGCGCTTGCCGTTACGGAGAAAGTGTTGTCTTTAATTTCCGTGGGCGTTCCGTAGAGCGTGCCGTTTTCGTACATGGTAAGACCTGCGGGAAGAGTGCTGCCGGTAGCAAGCGCATAAGTCACTTCGTTGTAGTTGTCCGCGCTCGCAACGTTTACGCCGTCTTTGAGATTTGCATAAAGCTCTCCCACCATACCGTCGGCGAGTTTTCCGCCCCTGTACGTTATGGTTCCCTGACTGTCGTCTACTTCCATACGTCTTAAAATAACCGATACTTCGGCAGTTGCCGAATCGTATCCTTCTGCGCTCGCAGTTACGTTGAAAGTCTTTTTACCTGTCTCCGTGGGCTTGCCGTGAAGAAGTCCGTCCGTTTCGAGAGTAAGTCCCGCGGGAAGGGCGCTTCCCGCAGCCAACGCGTAACTGATATTCTTAGCGCCGGTTGCTTTGGACAGAAGGCAAGTGTAATACGCCCCCTCCCTGCCCGCGTCTGCGGCGAAGTTTTCGTAAACGATTTTGGGATTGGTTACTTTGACCGTCCAGGTAGCGTCCACGGAGGGTACGCCCGCAGCGCTTGCGGTGACAACGATAGTTGCCTGTCCCGTTGCCGTGGCGGTACCTTTTATAGCTCCGTTATCGAAGGTCAGTCCGTCGGGCAGAGTCCCGGATTTTAAAGTATACGTAACGTTGGTCGCGCCCGTGGCAGTAGCTACGGTGGCTTCCGCCTTCGAGTTGACCTCTATTGAAATCTCGCCGCCGACGTATGCGAACGCCGCCGCGTTTATAGTTATTTTGAATTCCGCTTCCGCGCTCATGTCGCCGGAAGTTGCAACCACTTTGAATTTGCTTTCGGAAACAGCCTGAGTAGGCGTACCCGAAACAGTCCCTTCATCGAGAGAAAGTCCCGCGGGAAGAGTGGAACCTTCTTTAAGAGAATATGATATGTCGTCCGCGCCCGTAGCCGTAGCGACGGAAGCGCTGTAAGCAACGCCTACCTGTCCTTCTTCAAGAACAGAGGGTTCATACGAAAGTTTTGCGCCGCAGCCGGCGGTGAAAAAAGGCACGGCGATTACAAAGGCGAGCGCAATATTAGCAAAAGAAAATCTGCGTTTTCCGTTTTCCATCTGAAGCTCCTTTAAAAATTTCTTTTATTTCGGCAAGGCAGAATTTACCCTCTCGGGTAAATTCCGCCCATCCGAAACAATTATGTTTAAGTGATAATCACATCCGCCGGATTATTTGTCCGACTTTCTGCTCTTTCTGATAAGAACGAACGCCGTTGCCATAAGCAGAGCGCCTACGCTCAAAATGAGAGTGGTTCCGAGGCTAATCGAGCCGCCGCAGCCGCCTGCGGTCTTCTCTTCGAGTTCCGCAATCTTATCCTGAAGCGCCTTGATTTCTTCGGCATGTTTCTCCGAAAGCGCGGTCACGGTAGCCGTAAGTTCGTCGATTTTACCCTGAAGCTCTGCACGCATTGCCTCAGCCGCTTCTCTTACCTCTTCGAGTTCCGCCTGAACTGCTGCAAGCTCATCCTTGGTTGCCGATTCTTTTTCAAGTTCGGTTATTCTGTCGGTGAGTGTCTTGATGTTGTTGTTAGCCGTTGCAAGCTCGGATTTGAGAGTGTCGACCTTGTCGGAAATTTCCGCAAGAGACGCTTCCAGAGTTGCGCCCGTATAGTTAATGAATACCGTCGCGCTCTGTCCGATGTATTTTCCGTCCGAAGTCTTGATGGATACGTTGAGCTGATATTCCTTAGCTTCTTCTCCCTCGATATTAATGGTAGCCATACCCGTTGTCTCGTTCATAGATATGAACTCGTCGGGAAGCTGTTCGGCAAGGTCTACGGGTCTGGTTGCATGGCTGGACTTGTGGTCCGCGGGTGTTACAACATATGTAAGTCCGGGATATTCGCTTGCGAATACAGAGTTGGAGAAGTCAATTTTAAGCTCCGCGCCCTGGAACGCCATATACTTGGAACTTACATAATCCTGATAGTTGGTAAGTTTACCCATATTACAGGTCTGCAAAGCTACGTAGCTGAGGTTGAGAGCAGCCTTTCTCAGCGAAGTGAGAAGGGTAGCCGTAAGCATTGTGTCACCATATGTTTTATAAGCCTTGGTTATGTTCTTGCCGGTTCCGAGCGAAAGGTCGTTTCCTGCTCTTACCATCTGCTCCTGGTCCATGTAACCGCCGTTATACCAGTCGGTTACGACTATGCCCTTGAAGCCCCATTCTTTTCTGAGTACGTTTGTAAGCAGAGGATAGCTTGCGCCCGCCCAAGTTGTGCCCACTCTGTTGAAAGAGGACATTATTCCGAGTGCGCCGTCATGTCCGACATAGGTCTCGTCGTCAAACAAATCGGTGGAGTTAACGTCTATTGCAAGCTGGAATGCTTTGAGATAAATTTCACGCGCAGCCTGTTCGGTTGCCCAGGTCGTCGTACCGTTACGGTCGGTTTCCTGGTCGTTGAGCGCGAAGTGCTTAAGGAAGGGGAACACGCCCTTGGACTGCATACCCTTTGTAACGCAAGCAGCCATCATACCGGAAAGGAATCCGTCTTCCGAATAATATTCGAAGTTACGTCCCGAGAAAGGAGTTCTGTGAATGTTCACGCCGGGTCCGTACAGACCGTTGTAGCCCATCCATGCACCTTCTTCGCCGATGTGTTCGCCCTGCTGTTCTACGAGTTCTTTGTTGAACGTAGCGGCAACGATGCAAGGAGATACATAATAGCATCTTGCCGAGCCGTAGCCGTTAATCTGACCGACGAATCCGAAAGGACCGTCGGGATGAATGCCTTCGGGAATTCCGAGCACGTCGAATTTTTCGGACTTGAATTTACCGTTTTCGACGAAGTCCATAAGTTGCTGAGGAGTAAACTGGTCAAGGAACTTCTTCCACTGAGCATTCTCGGTACCGTCCGCATTATAGGGGTCGATGCCCTTCAAAGACATAAGACGGATAACGCCTTCGTCTTCTTCGGTAAGCGCCGTCTTTCTCTGAGTGGGTTTCGTAGCCGAATACCAGGGCTGACCTTCATCGTATTTCGCACCGGAAGGGTCTTCCTTACTCGTTACGCCGTACTTAAGTTTAGCCACAAACGCAGCGTCAACCGTTCTGTCCTCTTCGGTAGGCTTCTGAGGGAACGTTCCTTCGAAGTTCTCTCTCGACATTTCGTCGATACCTCTGCCCATGATACCCGCGGACATATCGTCGAACTGGTTGTCGCTATGAACGTCTTCTGCACCGTATGTCTTGTTGTCTACGTTCATTTCGTATTTGATGCCGTCGGCAAGATTGAAAGTCTTCTTGGACGTTTCAGGCGCATTGTACCAGCTATGAGCGTCGCGGCTTACAAACAATGTATAGTCGCCCGCGTCGAGCTCGTAACCCTTGAACTTGTTTCCGTTCGCGTCGTCCCAGTCGTAGGAAGCCATGGATTCGAGCGAAATCTTCATAGTAACGGTTTCGCTTGCACCGGGTTGAAGGAGACCGGTTTTAACGAAATCACCGAGATTTACGTGGGCCTTCTCGATTTTACCTGCGGTATAAGGAGCCGAATAATAAAGCTGAACGACTTCTTTACCCGCAACTTCGCCGTTATTTTTTACAGTAACGGAAACTGTAATCTCGCTGTCTTTATCGAGCGTGTCTGGAACGTTGAAAGCTATGCTGGTGTATTCGAACGTAGTGTACGACAAGCCGTATCCGAAGGGATAAAGCACGTTATCAGTCCACCACTTGTTAGCCGTGGCACCCGCTTTATTGTCCTCTTCGAACGCGCGGGTCTCGTAATATTTGTATCCGACGTAGATACCTTCTTCGTATACGACTTCTGCACCCGCACCCTTTCCGGCAGCGTCCAAAAGCGCGTTGCCTGCGGGAACTTTTATGGGAGCGGAAGTACCCGTACCGTCACGTACGGCAGCTTGTTTGTTGAGTCCGAAGTTCTGCACGGAAGGCATTTCCGAGAAATTCTTGGCGTAAGTGTCAACAGTTCTGCCCGAAGGATTGACTTCGCCCTTGAGAATTCTTCCGAGAGCCGCAAAACCCGTGGAACCGGGCAAACCTACCCAAAGAACCGCGTCCACCTTCGCAAGCGTTGCAGCGTCGAGCTCGAGAGGCTGAGCGGCGTTGATTACAAGAATTACTTTTTTGTCGGCAGACGTCTCTTTTGCAAAATCTATAAGAGCTTTCTCGTTGTCGTCAAGCTGAAGGTAATGCGCCCCCTCGAGAGTCGAGCGACCTTCCACGCTTGTGCCGAAGAAGAAGTCGGAAACGTCGATACCTTCACCGCCCGTACGGGAAACCATAACTATGGAAGCCTGGTTATAAGCCGCAAGGCTGTTTTTAACCGCGTCGGTATACTTAGCCTGAGGAGTTTCCGCCGTAATCATATCGGCTGCCTGATACTGGTACTGGGGTCTCTTCGGACCGGAAGCCGTATCGTCGTCATAGAACGCTTTGAGCGTGGGATTGAATTCGAATCCCGCGTCTTTCATTGATTTATATCCGTCGATACCGTCGCCGGATGAAGTACTGAACGATGAAGAGCCGCCGCCGCCGAATGCGGGATTGCTCCAGTTTTTACCGAAGAGGTTAACTTTTTTAACCGTGCTTGCAAGCGGAAGCGCTTTATCTTTGTTGTGAAGAAGCGTAAAGCCTTCCTCGGCAATCGTTTCGTTGAATTTATTCGCTTTGTTCAACGAATCCTGACGGCTAGTCGTCTCGAGCTTGTAAGTGTAGCCCTCATACTCCGAACCGGCTGCAAACGCGCTGAAAGACATCACGTTTATTGCCGAAAGGGCGCATACAGACGCCATAACCGCACAGCCCAAAGGTTTGATTGCCCTCAGTTTCTTTCTGTTCTTTGCCATTTGATTCCTCCATTGATTTATTGTCTCCGCAAGAACTAAACCCGCCGAAAAAGCGAAAAAAGCCCCTTGGAAATCATATCTGAACAAAGTTTAAAATATAAGAATCGATACGTCAATAGCGAAATCATATCGTGCATAAATTCCGTCATATATTACATCACACAAAAAAAGTAAAAAAATAACAAAGACCGTGCTTCCGTCTTTGTTATTTGTAGCAAAATATGGAATTTTGTCTTAAAATCGCTTATTGCATCGCTTTTTTAAGTTTTTCCGCAACTTTGGCGGTATACACCTCTTTCCCCTCCGTGGACAGATGGTAATTTGTGTCGTAGAAGTATTCCGCGCCGAAAACACAGTCGTCGAAATTCATATAAACGTTTACTTCCCCCGCAAGTCCCGATTCGAGATAATTTTCCAGTTCGTATCCCGCTCTTATATTCAGCGCATCCGAATTGACAGGGGCAAAACCTAAATACACGTCCGCGCCCGCAGCTTTGACGGAAGTATAACATTCAATCATATTTTCCAGTGCGCCACCGTTTTCAACGTCAAATACCGACAGAACCTCGTAAGCCTCGCCGCCGTTGTCGTATCCTCCCTCGCGCGGCAGATTATGGTCGCCGTGCATATCCATATATTCCAGTCCGTCGTCATAATCGGTCGGGGCAAAACCTTCGCCCGACATGTAAACCCGTTTCCCCGAAAGATACTTCGAAAAACCGCTCCACACTTTGGTGTATCTCGTCAGGTCGAGTACCGCGAGATAATCGTAATTGCTCTCCAAGGTAATAAACACCCTCGAATCGAAGTCGTAATTTATAAGAAGCTGATAATCTGCCGCCGTTTCGGGATTGTGCACAAACACGTCTCCGCTTTTAAGATAACGCAAAATCAAATCAATCTGAAAAAGCGCGCACGTGCCGCCGACCACGCCCATATTGAATACTTCGTACCGCCCGCCGAACGCTTGGGATATGACGGTAGAATTAATGCCGTACCATACCGAACAGCCCGCGAAAAACACCATTTTGGGTTTTTTGGAACTATTCAAATGCAACAATTCGAGTTTGTTTGCAAGCTGGGCGTTCTCCGTATTCGCATAGGCGGGAGGCAAAACGGCGTTTATATGAAGACGTGACACCGCGGAAGAATAGCCGAACGCGCTCTCCGAAAAATTAATTATATTATCGAAAAGATACACTTCCCTCAGATTGTCGCAGTAAGTAAACGCAACGTCGGCGACGTACTCGAGCGTATCGGGAAAAATAACCGTTTCCAAACCGTATTTCATTTCGAAAGAACCGCTTGCGATTGCCGCAACGGGATATCCGTCCAAATACGCGGGCACGGTGACGCGCGCAAGATTTCCGCTATATCCGGTTATGACTGCGGCTTTATCGTCCGAATCGCTCTCGGCGACAAGCTCCGCAAGACTCTTTTTGTCCTCGCCTTCGGCATACAGTCTACCCGTATCCTCTCTGTCTATAAGCACACCGGAAAACATGCTCTGCGGCGAATATTCGCTCCACTCCGCAAACAGCGTGCTTTTTCCGTCGGGCGCGGAAAAACGACTGCCCAAACCTATATGTTCGCCGCTTCCGTCGGCGCGCGTGTTCCAACCGATGAGCACATAGCCCTCGCGACGGATTTTATCGGTACCCGTATGAGTGTTCGGACGTCTGTCCGCCCGTCTTTTGAAACCTATCGAAAAAGTTTCGCCCGTGCTTCCGATGATTTCTCCGCCGTTAACGTCATAACGCACGGCGTTGTTGTGGTCATCGGACGCAGCAATCCCCGCTGCAACGGGTATTACGCGCAAATTAACCGATTCCTCTATTTTTTTTACGGTAACTGTGACTTTCCGCAAGCCGTTTTCGGGTACGGAATCCGCGCCCGTTTCGTCGTAAACAACACTCTCGGAAAACCCGCCGAACGTATATTCTTCTTTAAAATTCAAATCGAAAGTAACCGACTGCCCCGCCGCTGTCTTCTGCTCGTATTTTTCACAGGAAAAAGCCTCGCCCCGCATAAGCGAAACGGTATAACGCGGTTGCGCCCGCTTCACGGAAATTTCCACAACGGAGGAATAGAGGACGTTTTTTACGGTAAGCCTGGTCGAACCGTCGTCCGAAAGGGACGAAAGCGCGTAATCGGAATAATCGGTCCCTTCTATTTCATACCCATCTTCCGCAATAAGAGTAAACTCCGCGTCTTTGCCGCGCTCCACGTCGACAACGGGAGAACGACACTTAAAACCTTTCCCCTCGGAAACGACAACTCTGCAAAGACCGCTTTTTCCGGGCGCCGGCGTAAAACATCCCGCCGACGCAATACAAATCGCCGAAACGGTTATTAATATCAACGCTCTTAGTAATTTTTTCATTTAAATGTCAATATGCCGTCATATAGGAAGCGAACCGCGACCAGAAATAATCTGTCGCGTACTTGGACAGCATAGCGCTTTTCACGTATATTCTGCACGAGGGTGCGCCGTCGAGAAGCCCTCCCTTGACAATACACGCCGAAGGGTTTTCATTGTCGGCGACGTACAGTCTCGAAAGATTGTCGCACCCGCGGAAACTGCCGTCCGCAATACTTCTTATATTTGTCTGTAATTTTATTTCCGTTATAGTTTTATTACCCGCGAAAGTTTCCGCGGAAAAAGAAGCTATTTTTTTACCGCCGTACGAGTATGGAACGGTGAGCGACCTTTGCGTGGCGCCCTTTTCCGTCAACCCCGTAATAACGACCCTGCCGTCCTTCTCGTCGTAAATGAAACAATCGGCAAAAACGTTGTCGCCCTCGCCCGTCTGCGTATCGTCGGGCAACTCGGGTTTTTCGGGAACGTCGATTTCCGTCGGCGAAGTGATTCCGAGCTCCGCTTTCAAATCTTTGACGAGAGCACGCGTGTAAAGAACGGCGCCTGCGCTGTTACAGTGTACGTTATTGTCGTAAAACCATTCGCAGTCGTAAACGTAATTTACGGGATTTCCCAGAATGCGGCAGTCGAGACGTTTATCGAGCGCGTCATAATATGCCGCGATATCGTCCTCGTCCGTCCCCGGACATATAGCCGAAGCATTCGTCGGCGAAAAGCCGAAATACAATTCGGCGCCTTTGGAGCGTATATATCCGCAGTATTCGTTAACGTAATCGGCAAACTCCGCGCTCAATATTCCCGAATCGTACGAAATAAGGGTCGTGGGGTCGAAACCGCCGTCCATAATATTGTAAGGTCTGTTATAAACAAGCGTGCAGTTTTCGTCGAATGAATTAACGCTGTAAATTCCGTCGGGAGACGGCGCGTCCCCGTTTTTCCAATATCCGAACTTTTCGCCTGCGTATTCGGGAAAAGCTCCGACCATGGCGCCGAGATTTTCATATTTCAAACGGGTAAGAAGCCCCGTATTCCCTTCCACGGCACGCCATAAATATCTGCTTCCGAAATAAGTCGAAAGCGACTGAGGCGACTGTTCGGGCGCGAGCACAACTATGTCGCCCTCACGAATATCCGCCCTCGACAAATCAATCATCGCCTTTGTTCCGATTGCCGCGTAAAGACCGAAAGGACACACCGTGTAATCGCTAAGCTCGTCCTGCATAAGGTCGTTCCTCAGCCCGAATGCAACCGAGCTTCCGCCCACGACTATTATGCGTTTACCGCGAGACTTATTAAGTCTGTCCGTCATTTTGGGAAGTTCGGCATAATATGTCGCACCGAATTGATTCGGCAAACAAAACCCGAATATCGTGATTAATAACGGAACCGCCAAAATAAGAAATAAAGTTACCAAGGCGGCGACAACCGCCCTTTTTTTGTTTTTCATTTGATTTCCCCGACTTCGTTAAGCGGCAGCATTATCAACATATCGAAAGTTTCGTCGCTTACGGAAATTTTCATTTCTCCGTTATAAACGCCGGTAATATCCTTTATACTTTTTATTCCGAATCCGTGATTTTCCGAATCGGCTTTATTTGTTTTGGGCAACCCGTTTTCTATCACGAGTTCGCCCGCGAAATAATTGCTTACCAGAATTCTGCACATATTGCGTATCCGCGTCACGGAAAGCACTATTTCCCGCCTGTCCTTTTCACGCACGGTCACAAGACTTTCCACCGCGTTATCCAATGCGTTTCCGAACAGTGAGTATATGTGATACGGTTTCATAAACGACAGTATTTCCCCGTCAGCTGTGCATATAAGCCTTATGTCGTTGCTTTCGCATTTTGCAAGTTTTTCCGTCAGTATTATATCCAGGGCGCGGTTTCCCGTAAAGAAGTCTTCGCCGAGATTTTCTATTTCTCCGAACTCTTCCTTGTCCATCTGCCCTTTAAGGGCTTTCTGCTTCAAATCGTGGTGTTTTATGTTTACTTTCTCCGCGTTCAGCCGCGCACGCTCGTAGTATTCCTTATCCTTTTTTAGCAGTATCTGCAAGATGAGTTTTTCGTCTTTGAGCGTAGTGCTATGTACGTTCAGTATGTTTACAATCAGAATTGTTACTCCGAGCATAAACGAAAACAATTTTATATATAAAAACAACACGTCGTTCGTTTTAATGTTTTCCTGTGCATAGTGACTTATGAAGACCGCTATAAGCAGAAAGACAAGTTCGGAATACACCATCATAAAATGGTTGAATTTGAGTTTCGTAAACTTGTTTATTCGTCTCGTGAAGAAGAATGCGACAAGCGTACCCGTAAGTACAAGATAAGCGACGGATATTACGGGGTAAACGGAATTATATCTGAACGTGCCTCCGAACTTTACCACAAGCCACAAAGTGGCATACGAAGCCGTGCTTGCTATATGCTGAACGCAATAGGAATTGAGAGAGTAAAACAGACTTTCGACCAACCCTATATCGAAACTCGAAATTATCGATGCAAAAAGAAGCACGTAAATTACAAGATAATAATACGGAACGGGTATTCGGAACAATGCCGAACACGCAAAAACAACCGCATAAGACAGCGGGAAAACAAAGCGGAAATATTTTCGTCTGCGTTTCCACGGGAGAACCGCCATCGAAATCAAAATCAACTGTATGACGAATTCGTTTCCATAAAAAAATGAAGCAAAATTGAAGTATGTTCTCACTTAATTTTTAAACGCCCCGTCCTTAAGCATAAAATTCATGAACTTATCGGTAAAGTCTCTCTTGTAATTGCGGCTGAGCGGCAGCGCGATGTTCCCCAAATTTACCATATTCTTTTCAAGGGACAGCATACGGCTCATATTAATGAGATAGCATGCGCTGCACTGAGCGAAACAATTGCTGTTGAGACACTTCACGACTCCCTGCATGGAACCGCGGCTTCTTATCACTTCGTCTTTACCCTCGATTATCACGTGAAAAAACAGATTGTGCTCCTGAACCTCAATATAGACAATATTTTTCAGCGGAACGACAACGTTCCCGTGAACGGTTTTTATAAGCGCCTTTCTGTCGAGGTCGGTTTTCAGAAGCTCGCAGGCTTTTTTCATGTTTTTATTGAAAGCGTATTCACCGACGGGCTTGATGAGATAGCCCATAGCGTCCACTTCATAACCGTTGATTGCATACTGTTCGAGATTGGTACAAAAAATAAGAAGTGATTTGTAATCGCGCGCTCTCAGTTCCTTGGCAACCTCCAGACCGTTTTTACCTTCCATTCCGATATCCAGAAAGATGATATCATACGCGACAAACTCTGAATCAAGAAGACTCTGTCCGTCGGGAAATTCGTCTGCGGACAATTCCGTGCCGTAAGAATCGCCGAATTCGGCAATCATTTTTTTTAACTTCTCCGACGCGGATTTATCGTCGTCTACAATAGCAATTTTATACAAAAATCAACCTCTCCGTTATATGCTAATTTTTTTTTCGATTGTTTCATAATTATAAAATATTTTTATAATTTCACAAGTGCGATTTCTTATGAGGTATAAAAAACGTCATATATTACACAAACCGGCAAAACGAAGTAATTGAGTGAGCGTAACATTTTGTTATTTAATTTTACTGACTTTTATTATAAACATGAAAAAGCGCGCCGTGTCTGAAAGCGGCGCGCTTTTTCAAATTCTGTCGGCAATTGCCTTTAAAAATTCTTTGGAATCGAGTTTTTTCGGATGTATACCCTCCATGTTGAAAACAGGCAGCAAATCACCTGTCATATAACCTTGCTCGACGGTTTTAAGAACAGCTCTTTCGAGTCGCTCCGCAAACGCGCGCAACTCGGAATTACCGTCCAGTTCTCCGCGTTTTTTCAAAGCGCCCGTCCACGCCCAAATCGTTGCAACGGAATTGGTGGATGTCTTTTCGCCATCCAAATACCTGTAATAATGACGTGTGACCGTCCCGTGCGCCGCCTCGAACTCGAATTTGTTGTCGGGCGAAACCAACACGGAACTCATCATTCCCAGGGAACCGTATGCCGTTGCTACCATATCGCTCATGACGTCTCCGTCGTAATTCTTGCACACCCAAAGCATACCGCCCTCGCTGCGCATAACGCGGGCAACCGCGTCGTCTATCAACGTATAGAGATAATAAAGACCGCGCTCTTCAAACGTTTCCTTGTATTCCGAGACGTAAATCTCCTCGAAAATATCCCTGAACCGCCTGTCGTATACTTTCGATATCGTATCTTTCGCTCCGAACCAAACGGGAAGATTGCCGGAAAGCGCGTAGTTGAAACAGCTTCTCGCGAACGCCGCTATAGATTTATCGACATTATGTACTCCCTGAACGACTCCGCCGCCCGACGAAAAATCATGAATGAGACTGCTTTTGATTTCCGTCCCGTTTTTATCGCGTATCACCAGATACGCGCTTTCGCCCCGACCGACCCGCTCCTCCACGGCATTGTATATATCTCCGTAAGCATGACGGGCAATTGCAACGGGCTTTACCCAACCGGGAACGTAAGGAGTTACACCCCGCACGATTATGGGCGAGCGAAAAACCGTTCCGTCAAGTATGCGTCTTATAGTGCCGTTCGGACTTTTCCACATTTTTTTGAGCCCGTACTCTTCCACCCTCTGTGCGTTAGGCGTGATTGTCGCGCACTTTACGGCGACGCCGTACTTTTTGGTCGCTTCCGCCGCCGCAACAGTGACTTCGTCATCCGTCGCGTCGCGGTTTCCGAGCCCCAGGTCGTAGTATTCCGTTTTAAGCTGCACGAAAGGCTCGATTAAAATTTCTTTTATCCAACGCCACAATACGCGCGTCATTTCGTCGCCGTCCATTTCGACGAGCGGCACCGTCATATTTATCTTAGCCATAATAAACCTCTTTCGGTTTATTATAACTATTTTTTGCCCAGTTTACAAGCGTTTGACGGAACGTTTTCCAGTATTCCCGTTTTAATAAGTTTACGGTTTTTTCCCGCTTCGAAGTCTTCGCATGCCTGATTTATTACGGCATTCAAAACGGCGTAGAAATCTTTGAACCCCGCCGACAGCAAGTAGTAAGAAAGCGACCCGGGAACGGTATTTATTTCGCTGAGATACACTGTGCCGCCGCTGATTATATAGTCAAAACGCACGATTCCTCTCATTTCCAGCCTGGAATATACGGCGCTCGTAATGTTTTTGATAAGCAGCGACGTGTCAGGTGGCAAGTCTGCGGGCAAAACGCTTTTGCCCCCGCCGTCGTACTTGTCTTCGAAACTTAAAATATCACCGCCGCCGAACGCTTCTTCGCATTCCGATACGCAGACGCGCCCCTCCGAGAAATACGCTGCGCAGTTGATTTCCCTGCGCTCTGCAAAATACTCTTCCAAAATTATGCCGCCGTCGTACATTAGCCCGCTTTCGACGGCCGATTTAAGCCCGAATATATCGTCAACCTTTTCGACGCCTATGCTCGAACCGAGGTTGACGGGCTTGACTATAAGCGGAAATTCGAGAGAATCGGCTATTTTATCCAAATCGGATAAGGACCTGATATATCTGTATTCCGCCGTCTTTACTCCGAGAGAGCTCAAAACGAGTTTGGTGAAATATTTGTTCATAAACGACGCAGACTCGAAAATTCCCGCGCTCGCAAGCGGAATTCCCGCCAACGCGCAAAGACCGCATATTCCCCCGCCCTCGCCTAAGCCGCCGTGACAACAGTTCAACGCGGCGTCCGCGCGAATAAAATTTTTAAATTTCCCGCGTCTATTCAAGGTATATATGCCGCCGTTCGCTATTATCGCCCTCGGCGCCGCCGCATAATTTTCAGTTCTGAAATTTTTAATATCGGATAGAGTTTCCCCCGCGTATATATTGCCGTTCTGCGAAATGTACACGGGCACGACGGTATCGCCGCCGCCCTTTAAAACGTTCGCCGCCATGGTTCCCGTGATTACCGAGATTTCGTTTTCGTTGGAAATTCCGCCGAATATCACCGCTATAGTTTTGCCCATAAAAAAATTACCTCCGCGATTTTATTTTTTCGCTTTGGTAAAATTGTTTACGCAATTATACTATGCAAGGTATTTTTTATTTGACACAAACACCGTTCCCGCGCGAGTTATTACATATAAATATCGGGAAGGTCGTTGAGAAACAAGACCGTATCGCCGTTTTTGAGTATGCTTTTCAGTTGCTCCTGCGCGTCGTTCAGTGTCGGTTTTATAATAAGTCTGTCCGCGTCGCCGCCCGCCGCAAGATACCCTTCTTTTACAGGCTGAATAAGAGTTTCACCCACGAGTATCACGTAATCAAGCCCTGCAAGCCGTTCGCCGAGACGTCTGTTTTCGCTCTCCTCCAAAATTCCGAGTTCTACAAGCCCGGGAGTTACGACTATTTTGCTTCCGCCGAAACTTTTGAGAACTTCCAAAGCCGCGGCAGCACCCTTCACGTTGGAATTGTAGCCGTCGTCCAGGATATTTACCCCGCCGGATTTTATAAGTTGCAGACGGTGTTCTATAAAATCGATTTTATCGACAGCGCCCGCAATCTCTTTCAACGTCATTCCCACGGCAAACGCAATCGCCGCCGCAAGTCCGATGTTTTCCGCGGAATGTCTGCCGAGAAGTTTTGTTTTAACCCTCAGACTTTCCCCGCCGAGCGTAAGCGTAAATTCCGTGCCGTCGCAGGTTGCCTCAATATCGGATACGCAGTCCGCCGCGATTTTTTCGCACCCGTAAGAAGAAAACAGCCCGAAGCAATCGGGAGATATAACCGCGCTTTTTTTTGTGTATGCGAGAATTTCCGCTTTTGCCCTGACAATATTCTCCTCGCTGCCGAAACTTTCGAGATGCTGGCTGCATATGCCCGTTATCGCCGAATAGTCGGGGGGAAACAGCTCGCAAAGCTCGGCAATGTCGCCGACATGACGGGCGCCCATTTCCGCAATGAAGAAGTCGTAACACTCAAGTTCGGCGCCGTTGATTGTCAAAGCAACGCCCATAGGCGTGTTGTGAGAACGCGGTGTGGACAGCACGCGATATTTTTCCGAAAGTATGGAATTCAATATAAGTTTCGTGCTTGTTTTTCCGTAGCTGCCCGTAATGCCTATGATTTTTATTTCGGAATTCGCAATTCTCGCCGCCGCTTTTTTAACGAATTTTGCATTGTGAGGGACCTCGTAAATCTTCGCGACGAGATTGGCAAGCAATATTACGGGAAAAATCAAAAGAGGGAATACCGCAAGCGCGCAATACCTCAAAACCCCGAAAACTCCGTAGCCCCAAATAAAATCCGCAAAATTTAAAAGCGTAACGGCGAGATATACGAAAATCGCGCACAAAAGGAAAGATATTACGTAAAGTCTTTTGAATCTGGACGTAAAAGACGCGGGGGAACGCAATGCGATTTTTTTATCTGCCACGAAGTACAGTATAAAGAAAATTACGTACGCCGAAAGCCCGACAACCGCAGCATATTCGCCCGCAAACGAAAAACAAAGAGAAATAACGGCGCACGCAAGCGCACAGAGCATGGCAAGGAGAATATGCCGCGAAAAAATTTTGTTGCCTTTCTTCGCCGCCCAATTCATAAGTTTGCCGCCGCTGTATCCGCAAGACTGCAAAATTCCGAGCGGTTTATAAAAACACGCCGATAACAGTACGGAAAACACAACCGCGGTAATCACGCACTCTATTGTCTTTGGAACGGAAATAAAAACGCCCATAATTCTACCCTGTAAAAAAATCGTATACAAGTTTATTGAAAAGCCGCGCGTTTTCGCAAAAACAAAAATGTCCTCCCGGAATGATTTCGAGACGACTTCCCGCAATCAACGAACGAAACGTTTCCCCCTCTTCGTCCGGAGGCGTAACCGTATCGTTCTCGCCGTAAATCAGCAAAGTTTCGTTGGAAACCGCCGCGGCGCATGCGCGCAAATCTTCATTGACTATTTTTTTGTAACTCTCCTTCATCAATGGAGAAAGTTTTCTGTACTCTTCGCTGCCGAAATGCCTTTCCGCATATTTCGGAAACAGCTTTTTTATTCGTCTGTACGTCTTTACCCGCCGCATATATTGCGGCGAACGCTCTTTTACAAGACCCGCGCCGCCCGTTATGACGAGCTTATCGCAAAGTCCGGAATTAACCGAAAAAAGTTTGAAAGCCACTCTCGCGCCGAACGAATGAGCGATAACGTGCGGTTTTTCGAGCCCCGCCGACGACATGAATTTCCCGAGCCACGAGGCGTAATCGCTTACAGACCACGCTTCGTCTGTCGGCTCGCTCGCGCCGAACGCGGGAAAATCGGGCGCGAACACCCTGAAATATTCGGACAGAAATTCCGTCTGATAGTAGAAACTTTCTTTTCTGGACCCGTAGCCGTGCAGAAGCAGAACATGTTTCCCCGTTCCCGCAATTTTACAAGGCACGAATTTACCGTCGGAAAAAATTCAAAGCTCCTTTGCCATAACAAGACAATCCTCGCCGTCGGAATAATAGCGCGTTCGCGCATAAACCCCTCCGAAACCGCACTTGAGATACAAAGACATTGCCGCCGTATTGGATACGCGCACCTCGAGAAAAACCTTTTTCGCCCCTCTCTCCGAAGCGCATTCGAGCAACCGATTAAGTACCGCCGTCCCCGCGCCGCCGCGCCTGTAAGGCTCCGTAACGGCGATATTGTCGATATCGGCTGTATCCGCGGCTACCGTTATCCCGCCATAACCTATGAGTTCCCCGCCGTCTTCTGCCGCAACCCCGATAAAATTATCGGAACCGAAAGAAGACGCAAGCATCTGAAAACTCCACGGTTCTTTGGGAAAACACTCTTTTTCAAGCTCCGCAATGCGCAATATGTCCTCATATTTCCACTTTCTTATCTGCATTAAGGTTCTCCTCCGCCTGACTCCTGCGAACATAGAGAGCCCGCAAAGAATGCGCGGGAATTACTTTACCTCTATGCACCGCGGCGGCAAGACACTGCCCAGCGTCAAGCCCGACATAATTGTCGAACGGCAAATTCTCAAAACCGAACAGCGGAAATTCAAGCGCGCGCACATCTTCCTCAGACATATAGCAGGGCGGGAACACCACTTCTCCGCCTTTGCCGTAGCCGCAGACGTAATAATGCGAATGCGCGGCGTCTATTACGACGTAAAAATTTTCACTGTTGACATTATATGCTATCAAATCGAACGAAGTGACGCCGAGAACGGGCTTGTCCGCACCGAGCGCAAAGCCCTTTGCCGCCGATATTCCGATTCTTATACCCGTGAAAGACCCCGGACCGGTTACAGCCGCAAAAAAATCGCATTCTTCGGGACGAAGTTCCGCCTCGTCCAGCGCTTTTTGCACCTCGTCCATCAAAATGACCGAATGTCGCATCGCACAGTCCGTTCCGTGACGCAAAACACGCTTATCGCCTTTCTGCGCAAGCACGGTAAGATAGCGTGAAGACGTATCTATCGCAAGAAAATTACTCATATATGATTTTCCTCTCGTCTTCACCCGTTTTTTCTATAGTTACGCTTTTGCACGCGGGAGGAAGGACGTCGGCAATGTTTTCCGCCCACTCCACAAGGCAAACGCCGTCCGAATAAAAATAATCGCAAAGACCGAGCGCCTCTGCCTGCGCGCCCGAACCCAGTCGGTAACAATCGAAATGATACAACCGCCCCGAATAATCGTTCATATAGGCGAAAGTGGGACTGAGCACCTCTTCCTTTATCCCGAGACCGCGGGCAACGCCTTTGGAGAACACCGTCTTACCCGCACCCATTTCGCCTTTCAGGATAACGACGTCGCCGCCCGAAAGCCGCCGTGCATACTCCTCGGCAAACTTCAGAGTATCTTCGGGGCTCTTAGATAAAAAAACTGCCATACGGTTATATTATAAACCGTACGGCAACATTTTGCAATAATTAAATTTGCGTTTTCTTCTTTTTTTTCGGATTGTCGAACTTCTCGCTCGTCATTTTAATCAGGTGCGACAGCGGTTTGTAAATCAGAACCACTATTGCGGAGATGCTTACCGTCTTTATAAAGTTAAATAAAAGCGCCCAGTACCATAAATCGATAAAAAGCTGCTTACCCGACTCCCATGTTCCGCCGAACGCGACGGTAAACGCGGGAAAATTCAGAAAATAATTTACGGGCATGGAAACAATACATGCGGAAACGCACCCGACGGCAAGCGTCCACAAAACGGTTTTTATGTTTTTGTGCTTTATGTAAATTAAGGCGGGTATAAGAACGTGAGGAAGAACAAACAAAACGTTTGCCAGCTCGCCCACGAACGCAGTGTGCCCCACGGTAATCGCATGCAACAGCTCTTTGAGCACCGCGATTATCACGCCCGCAACGGGCCCGAGAGAAAAACCGCCGAGCAAAACGAATACGTTGGAAAAGTCCAGTTTCAAAAAGTCGACGGGCGACCCCGGCAGCAACGAAAAATCAAGCAGTCCGACGGCATACGACAGTGCAACGAATAGCGCCATATACGCTATGCGCGTAGCCGTAAAATACTTTGCGAAATTCGCCCCGATATTTCTTTTTGCTTTACCCCCGTCGGCAGCCGCGCAAGCGCTCTCTTCCTCCGCCGAAATGTTTTCTTCGTTATTTTCCATAATAACTCTCCTGAAAATAAAATAAGCGCTCCGAAAAAAGGAGCGCAATTAAAAACGGAATAACCGCTTTGAATTCTTTTCGTATCCGGACTGTACCGTCGGTTACGGAATTTCACCGTATCGGGAATGCGAACGCGCATCTTCGCGGACTGTAACCGCCGGTGGGGAATTTCACCCCGCCCCAAAGAATATCTGTAAATTGTATATTCATTATATAACGACGTTATTCCGCTGTCAAGCGAATAACATAAAAATTAACGGAGCCCGCAGTTGCGGACTCCGTAAAATTTATACTCCGTTTAAACGTCGGTTTCGTCTGCGCTTTCAGGTTCCGCTTCCGTTGCTGACGCTTTCTTTTTAAGCGTCTTACGTACAATCAGAACACCCCAGAGAGCAAATGCGGCGACCGCAGCGCAATCCGCAACAATCAGAATAACGACCCAGACGGGCAAAAGCATTCCGACGATGTTGTACTCCATAATGTTGCTGTTGGCAACGGTATACAGAATATGCTTGGTTGCGTTTCTCAGACAAGCAAGCTGCGTTGCGTCCGCGTTCTGATACTCCGGAATCTTCTGCCCCTGAATGAGCATAAGGTCGCCGCCTGCACGGATTACCTGCTCCTGATTGATATAATCGGTCAGACCGTAGTCGTCGATTACCATTCCCCTGAATCCCCACTCGTCGCGAAGGACCTGCGTAAGCAATCTGTAATCTCCTCCCGCCCATACGGTACCGATGCGGTTGAACGACGACATCATAGCCGTTGCGCCGCCCTCTTTTACAGCGATTTCAAACGGTTTAAAGTAAATTTCGCGCATACACTGCTCGTTTGCCCAAGTAATGAGTCCGTTGGAGTCGCGGTTTGTCTCCTGGTCGTTTACGGCAAAATGCTTCATATAGCAATAGACGCCTTTTGTCTTGCATCCTTTAATCACTTCCGCAGCCATTTTGCCGGAAATAAAGCCGTCCTCGGAATAATACTCCCAGTTTCTGCCGCCGAAAGGCGTACGATGAATATTCGCCGCGGGCGCATACCAACCGGTATAATGCAAGCCGTCCCTCGTAGCGACAAGCGCTTCGTTGCCGAGCGCAACTCCCATTCCGAACGCAAGCTCGATATTCCAGGTTGCGCCAAGAACGCTTTCCGCCGCGTACGTGCACGTTCCGGTAGGCGAAGACGCCATAAAACTGGTAATTCCGCTCGGTCCGTCGGAATCGTTCGTCTTGGGTTTCCCCACTTTGTCGAGCGCGATGGTGGTAAACGCTCCCGAACCTATCATGGTTGCCATATCTTCCGCGCTGAGCTGGTCCAGAAGAAGCTCCCAGCCTTCCGCGTAAGTTTTACCCAAAAGCTGTTTTTTTGCTTCGTTATCCGCAATTTCTTTCTCGGACAAGCCTTCGTCGCTGCTCTTTATTCCGAGTTTTTCCTCGGTAAATTTCGTCTTGTTATCGGTATAATCGATTCCGACGAAAAACGCGAGTTTAAGTCCGTAATTCTTATTCGTATCTTTCATAACGTCGGTATACCAGGGTTTGCCCTCGTCATCCTTCGTCCATGAAAGTGACTGATGGAATTCTTTCGTGACTTCCCTTTCCGCTTCCGTAGGCGTTGCAGGCATACCCGTCCATCCGTTTCTCGAAAGATAAGTTTCGATATGTCCGCTTACTTCGTCGAACAGATTTTCAACGTCTACTCCCGTAGCGCCGTCCGTCTTGTAATTTACCGATTGCGCCAGGGTGCAATCATAGCTTTCGGCGAAATCGTGAGCGTTTCTCGCAACGTGCACGGTGTAAGTGCCCGCTTCGAGTTCGTAGCCGCGGTTGTCGTTTCCGTTGGCGTCGGAATAGTCGTAAGATTTCATATCTTCGACCTTCATTTCAATTGTTACGGTATCCTTTTCACCGGGCTGCAAAAGTTTGGTTTTTGCAAATCCCCCCAGTACTATGTGCGACTTTTCAATGCCGCCGGGAGTATAGGGCGAAGTATAATAAAGCTGTACCACGTCCTTGCCCGCATACATAGAATCCGCTCTGTTTGTGACCTCCACAGTAACGGAAATCGTCCCATCGGCGGTCAACGCCGTCTCGGGCGCGGAGATAACTTTCCAATCGAAATTCGAATAAGAAAGTCCGTAACCGAAAGGATAAACAACGTTTGCGGCGTACCACTCATCGTCGCCGTAGCCACGCGTTTCGTAATAGCGATACCCCACATATATGCCCTCTTCGTAGTCCACGAAATAGCCGCTGTTGCGCCGCTTTCCCTTTTCGTCTATATAGTAATATCTGTTGGCGCCGTCCACGTTATTTGTTCCGAAATTGGCAACCGCGGGCGAAGCGAGGAAATCAGCCGCGTAGGTATCGGTCGTATGCCCCGACGGATTGACCTCGCCGTTCAGTACTCTGCCGACGGCAAGCATTCCAGACGTACCGGGAAAACCTATCCACATTATGCCTTTGAGTTTGGAACTGTATAAATCGCTCGAAGTATTCTCCGCAAAATTCAGCTCGAAACTGCCGGGCGTGTTAAGAAGAATTACAACTTTGTCGAAACGGCTGTAAAGCTCCTTCAAAAGCGCCTTTTCGTTGGCGTCAAGTTCCAGATAGTGGTCGGAAGCCGCGCCTGCGCCTGCAACGGGACTGCCATCCGACTCGCTTACGTACATAGTACGGGGCAAATCGAAGCCTTCGCCGCCTATACGCGAAACAACCATTATTGCCGCGTCCTTATATTCGTTACAGCTGCTCCATTCCGTCGCGGAATAAGAAGCCAACGGGGTTTCGCCCGTTGCGAAGCCGAAAACCTTATCTCCCATTCCGGGGTTATCCGCCCTGCCCGCGCCAGATTTGTTGGAATTTTCGTAGAAAGATTTAAGGGTTTTATTAACTTTGAATTCTGCGCGTTCCAGGCTGGTGTATAAATCGGTCATCTCGCCCTGTCCCACGCTCGAACCAGAACCGCCGTAAACCATATTCACGGAATTTTTCCCGAAAACGCTTATTTTGCTGCCCTCGGCGAGGGGAAGCGCGTTATCTTCGTTTTTGAGAAGAACTATTCCTTCCTCCTCTACCGCGACGGTAAACTCGTTCGCGGCGGCAACAGCCTGAGCCTTTGTCTGATAATCGGCAATATATTGCCTTTCGCCGTCGAAATCGCCCAGAACGGCGCGTTCGCCGCCGAAAACTATATTCAGCGTTCCGCTTATAATTCCGACCTGAGTGACGACAACGGATATAACTAGCAGCAGCGCCGTAAGCACGGAGGATACCATAAGCCACACCCGAGTATCCGTATGCCGCCACAAAAATTTAAAAGCGTCATTGATTTTATTGAAAACTTTCATAACCGCTCCTTTGAAAAAGTCGGAAAGTTAATCTTTCCGACTTTATACTTTAACCGATATTGTCGGTAACGGGTGTCCATGTAAGCGAGGCTTCAGTCGTCAGAAATATTGCGTCTATCGAAGGTCCGCCCGATTTGCCGTTTACATAATCGTTTTCGCCGATTGTGAGCGTAACGGTATTCTTACCCGCAACAAGATTGACGGTTCCGATATCGTACTTTTTGAACTGACGTTTGTTCATGCTCGTATTGTTGTCTTTGACGTTTTGTTCGGAATACGTTACGGCGCTACCGTTAACCTTTACGATAAAAGTCGACGGGCTTATTTTAATAGCCTGCATCCCCTCCGCGGGAGTAAGCCCTATTTTGAGATTTGCCGTCGCCGCTTTGTCGGAATTGATTTCGAAAGTTATAGTCAAACCTTTTTTATGAGTAAAACCGATATAATATCCGTTGCTCGCATTGGTTGCAGACAAAATCATATCCGTCCCTTCCGCAGCATTGGAAGAACCGGCGCCCACAAGTCCGTCAACATCGGTATATTCAGCTTCGAACGTAAACTCGTTACCGTTGACTGTAGTACTACCGTTCCCGCCTTCACCGGGGTCGTCTCCGCCGCATGCCGCAAAACCGAAAGCGCATGCCGAAACAGCGGCTCCCGCAAGTAAAAATTTAATAAATTTATTCATAATAATATCTCCTTTTTTTACTTCAAGTTGGGGAGAAGCAATCTCCCCAACCGAAACAATCTTTAATTAACAAACCGATAATCAGTCGTTTTTGCTTTTAGCTCTTCTTACCGCAAGCAAAGTAACCGCAAGAGCGGACAATCCGAGCGTAACAAGTATAGCCGAGCCGAATCCTATGGATGAATTACATCCTCCGGACGTACCGCCTTCGCCGCTTACGAACAGAGTGTAGGTCTGAGTCGCGGATTCATAGCCGTTCGCCGAAGCCGTAACGGTTATATCGAACGCGCCCGCCTCGGTGGGGGTACCTGATACTACGCCCGTCTTAGAATCTATCGAAAGTCCTGCGGGAAGTCCCGTCGCCGAATAAGTTATCTCGTCGTAAGCATACAGAGTGTTGAGTTCCGCAAGGTCTTCTCCGCCGAGCGTTGCGCTGTAAGACGAACCCGTTTTCGCCGTATTGACAAAATCTTTGTTTGCGTTGAGCACTACCTTAGCTCCGCATGGAGCGCCCATAGCGTTGGAATTGAGCACCGTCCAGAGTATATTCTTGGTAGCGTTGCGGAGCGCTTTTACGCCCGTTGCCGTCGTTGTCGTTTTATCGGTTACTTCACATACGCCCATGCCTCCCGAAAGTACGAGGTCTCCGCCCGCGCGGACCATAGCGTCGCCGTCCATCATTCCTTTATATATCGCTATATCGGTAATGACAAAGCCCTTGAAGCCCCATTCGCCTCTCAGAAGGTCCGTTAAAAGCGCCTTGTTGCAGCCCGCCCAGGTATAACCTATACGGTTAAACGCAGACATGGCAGCTCTTGCTTTACCTTCCTTAACCGCAAGCTCATAAGCCTGGAAATAAATTTCACGCATAGTCTGCTCGGAAGCCCATACCGCCATACCCGCGGTCTTTCCGGTTTCCGCATTGCCCATTTGTCCGCGGTAACTGAATACACCCGCTCCGTCGTTGTGAAGCGCAAAATGTTTTATGAAAAGATAACCGCCCTTGGAGTTGAGTCCGCGGCTTACGCCCGCGACAATTTTGCCCATCAAAAATCCATCTTCCGAATAATATTCGGTATATCTTGCGTCGAACGCCGAACGATGCAAATTCATACCGGGAGCGTACCAACCGGTGTATGCGGAAATTCCCGCGCCGTCGGTTCTGTCCGAGGAACCCCAGAGTCCCTGTTCGCCTATCATAACGCCCATTTCCTCAGCAAGCTCAACGTTCCAGGTGGAAGCGATTACGGGTTCGGAAGCGAATCTGTTATAGGGAGTACCCGAGACGCCGGTACCTGTCCATCCGAGAGGTCCGTCCGTATCGAGCGAATAAGGTTTGCCTATATAATCGAGAGCTTCGGAATGGAAACCGCCGTTATTAAATAATTCAACCATTTCTTCTACGGTGAGCTGATTTAAAAGCTGTTCCCACATAGGGTCATCGTAAGTTTTGCCCGCAAGGTCGGCAAGTTTGATTTCCGCGACATCCGGTCTGGTGGCGGAGTTCGCCTGCGTAGGCATAACGTCGTTGGAATCATCCGTTACGACGGGCTTGAATTTTTCGTATTCTTCCGCAGTGAGTTTGCTTCTCTCTTCCTCGGTAACAACCGTGGGCATTGTGCCCGCGAAATTCGCTCTCGAAAGTCCTTTCTTGACGCTGAATTTGTTATCGGCGTATTCATTACTGTCCTCGAAAAGGTTCTTCGATTCGCTCTTTACGTTTGCGGTTTCACCTAACGTATAGGTTCTGCTTTCGACAAAATCGTGAGCACTTCTGGCAAGTCTTACCACGTAGTCGCCCGCATCGAGTTCATAACCCTTGTTATTGTTTTTATTTGCGTCGTTGTAATCGTAGGAGGACATATCTTCCACTTTGATTGTAAGCGACACCGTTTCCGACTCGCCGGGTTTAAGTTCCTTGGTCTTTGCGAACGCACCCAGTTCAACGTAAGATTTTTCTATTTCTCCCGTTTTGTAGGGCGCCGTATAGTAAAGCTCAACAACGTCCTTGCCCGCGACATTACCCGAGTTGGTAACTTTTACGTCGAATCTAATCGTTCCGTCGGGCTGAACCGCTCCCGCAGGAGTGGAACTGCTCAAAAGCTCCCAGCTGAAATTCGTATACGACAGACCGTGACCGAAAGTATAGGAGACATTATTGTTATACCACTCCCAGTTATCGGTTTTGCCGCCCTCTTCGTAACCGCGAGTCTCCCAATAACGGTAACCCACGTAAATACCCTCTTCGTATTCTACGAAATAGGTGTTCGTAGCCGCATCATTGAGCTTATAAGTTTTATAGGTATCGTTGCCGGTACCCATCATATCCATCATATCGGCAATTCCCAACTTATTGTAATTCACATACGACGGAGTTGCAGTCTGGTCAACCGCATAGGTGTCCACAAGTCTGCCGGAAGGGTTGATGTCGCCGTTCAAAAGATGACCGGTGACGTCAAGTCCGTTGGTTCCTGCTTCGCCGATAAGTAAAATAGCGTCTATACTGTCGTTTTTCTTCAACCAGTCGATTTCCATAGGCACTGATTTGTTTATTAAAACTATTACCTTATCGAACTTTTCCGTAACGAAATTCACGAGAGCTTTCTGTGCTTCGCCGTATTGCAGCGCGTGTCCCGTTTCTCCCTGTTTTTTGCTGGTATTCCCGAGAATAATTACCGCCGCGTCGGCGTAGCTTTCATATGATTTTTCGAACGAAGGCAGCGAATACTGTTCCATATCTATATCCGCGTCGCCGTTAACCGTTTTGTCGGCGAGATAACCTTCATACATTCCTTTAAGTTTGGGATTTACTTCGAACTTCGCGTCCTCAAAGCTACTATAGAACGTGGAATCGAAGGTGACGGTTCCCGCGGAAGCCTCGGCGTCGTTTACCGAGCCGCCTCCGTTGGGGGCAATGGAGCCGTATCCGAACACGCTTATTTTATTTCCGCTTCTGGTTACGGTGGGTTCGTCGCCGGGTTTTGCCGCGGGTGTTTCCGTTTCCGTAATTTTAATGGGCAGAGCCGCGTTTTCATTCTTCAAAAGAACCGCGCCTTCCGCCGCAATCTGATAGTTGAGTTCGAGACCTGCCTCCATCGCTTCGGCTTTACTGCCGTATGCCGACGTATAAGTGGTAAGCGAACTTTCTTTCTCCGAAGCCGCGTGAACGAAAGTGCGTACCGGCGCCGCTACGCCCGAAAGCGCTATAATTCCCGCAAGCGTAACTGCGGGGGCAAGAAGCAACTTACCGGTTTTTGCCGTGTTTTTCATGTATCTATTCCTCCAACGATTTTTCTTGCGGATTTTACCCCTGCAAGTGCTCACATTATAGGTAGCATGTGCCAAAAATACAATACTATCCGTCATAATCTGTTCAAAATCAGTCAATTTTTGTTAAACTATACCAATACTGTATACTCATGTCAAAAAAAACGCGGCGAACGCCGCGCTTATTATCCGTTCTATTTATTTATTATATAATTCATTACGTCCTCTGAAAAACTTTTGCGTTTGGGTCTGGATATCGGCAACCACTGCCCGAACACGCACACTCTGTCTTTTTCAAGCGACTGCACGTAATTGAGATTTACGAGAATTCCGCTGTTGCATTTTTTGAAATAAGGCGGAAGCTCGCGCTCGGCGTTCACGAGAGAAGTCCGCACGGAAATTTCTCCGTCCGCCATATGATACGCGATATTGTGTCCCTCTACTTCCAGCCAGCAAATATCGTCCACTGCTATGCGCACTTTTTTGTTGTTTACCGTCAACACCAGTTCCCGACGCTTCACTTCGGAGTACCGTTTCAGAAATTTTCTCATACGACTGGAAAAATCGGTGTAACTCAAAGGCTTTAAAACAAAATCGAAAGCGTCCACTTCGTAACCTTTGATTGCATAATTCAAAAGATTGGTAATAAAAATTATCCCCACCCTGTCGTCTATTGCTCGCAAACGTTTTGCAGTCTCCATTCCGTCTATGTTCGGCATCTTTATATCCATAAACACAAGAGAATACACCGGTTTGTAAGCCGAAAGAAATTCCAGCCCGTCGCCAAACTGATATGTACTGAAAGTTATTCCGTTCGATTTCCCGAAATCCGCAAGATATTTTTCAAGCAAATCACGGTTTTCCTTTTCGTCTTCTACAATTGCTATCCGCACTTCCCCCCTCCTTTAATAACACGACTCAAACCGTTTCCGCGGGCGCAAAAACTATATCCAGATTGAATATATCGTCCTCGACCGCTATACTCAGTTTACCGTCGTACTTTTTACAAACGTTCTGTATGCTCCGCATACCGAAACCGTGATAAAGTTTGTCCTGCTTGGTTACGGGCAGCCCGTCCTTGAATTGCGGACGCTGCTCGGCGTCGAAATAGTTTTCCATATGCACGCACACCATATTGCCCGTTCTGCGAATCATAATTCTGATAATTCTGCGGTCCTTTTCTTTTATGGGGACAACGGCATTCATCGCGTTGTGCACACCGTTTTGTATAAGAGAATAAATGTCGCCGCTGCGCATAAAGTCGAGCTGCGCGCCGTCCGCTATGCAAATCAAGGTAATATCGTTGTTGTGACAGAAGAAACTCGCTTCCGACAAAATAATATCCAACGTTTCGTTACCCGTTTTCAGATTGCCTTCATAAATATTTATCGCTTTTTCTATTTCTTCCAGCTCGTTCTCGTCTATCCGGGGACGGTTTCTGGCTATCCTCATCCTGTGCCGCAAATCGTGACACTTTGTATTTATAAGCTCGATGCTGGCTTTCGTCATTTCGTAATTATGCTTGTCCTTTCGCCAGAGGCTTTCCACGATTTTCAGTTCGTTTTCGTAGCGCTCGGAATTCAGCATAAGAAACTGTACGCACAACGCGAATATGCAGGAAAGAATATTGTAAACTGCGAAAATATTGGACACAACCTTGTCTGTGCTCTTTACGCTGTATACGACCACCGCGTTAATTATTACGTCCGCCAAAAGTATAAAAATCGAGAGCATTATAAGCCGGTTGCGCCCTATGACCATATTGTCGGCTTTTTTAAGCCTGTACGCGAGCACCGCCCAGGCTATAACGTACACAACCACGTGCGACGATATAAATATCAGAACGGCAAGGGGTTCCGCGAAAACGTCGGTATTCCCCGTGTATATGTTTCCTCCAACGCCCAGGATATTGCAAAATAGCGTATAAGTCTGATATGAGATGTGCTGGACGGTGTAAGCGAACATGCCCACGAACAAAATCGTGCTCCACGTTTCGTCCACGCATAATTTCACTCCGCAAAGAGTAACTACGAAAAGCGCTATCACCATCACCGAAAGATAGACCGAACTTTCCTGTACGACGGGAATTGCAAAACCGGCGGCAATGCAACAAAGCGCTGCGACGGGCGCGCGCCAAAAAATTCCTTTCCTTATTCGCAATCGGAACAAAAACAGCAGATATCCGAACATGAGTTCCGTCAGGAAAATGAATTTATACCAAAAAAGGAGCGAATTGAAATCGTACATCTTTTCAAATAATATCTTTCAGCGCCCCGAGCTCGGGGCGCTGAAACGCGGCATGCCGCGTTTTTTATATTCTAACAGAACAACCGTTCCTTGTCAATACGCAAAATTTTGCCGCAATCAACCGTAAATACAGCGACATATATATGCGGCGTATTTCTCCGCAATATTCGCTCCGGTAACCTTTTCGAGACCTCCGAAGAACGCATTGGAATTTACTTCGCAGATATAATACCCGTTCTCGCCGAAGAGCACGTCTATTCCGCAATAATCGAGTTTCAGTATGCCCGCGGTCTTTTCGCAGAGATTTATAACTTCGCGGGGAGGATTGAAAGGTGTCCCCGCGCCGCCCAACTCGAGATTGGACCTGAAATCGCCGTCCGAAGTCCGCACCATTGCCGCGACGAATTTCCCGCCGATAACGATGACTCTTATATCCCTGCCGAAGCTCGAAGAGATAAACTGCTGAAAAAGATGGGATTTGCATTTGAGTTCTTCGGCAATTTTTTCAAGCTGCTCCCTGTCGTCGGCTTTGTATACGCCCTTCCCGAGCGAACCGTAACTTGTCTTTACGACTACGGGATACCCGAGCATTTTTTCCACCGCGTCGAGCGTCTCCGCGCGAACGTCCTCCTTGGGGTCGTAACAGAGAAGCCCCGGAAGCGTCGCGGGCATCGGTATGTCGTTATCGGCAAGTATCACGGACGTAAGCATTTTATCGTCGCACGCTTCCACCGCGTAATGGGAATTGAAAAGACGAAGCCCGCACTTTTCAAGCATCTGCGAAACGTATTTATCCTTGTCGAGATATATACAAAAATCGTACTCGTCCGCGCACGACTGCAAATTACCCTTTCCGTCTATATACGCGGCGAAAAAATCGTTGCGCCTTATTTCGGCGCGCACGCCCATATTTTCAAGTTCCGCTTTCAGGCGCACGGACTGATTGAGACTATGTTCGAGTTTTGAATAAGCGTTGACAAGTATAAGTCCTTTTTTCATTTTACCCCCGCAACGGCAATATACGAAGTATTGCAGTACCAGAAATCTCTTTCGCAGAACGCCTCTTTCAAAGTGGTAAGAGCTTTTTCCATCCAGGCGCGCTCGGATTTTAAAAATTCGTTATCCGGATTCAGCTTTATAAGGTCGTCGATTCTGTTCAGTCTGAATTTGAAACCCACGTCAAAAAGATTTTCCTTTCTCTTCCTGTCCTTTTCGCAGGTATCGGTAACGGAATACAGCATTCTTATTCCGACGTATCCCGTCCCGTACAGCTGAGAATATAATTTTCTGCCGTTGGACCTGTCGGAATTCGTTATAAGTTTTCCCGACCTCTCTATTATTTCGTTTAACAGCTCGGTTTCGGGATAACAAAGTTTGCCGCCGTCATCCGAACCTCTTATTATTATTTTTCCGTCGTCCGAGAAAATGTCGTAAAGTTTTAAAAGCAACAGTTTGGGGTTTTTGAGGTGATGCAGAACAAGCGCGGCAAACACCAAGTCTATCTTTTCGATACCGTTTTCGGCGAAGATGGAGTTCAACTCGCTTATAACGTTTTTATCTTCGAGGTCGAGGCGATAAAAAGCAAACCTGTCGCCGTAGCCCTCCGCCGCGGCTTTTGCCTCCTCGATGTCTCTTTCGTTATAATCCACGCCTATCACTTTTTTGATACGCGAATCGGAGGCAAATCTGGAAATCGTGAGAGCGCCGTTCGAACAGCCGAGATCGAGAATGCAAAGGTCGTCCCTTCCCAACTCGTCGAAAACTCCGTTTATAGCCTGCATATCGAAATTGTAGTAGCCCTTCTGCTGTCTGAAAAGCCTCTCCTTTTCTCCTTTGATTTCCGAAGTATATTTGCCCACCACGAAATCTTCGTTTCCCTGCGGAGCGTCACCGGAAAACCCCCACTGTGCAAAAGTCTCTTTTATGCGCGTCCAATCGAAACCGGACGCCCTTACGAAAAGCTGCTGGTCGGAAAGATATTCCATTATGCTGTCGAGGACGTATCTCTTGTTTTCGTCCAGTTTATCCGCTATGGAACTGTAAAGCTCCATCAAAGTCAGGTTGTTAGTCATTATGCAGAAAAACTTTTTCCTGAACCTTGCGGTGTATTCGATTTCAGTAAGCACGGGTTTGCTCGTGAGCGATTTTTCGCTTACGACTATGAGCACGCCCTTGCACCGCTCGCTGCTTATATATCTGCGGGCGTTGAGGTCCCACTCTTCGCCGTAGCTCATAGCGTTGTCGAATACCACGTTATATCCCTGCTTGTCGAAAGCCGAAGTTATGGGGTCGATGTCGTTTGCGTGAGAATAACTGATAAATACGTAATCTTTTGTCCTGTCGTTCATATTTGCTACCCTTTATATACTGCGTTATTACGTTTGCCCGACGAAAATTATCCGAAAAGTTTTATCTTCTTTCCGGCGGAACGCGCCGCCGTATAAGTATCGTAAGTTCCGCCCCTGTTCAGTTCTTTACCGTTCTCGTCCTCGAGCGGCAGAACCTTGCCGTCCCACAAAACGAGCATTTCGTCGCATTGTCTGACAATATACCTGCTCATATCCTCGTACCGTCTGAGGTTATTCGGCTTGACCCTGACCTCCTTGGTCTGCGCCAGTACGCGCATAAACTGCACGCCGCCGTCCGCATGCTCCTTTATAAAAGATTTCCACGGACAGGGAAGCACGGCTATCACGTCTATTCCGCACTTGACCGCTTCCTCGGCAAACAGCAAGTCGGCGCCGTCCGCAAAACCGCAATAAAGAACGGGCTGATATTTTTCGCAAAGTTCTCTTATGTACGTCCTGATTTTACCGCGCACGTCCTCTTCCAAGAAGCCGTTAATGCGCCCGAGCTCTCTATGCCCCGTACACCCCAGAATATATGCCTGTTTACGCATGTTCATACGGTAAATTTTTATCCCGTATTTGTCCAGGTTTTTTACCATATTGTTTATAGGAAAATAGTCTTTTTTCTTTTCGCTGAGCGAAAGGTCGGAATAGGGAATTATATCTTTATGTATTCTCAGCCTTTCCCGTTCCGCCCTGTTTTTATATGACGTCCCGTATTTCCAGCCCATGCCCGCTTTTTCGTTTACCCAACGTATATGCTCGTCCACCGCCAGATAATCGAGTTCGTCTTCCGTAAATTCGCCGACGGCAACATAGTCAAGCTGTCTGTCGCTGAAAAAACAGTTTATGTTCTGCAAATGCCTTACGTAATTTTTTGCCTGAGCGATATTGGACAGCTTGTATTCGAGAGTAAGATTGTCGAACTCTTCGCGCAGATAACCCTTTATTCCCGCCTGTTTGCAATCCTCCATATAACTTATATTTATCGTTTCGGCAATTTTGCAAAGACTTATGAATTTGCCGTCCGAAATATAATCGTAAACTTTTTTATCTTTCTTCTTGATACCGACTTTTGCGGTCAGTCCCCCTATCTCTTTCGTATCGACGACGGCACTGTCAATGTCTTCCGCGAGATTTATTATTTTCTTTGTGTCCGAATAGTTACCGACTTCGAAATAATAGTCGAGCTTAACACCCGAATCGTCTACGTAGATATCCGCGTCCCAGGCAAGCTCCTGTTTTCTGCTCAATTCCCCGTAGGGCACGCGGTCCCAACACTGCAATTCGTCGCAAAGCATTAAAAGATAAGCGAACGGTTGTTCTTTAAGATGAATCTGCTCGTACTTATCCCCCTTAATTTCAGACTTATAAGTGCGCTTGTAAAAACTGTTGTGCAACAACATTGCCATTACGGAATCAAGCGTGATACGGTCTAGAACGAACCCCTCCGTTTTCAACAGCTTTTTAAGAAACAGAACCGCGCTGAAATATCCGTGGTCCATAAATTCGGTTGCTTCCGTAATTCGCTTTACAAGACAATTTTCTATTATTTTCAAATCGAGCGCGGCATTATCCGTCAACGCCCCGAAATTTTTAAGTATCTCCGAAGCGAAAAGCGCGTTTATGTCCCGTCTGCCCTCCGGCATGAACTCTCCGCATTTTGCCGCCTCCTCCTGTGAAAGCATTGTAAAGTCGCAAAGATTCGCATACTGCATTCTCAGTATCTCGGAATCGTTTCCTGTCTTTTTACCGTATTCGAGCACTTCCAGAAAGGAAATTTCATAGGGATAGCCTATGTCGTGAAAAAGCCCCGCAATGCCCCAGTATCTGAGAAATTTTTCATACAGTTTCTCTTCGCCGTAACGCTTTGCGAAAGCGTCACGAACGGTTTTATTGCCGTTGAATATAGCAAGACCGAGAGCGAAAACATACACAGAATGCGAGTAATGGTCTCTATGTTTGGTTAAGAGCGTGGCGCTGTTCGATTCATGCTGATACAATAGTTCCAGAAGTGAATCTATGCCCCGTTTATATCCGCCGAACGTTTCGAATATTTCCGAATAACAGAAAAACACGTCAAACGCGTCCTCTTTCGCACCCGTTCTCAAAAATCGCGCAAGCGCGTTCTTGAAGCACAGCTTGTCAACGTCGCGATTGAAATTATATGCGCAACCGTTGGCTTCCTCGATATTCCCCGCCTCGCCGTCTTTATGCAAAAGCTCGGCGTCGTTAAATATTGCCGTACTCGAATCAATCAAAGACTTCATTTCTCTCTCCGCAAACGTATAAACTTTATATGATAAATATATCACATAATTTCACAATTTGCAATACCGCGGCGAAAATTACGCGCATTTAATTTTTACAAAATGATAATTATGTCGTGTTGAACTCTGAAAAAAATTTTCCGTCTTGTTGAGAACGGAATAAAATTTTTTGTCATGTTAAATTCGGAATGACTCTTAATGTCATGTTGAGCGTAAGCGAAACATCCGATTCCTCGCTACGCTCGGAATGACGATTTATTTAGCAATGACGACTTATTTAACTAAGAATGACAGAAAAGAATCCTCGCTACCTTTGTCACCCCAAATTACCTTTACCGCCCAAAGGAATCCTTATCACACCGAAAAACCCTTTCAACCCGAGCCCCCTTTATCAACACGAGCAATTTTTGTCATCATGGGCTACCTTTGTCACCCCGAGCGCAGCGAGGGGCACTCCCCTTCTCACAAAAACCTTTACCAATCGGCGAGTACGAAAAAAACCGGTCTCGGACTTTCCCGCCGACGACCGGTTTGCACCTTTTGTATTAAATACCGCGCTTATTCACTGATAAAAAGTACTCCGAGAGTATTTTTTCCGCAATGCGAAGTCACAACGCACCCCGCAGTAGTTTCCAGAATTTCGTCGAAACGGAAAAGCTCTTCCACCTGAGCGCGAACTTTTGCCACCGTTTCGGGTTCGCAACACGAGTGCGTTATAAAACAGCGCGTTTTGTCGTAATGCGGATACGTCTCCGCAAGGTCGTTGACATACGTTTTCAAACTGCGCTCCATATTACCCATATATTTCTTTTTTGCATAAAGCTGTCCGTCTTTCATATCAATCATCGGATGAAGTTTCAGAACCTTCGCCCCCATAAGAGACGCAAGCGAACATCTCCCTCCTTTATGAAGATAATCTAAAGCGTCGGGCACGAAAGACGTATTGACCTTAGCGCGAAGTCCGTTGATGATTTCGGTAATTTCTTTGGGATTGCGCCCCTCGGCGGCAAGGTCGCAAGCCTTCAACACAAGCAACCCCTGTCCCGTGGAAAGAGCGAGCGAATCGATAACAAACACTTTTCCCCTGAAAGCCTTGGCAGCATATACGGCGTTTTCATGAGATGACGAGGCTTTGGACGAAATATTGAAATGTATGACGGCGTCGTCCGTTTCGAGACATTTTCCGAAAAACTCGGCGTACTCCTCCGCGGAAGGCGCACTTGTCTTGGGCAACACCCCCGATTCGGCAACAAAGCCGAAAATATCCTGCGGCGTCACGTCCACGCCGTCGCGAAAATCTTTCGCGCCCATGGTAACCGTAAGCGGCAGAATTTTTACCCCGTATCTTAAAGCCAACTCCTCACCCAAATCGCAAGTGGAGTCGGCGGTAATTCTTATTTTCATTGTATAATGCCTCCGTTAATCGCTTTCGTTACAAATTATAACACTTATTTATGGTCAATACAATGTTTTCACAAAAATTTTATCTTATATTTTCAGAAAGCGGCGCGGCTTAATAAGCCGCGCCGCTTTAAAAAACATATTATCTTACGCAATTTTCATATAAGGGAAACGCCTTGCAAAGTTTCGCAACCTCGGCGTTGACATAATCGAACGCACCCTCTCTTTCGTCGATAACCTTGGAAATGAGCCTTGCGACTTTACGAGCTTCCTGCTCTTTCATTCCTCTGGACGTCATCGCAGGCGTACCCACGCGGATACCCGAAGTCACGAACGGTTTCTGCTTATCGAAAGGCACGGCGTTTTTGTTTACGGTAATGTGCACTTCGTCCAACAGCTTTTCAAGCTCCTTACCCGTCATATCTTTGTCCGACAGATTAAGAAGGATAAGATGATTATCCGTGCCGCCCGAAACCATTCTCACGCCGCATTTTGCGAATTCGTCCGACATTGCCGCCGCATTTTTTACTATTTGTCTCTGATATTCTTTGAATTCCGGACTGAGCGCTTCCTTGAATGCCACCGCCTTTGCCGCGATTATGTGCATAAGCGGACCGCCCTGAATTCCGGGGAATACAGCTTTGTCCACAGCCTTTCCCCACTCTTCCTTACACATTATCACTCCGCCGCGGGGACCGCGCAAAGTTTTATGAGTAGTGGTCGTGACAAAATCGGCGTAAGGCACCGGCGAAGGATGAATTCCCGCGGCTACAAGTCCCGCGATATGCGCAATGTCTACGAACATAAGCGCGCCGACCTTATCGCATATTTCTCGAATGCGTTTGAAATCGATAACGCGCGGATAAGCGCTCGCGCCCGAGATTATAACTTTGGGTTTGCACTCGACGGCAATGCGTTCCATTTCGTCGTAATCAATGAGTTCGTCGTCTTCACTCACTCCGTAAGGTACAATATTGAAATACTTTCCCGAGATATTTACTGGAGAACCGTGCGAAAGATGTCCGCCGTGAGCGAGATTCATACCCATAACCGTATCGCCCGGCCGACAGGCGGCAAAAAGCACGGCAAGGTTTGCGCTCGCGCCCGAATGAGGCTGAACGTTACAGTATTCGCATCCGAATATTTCTTTGAGGCGGTCTCTTGCCAATTCTTCGGCAACGTCCACAAACTTACAGCCGCCGTAATAACGGTGAGCGGGATATCCTTCCGCATATTTGTTCGTAAGGTGACTTCCCGCAGCCGCAAGCACGGCCGGCGAAACGAAATTTTCGCTCGCTATCAGTTCTATATTATTCTGCTGGCGGGACAGTTCGAGTTTAAGCGCTTCGGCAAGTTCGGGGTCGGTCTCTTCTATAAGTGAGATATCAATCATCGTGTTTCCGTTCTCCTTTTTAATCATTTTACCATACTTTTACAAATATCTCAACAAAATGATAAAAATTTTTTGAAAAGTCCCGCCCGCACTTTCCGTGCGGGCGGGACTTACGTTCAGACAACTCAGAGCTTTTCGCCGAAGAAATCTTCCGCTTCCGACTTACTCATATATCCTACCGATTTTTCCGACAATTCGCCGCCTTTGAACACGCCGACAAAAGGAATTGACACGATACCGTATCTAACGGCGAGTTCGCTTTCATCGTCGATGTTTACTTTGACGAACACGGCTTTATCGCCGAACTTTTCGCTTACGCCGTCAAGAACAGGGGCAAGCATTCTGCAAGGACCGCACCAATCGGCATAAAAATCGCAGACAACCGTTTTATCGCCTTTGAGCAGTTCTTCGAATTTTTCTTTGTTGATTTTTTCCATAAAATTATAACTCCTTTTTTAAGTATAAGTAAATATTATCGAAATTAACCGCCGAAACGGTTCCGTCCATCATATTTTTAATGTTGACAACGCCCGTTTCAAGTTCGTTGCCGCCAATAGCCGCAACATACTTCACGCCCAGCTTGTCCGCATATTTGAATTGCGCTTTCACGCTTCTCTCCATCAAATCGGTCTCGGCGCTCACGCCGTTTTTGCGAAGTCCCGCCGCGATTTCAACCGCCTTTTTTCTGCTGTTCTCGTCCATTCCCGCAACATATATGAGGGGCTTTTTCTCTTCGGGGAATTTAACGTCCGTATTTTCCATCAAAAGCAACAATCTTTCGAGTCCCGCCGCAAAGCCTATCGCCGGCACCGACGACGAACCGAGCTCCTCCAAAAGATTGTCGTATCTTCCGCCCCCGCAAACGGTACCCTGCGCGCCTATTTTTGTGGAAACAAACTCGAAAACGGTACCAGTATAATAGTCCAGACCCCTTACTATGTCGGGATTAACAGTATATTCGAAACCGTGAATCTCAAGCAGCGCTTTGACCTTTTCGAAATGCTCTTTGCAATCTTCGCAAAGATAATTCAATATTTTGGGAGCGCCCGTCACGATTTTTTTACAGTTCTCATCCTTACAATCGAGCATTCTCAGCGGATTTTTTTCAAACCTCGAACGGCATGTGGGGCACATGCTTTCGAGGTGCGGACGGAAATAATCTTTCAGCGCTTTATTGTATTCGTTGCGGCATATGCGGCAACCAATCGAATTAATTTGCAACTGCACGTCGGTTATTCCGAGTTTATCCAAAAACAGCGCCGCGGCGGAAATAACTTCCGCGTCGGCTTCGGGAGCGGAGGAGCCGAACACCTCTATGCCGAACTGATGAAACTCTCTCAGTCTGCCCGCCTGGGGACGTTCATAGCGAAATGCCGGCGTAATGTAAAAAAGTTTCGCTGGCATAGGCGTATTGACAAGGGAGTTTTCAATAAAAAGCCTCGCGGCGCCCGCCGTTCCCTCGGGCTTTAAAGTAACGCTTCTGCCGCCCTTGTCCTCGAAGGTATACATTTCCTTATTGACGACGTCGGTCGTCTCGCCCACGCCGCGCTGGAAAAGTTCGGTATGCTCGAAAATCGGGGTGCGAATTTCCTTCAAATTGAAAACTTCCGCAACCGACCGCGCCGCATCCTCTAAAAACTGCCATTTAAAACTTTGGTCGGGCAAAACGTCTTTGGTGCCCTTGGGTTTAAAAATCATATATATTCCTCATTCTTGCGGATTTCTTCCGCCTCTCTCCACAATCTGTTCGCTTCGTCCCTGTCCGCACTCGTACCCTTACCGTAATAAAGGCATTCGCTAAGTTTGTCTTTTAAGTCAGCGTCGGCAATATCTTTGTCGGCTTCGGTCAACAGCCTGAAAGCTCTCGCTTCGTCCTTTGCCATGCCGATAACCGAGAGAACAAAGACGGAAATAACGGCAATGACCGGATAGCCGAGCCCCGCCGACAGTCCGTTCATTACCCTCCTCTTTATAAGACGTATTTCTTCAAATCCCTGTTCCTGACGATTTTTTCGAGATGTTCTTCAACGTACTTGCCGTTAATTTCTACGGGAATTACAGGATAGTCGTTTCCGCCGGCATTGAAGGAAATATCCTCTAAAAGATATTCCATTACCGTATGCAGACGGCGCGCGCCTATGTCCTCCGAAGTTTCGTTTATATCCGCGGATATTTCCGCAATCTTTTCGATTGCGTCCTCCGTAAAGCGCAACTCTATATTGTCCACCGCAAGAAGCGCGGAATACTGAGTGGTTATCGCATTACGGGGCTGAGTGAGAATATTTATGAAATCTTTTTTAGTAAGGCTTTTCAGTTCGACCTGTATAGGAAATCTTCCCTGAAGCTCGGGGATAAGGTCCTCGACTTTGGAAATATGAAAAGCTCCCGCCGCGATAAACAGAATATAGTCCGTTTTCACGGGACCGTATTTAGTCATAACCGTGCAACCTTCGACAATGGGCAGTATATCCCGCTGAACACCTTCGCGCGAAACGTCCGCACCCTGGTTGCCTTTCCCCGCAATCTTGTCTATTTCATCTATGAAAATTATACCGTCGTTCTCGGCGCGTCTGAGCGCTTCGGCGGCAACGGCGTCGTTATCGATAAGTTTATCCGCCTCTTCCGCAACAAGAAGATTTTTGGCTTCCTTGACGGAAATTTTGCGCTTCTTCTTTTTGTTCGGAAGCCCCATTCCGCCGAAAATCGAACCCAAGTCTATCGCCGCTCCGCTTCCGGGAGAAAGTTCAAGCGGTTTGGGTACGTCGTTGACTTCTATTTCAATCATCGTATTGTCGTATTTACCCGCATGGATGTCGTCGACAAGCTGTTGCTCGAATACTTCCTTAGCAGTCTCTCCGCGCTCCGACTTCTTGGTTTCGGCAAGAACCTTGGCAATTTTACGCTCGGCAACGGCTGCCGCCTTATAGCTTACTTCAGCCGTCTTTTCCTCTTTCACAAGGCGCATAGCGCACTCGGCGAGGTCGCGCACCATAGATTCGACGTCTCTGCCTACGTAGCCGACCTCCGTATACTTCGTTGCTTCCACCTTTATGAACGGCGCTTTTACGAGTTTTGCAAGTCTCCTTGCTATCTCCGTTTTACCGACGCCGGTAGGACCTTTCATAATAATATTTTTAGGAGTTATATCATCCTGCAACTCCGCCGAAAGCATACTTCTGCGGTAGCGGTTGCGCAGCGCTATGGACACGGCTTTCTTCGCCTCGTCCTGTCCGATTATATATTTATCGAGTTCGTGTACAATCTGTTTGGGGGTTAAATCCATTTCACCTGTCTCCGTTTTTATTTATCTGCTCGCCATGCGAATTTCATCCTGCGGATGACGATTGTCGCCGTCCTTATCAGATTGTCTCGCACTTTATATTGTCGTTTGTATAAACGCATATTTCGCTTGCGATTTTAAGAGATTTTTTCGCAATTTCGGCGGCGGAAAAATCGGTGTTCTGATAAAGAGCGCGCGCCGCAGCCAAAGCGTAGTTTCCTCCGCTGCCGATTGCCGCTATGCCGTCGTCCGGTTCGATTACTTCACCGGTTCCCGAAACGATTAAAAGCGTTTCGCTGTCCGCGACAATCATAAGTGCTTCGAGCTTTCTCACCGCTTTGTCGCTGCGCCACAATTCCGCAAGCTCGACGGCGGAACGCATAAGGTTACCCGAGAATTTATTCAGCATGCCCTCGAACTTTTCGGAAAGCGAAAATGCGTCCGAAACCGAACCGGCAAAACCGAGAATAACCTTACCGCCGTAAATTCTTCTAACTTTCTGCGCGCTGTTCTTGAAAATTACGCTTTCGCCCATAGTGACCTGACCGTCGCCGGCGATAGCCGTTTCGCCGTTTCTTTTAACGGCACAAATCGTTGTTGCGTGAAATTCTGTCATAATAATATCCTTTTTGCTGAAATTCCGTCCGTTTTATTTACGTGAGTCCGGGGCGTAAGCCGAGGAACAATTTACCGTTTCAATTTTTTATCAACCCGAGCATAGCGAAAGGTCTTATAAAATGCGCTCAAATCAAAGAGTCTCTGTATTTTTTTATGTTCTCCAAAGCTCTTTCGGCAAGCGCCGCATAGCGTTGTTTTTTATCCTTGATAACTTTATCCAAAGGTCTGAGTATTCCGAAATTCGCGTTCATAGGCTGAAAATCTTCCGTTGCCCCCGCAATATGCGCCGATAACGCGCCCGAAACGGTAGTGGTGTCGGGTATTTTCGGCTCCCTGCCTTTCAATTTTTCATATAAATTAATTGCCGCTAAAATACCGCTCGCAGCGCTTTCGACATAGCCTTCCACACCCGTAATCTGACCCGCAAAGAAAACACCGGGTCTGCTTTTCAAAGAAAAATCGGCGTTGAGGCATTCGGGCGAATTGAGAAAAGTGTTTCTATGCATAACGCCGTAGCGCAGAAACTCTGCGTTTTTCAGGGCGGGAATCATAGAAAACACCCTCTTCTGTTCCCCCCATTTAAGATTGGTCTGACACCCGACAAGATTATAAGCCGAGCCGCTTTCCGTCTCTTTTCTAAGCTGTAAAACAGCATAAAACTTATTGCCGTCTTTGTCTTTAAGCCCCACGGGCTTTAAATTCGCATATCTGAGACTCTCTCTTCCGCGGGCAGCCATAACCTCGACGGGCATACATCCCTCGAAAATTTCGCGCTTGTCGAATTCGTGAACAACCGCCCTCTCCGCCGAGACAAGCGCGTCCGCGAATTCGTCGTAACATTCCTTAGAAAGAGGGCAATTTATATAATCGTCGCCGCCCCTGCCGTATCTGTCGCCGTAAAAGCATTTATCGAAATCTATGCTGACGCGGGAAACAATAGGAGCCGACGCGTCATAAAAATGCAATTGACCCCCGCATATGCCCGAAATATCCTCCGACAACGCGTCGGTGGTGAGAGGTCCCGTTGCGATAACGGCGCAATCTTCGGGCACTTTCAAAATCTCTTTACAGATAACTTTTATATTTTTGTGCGACTTTATTTTTGCGGTTACGAACGCCGCAAAGGCGTCCCTGTCGACAGCCAGGGCTCCGCCCGCGGGAACGCGGGTATTTTCCGCCGCCTCCATAGTCAGCGACCCGAGGACGCGCATTTCCTCTTTCAAAAGTCCGCATGCGTTCGAGAACGGGTCCGCGCCCTTTAAAGAATTAGAGCAAACCAGTTCGCAGAAATCCCCGTTGGAATGCGCGGGAGTGAAACTCCTCGGTTTTATGTCGTAAAGCTCGACATCCAGACCGCGTTCGGCAAGAAAATACGCCGCCTCCGAACCGGCAAGCCCCGCTCCGATTACCTTAACTTTCATCTTCGGGCAACTGAACGGAATAATTGCATTCCTTGGACGAACATTTTATTTTGTTCCCCTTTCTGACGAGAAACTTGCCGCAGTCGGGGCACTTGTCGCCCGTAGGAACGTCCCAACTGAGGAACTTACACTCGGGATAGCCAGTGCACCCGAAATAAATCTTACCGGATTTCGAGCGCATTCTGCGCATAGGCTTGCCGCAGTCGGGGCACTTCCCCTCGGTTTTTTCGGTATTCTCGTCCGTCCTGGTCTGAGGGTGACGCGAACCGCATTTGGGGCATTCGAGATATTTTCCGTATCTCCCGTGTTTAAGCATCATATAAGCCCCGCAATCGTGGCATTGCTCTGTTGTTGCCTCGGCGTCTATCGGGAGAATCGACGAACATTCGGGATAATTGGGACAAGCGAGGAATTTGCCGTACTTGCCGCTCTTTACAACCATATTGGCGCCGCACTTGGGACAGCGCATCTCGGAAATTTCCGCCTCGCTTTCGCTGACTATGTTCGAGCAGGCGGGATAATTCGAGCAAGCGAGATATTTTCCGTACTTGCCAGTTCTTCTCAGCATAGGACTTCCACACTTCTCGCACTTGATGTCCGTCACCTCGTCGCCGTCGGTGGAAGCTGTTTTCAGCTGTTCCGCGAACTTGGGATAGAAATCGGAAATGATTTTATGCCAGTCGCAACCGCCGTCCTCTATCCTGTCCAAATCTTCCTCCATATGCGCCGTAAAACCGACGTCCATAATGTCCGTGAAGTATTTGACGAGCATATCGGTTATCTTATACGCAACTTCCGTCGGAAGCATATATTTGCCGTCCTTTTCCACATATTTGCGCTTTGTGAGAACGGATATAATCGAAGCGTATGTGGAAGGTCTGCCTATACCTTTTTCCTCCATTGCTTTTACAAGCGACGCGTCGGTATAGCGCAAAGGCGGGCGCGTGAATTTCTGTTCTTTTACAAAATCTTTGAGATTCAACCCGTCGCCCTCGTTTAAAGGAGGAAGGAGCTTTGCCGACTCCTCTTCGTCGTCCTTCTCCTTGCCGACGTCCTGATAAGCCGCCGTCCAACCGGCAAACAGCAGAGCTTTTCCGCTCGCCTTGAAAGTATACCCCGCGCTTGTCGCTTCGAGCTGCATAGAGTTATATTGCGCTTCCGCCATCTGGGAAGCTATAAATCTGTCGTAAATGAGTTTGTATACGTTGTAATGCTTTCTGTCAAGGCTTCCTTTTACGCTTGCGGGAGTTATCGCAAGATTAATGGGACGGATAGCCTCGTGCGCGTCCTGCGCGCCTTTTTTCGTTGCGTAATAGTTGGGCTTTTCAGGCGCGTACTCTGCGCCGAAGTTATCCTTTATGAATGCGAGCGCATTGTCCTGCGCTTCCTTTGCAACGCGGACCGAGTCCGTTCTTATATAGGTTATAAGCGCGATATGGTCGCCGCCGACGTCCATACCCTCGTAAAGGTGTTGCGCGACGAGCATGGTTTCGGGCGAAGTCATTCCGAACTTGTTGGAAGCGTCCTGTTGAAGAGACGACGTCGTGAAAGGCGCGGGAGCGTGCTGCTTTGTAATGCCCTTTTTGACTTTTGTTACGACAAAACTATCCGCTTTGACCTTTTTCTCTATCTCGTTTGCGAGTTCTTCGGACAGAGTTTCCCCGTTCTTTTTGAACTGATAAACGGCTTTAAACGGCGAATACTTTGCATTCCTGTCCTGCAAAAAGGCGTTCATCTGCCAGTATCCGTCAGGTTTGAACGCGGTAATCTCGCGCTCGCGGTCGACAATCAGCCTCAGCGCTACGGACTGAACTCTGCCTGCCGAAAGACCGTTCTGAATGCGGTTGTTTAAAAGCGGCGAAAGTTTGTATCCCACAAGCCTGTCCAGAACTCTGCGCGCCTGCTGCGCGTCTACGAGATTGTAATTAATTTTACGTGGATGTTTCAAAGCATTCTGCACCGCCGCGGGAGAAATTTCATTGAATTCTATGCGATTTTCGCCGTTTTCGTCGAGTTCGAGAACGGTCTGCAAATGCCAGCTAATCGCTTCGCCCTCGCGGTCGGGGTCAGTGGCAAGATAAATTTTTCCGCTTTTTTTCGCCTCTGCCGCAAGCCGTTTTATAACGTCCTTTTTCGAGGGGGTGATTACGTAAGTCGGCTCGAATCCCGAAGTGATTTTCACACCCAGCGTACGCTCGGGCAAATCTCTGACGTGACCGCCCGAGGCGTCCACTTTATACTTGCCTTTAAGATATTTCGAAATTGTTTTCGCCTTCGATGGCGACTCTACTATTATCAGGTCCATATTAACTCCGTGCGGCGTAATACCGCCTTATAAATTCCAACAAATTTACTTTATAAGTTGTTTATACACAAGAATACCTGTTGCCGCCAAGGCGGACTATAAGCCCCTTAATCTCCAAAGCCGACAATTTTGCAATCAATTGATAGGGCTGCTTACCCAGCTTTTCGGCTATTGCGGAAATGAACGCTTCGCCCTCCGCGCGTATCGCTTCCAGAATTTCCACCTCTTCCGCGGTAAGACTCTGTTTTGCGGGTGCCTCGTAAGAAATATTGTAAGCCGACAGTATATCCTTTGCATTTTCGGCGAGCATGCCGCCGTTTTTTATGATTGCGTTACACCCCTCTCCGCTATCCACTCCGACGGAGTAAGGAAAAGCAAAGACGTCCCTTCCGTATTCCGCCGCGTAATTCGCCGTGATGCCTGCGCCGCTGCGCTTGCCCGCCGAGACAATCAGAACGCCGCGAACCAACCCCGCTATTATCCTGTTTCTCACCGGAAACAGATAACCCGCGGGTCTGACCCCGGGAGGATGTTCGGTGACGAGCAGCCCTTTGCACGC
>CATKEF010000059.1 GCA_949747905.1 uncultured Eubacteriales bacterium
CGGTTTAAGTGTTTCCGACATATCGGCTGCTCTCGGCAAATCGCCCAAAAGCGTGAGCAACGCGCTTGCACGCGCAAATATCAAACTTGAAAAATTATATCGCAAGGAGGATTGAATGGCTTATTTGGCGTTTTACAGGACTTTCCGTCCAACGAACTTCGACGAAGTCGTGAGACAGGAACATATCGTCCGTATACTGAAAAATCAGATTGCGACCGATAAAATAGGTCACGCATATCTTTTTTGCGGTCCGCGCGGAACGGGAAAAACCACGCTTGCCAAAATTTTCGCGCGAACGATAAATTGCGAAAACCCCGTAAACAGCTCGCCTTGCGGTAAATGCTCGGCATGCAAGGCTCTTGCTTCGGGGGGTAATCTCGACATTTACGAAATAGATGCGGCGTCCAATAACGGCGTGGACGAAATGCGCGATTTGAGGGAAAAAGTCCAGTACCCGCCTGTCGCGGGAAAGTATAAAGTCTATATCATAGACGAAGTTCATATGCTTACGCAATCGGCTTTCAACGCCGTGTTGAAAACGCTCGAAGAACCTCCCCGTCACGCGGTGTTCATTCTTGCCACGACGGAGCCGCAGAAAATTCCCGCAACGATTCTTTCGCGGTGCATGCGTTTCGATTTCAAACTGCTTCCCCAGAAAGATTTGGAAGAGCTTGTCAAAAGTGTGCTCGTAAAAACCGGAAAAGAGTTCGAGGACGAAGCCGTTTCCGCTATCGCGCGGGCGGGCGCGGGGTCTGCTCGCGACAGTCTTTCGATAGCCGATATGTGCGCTTCTTATTCCCGCGGTAAGCTGACTTATGCCGACGTAAACGCCGTTCTCGGCAGTACCGAGTATGCGAAAGTAGCGGATATATGCGGGGCAATACTGAATGAAGACGCGTCGGACGCCCTTGCGCTTACCGAAGAAATTCTTTCTACGGGTAAAAGTGTGGGTGTGCTGTTAAAGGATATGTTGTCTTTTTTGAACGACTGCACGATAGTCAAAGTGTGCAGGTCGGCAAGGGAAATTATAAATCTTCCGGACGAAACGTATAAAAAGATTGAGGAAGTTGCGGCGAATGCCGACGGACACAAACTTTTGCGCGTTACCGAGATTCTTTCCGCGGCGGAAACGGATATGCGCTATTCCACAAGCGGAAGAATAACTCTGGAAACGGCGGTTCTGAAGGGAGCGATGCCCGAATCCGATTACAATATAGACGCGCTGATAGGTAAACTTAACGCGTTGGAGAGAAAAATCGGCGAGGGAATAAAGGTCGTTTCGCCCTCCGGACAAAGAACTTTTGTCAAGCCTTCGGCGACGGCGGAAAACCCCGTGGCAGAGGTGAAAGCCCTTTCGGCGTCCCGTGAAAGCGAAACGGACAAAAAAAGAACGGTTACGAAACTTTTAAGCGACGATGAGGGTGACAGTCCCTTCGCACCCCCCGCGGAAAACTCCGTGCAGCCTACTTTGTGGGACAACGGCAAGGTGAGCGAGGTTGTGCCTGCCCCGAAAAGACTTGCGGAAAACGATAAAAACGCAGTTTTCGGTAAATTTATCCGCAGTCTCAGAACTACCCACAGAAACGCGGTTTTGTTTACGCTTTGTATGGATTTATCGAATTTCTTCCAAGGCGATAAACTCATCCTCGAGACGGACAGCGAAGCCGTTTACAAGGCTTTGTCCCGTGCGGAGAACGCGGCGTTCGTTGCGGGCGTTTTGCAGGAGTTCGGAGTTACGGAATACGAGCTGAGGATGAAAAAGAAAGCCGAAAGCGGTTTTGAAAAAGCGTTTAACGAATTGAAACGGAATTTCGACGGAATAGATATAGAAACAAAATAATAACGAGGTAAGTTATGGCAGGATTCAAAGGCGGCATGGGCGGTATGGGCGGAATGCAGAATCTTATGCGCGAAGCTCAGAAAATGCAGGAGCAGATGCAGGAAGCTGATAAGGAGCTCGAAGAACTGGAAGTTTTAGGACTTTCCGGCGGCGGTGAAGAGGGCGACGAAACGGTCGTCGTCTATATGAACGGCAAAAAAATCATAAACGGCATAGAATTCGGCAGTAAACTTTCCGGACTCGTTGATATATCGGACGAGGACGACGTGGAAATGCTCGAAGATTTGATTATGGCGGCAATCAACGACGGATACAGAAAAGCGGACGCTCTGTATGAAGAGAAAATGGGACCTTACGCAAAAGCGGGTAAGGGACTTTTATAATCGGAGAAAGTTTAATGGACGTATTCATCGAGCCAATTGGCAGACTGATAAACGAGTTTTCCAAGTTGCCCGGCGTTGGGAAAAAGACCGCGCAGCGCTATGCGTATAAAATCATAAATATGAGCGACGCCGAGGCAAAGACTTTTGCCGAAAGCATACTCGAATGCAAACGCCGCGTCGGATATTGCAAAATATGCGGCAATTTTACGGAAGAGGACGTTTGCGAGGTTTGCAAACGTCGTCCGAATTCGGTAATTTGCGTGGTAGAGGAACCTAAAGACGTAATTGCAATTGAAAAATTGCACGAGTATAAAGGCGTTTATCATGTACTTCACGGTGCGCTCAATCCTTCAAGCGGAGTGAGTTTCAGGGATTTGCGCATAAACGAGCTTCTGTCGCGTATCGACGGTTCGGTCAAAGAAGTTATTATTGCAACAAATTCAGACGTCGAGGGGAACGCCACGGCGGCTTATATAGCGAACGTATTAAAACCGCTCGGCGTAAAAGTCACCCGTCCCGCGCAAGGTATGTCGGTCGGCGGCGAACTCGAATATACCGACGAGGTCACATTGTCGCGAGCTTTGTTCGAGAGGAAAGAATTATGAAAATTTCGGTTTTGGGCTGCGGACGTTGGGGCTCGTTTATTGCCTGGTATCAGGCGGTCGTACTTAAAAACGAGGTTATAAATTGGGGACCCGAGGGCGAATATTCTTACGAAGTTCTCAAAAATACCGGCAAAAACGAATATGTCGAACTGGACGGGTCAATAACATTGACTTGCGATTTGGAATATGCGCTTATGAAAAGCGATATTATCGTAATTTCCATTTCGTCGCAGGGACTGCGGGGATTTATGAAGAAAATCACCGCGTTCGACGTGAAGGATAAAATTTTCGTTCTATGTATGAAAGGCATCGAGGAGAGTACGGGTAAGCGGCTTTCCGAGATTCTTTTGGAGAACGGCATAGATAAAGACAAAATAGCTGTATGGGTGGGGCCCGGACATATTCAGGCGTTTACTCAGGGCATACCCAACTGTATGGTCGTCGACAGTTACAGTCCGGAACTTAAAAAGTTCATAGCCGAAAATTTCAAAAGCAATCTTATACGTTTTTATTACGGAAACGATATCATAGGTACCGAAATCGGCGCGGCTGCCAAAAACGTTCTCGGAATAGCGGCGGGCGTTCTTGACGGAAGCGGCTACGTGAGTTTAAAAGGTCCGCTTATGGCGCGCGGAGCATACGAGGTCGGAAAGCTGATAAAAGCGCTCGGCGGCGAGTTTACTTCGGCATACGGGCTTGCGCACCTCGGCGATTACGAAACCACGCTATTTTCCGAATATTCGCACAACCGCCGTTACGGAGAGATGATGGCTCACGGCGACAGGTTCGGGAAACTTGCAGAGGGCGTTATGACTTCCAAGGCGCTCAAAGAGTTGGGCGACAGATACGGACTGGAACTTCCTATAACCAACGCTGTTTACGAAGCGTGCTTTCTTTCCAATCCGTTCACGAGCGGTAACGGCGCGAAGGATTGCATGAACGTTATTTTGAAATTATTCGACAGGGAAACCAAGAGCGAATTTTGATTGACTGCTACGGGGCGAAAAATAGAATTTAAACTAAAGGACATTATATTAAATGCTGAGAGAAGATTTGAGAAACGTTGCGATAATAGCGCACGTCGACCACGGTAAAACAACGCTTGTTGACGCGATGCTTAAACAGAGCCACACTTTCCGCGACAACCAGGCGGTGGAAGAGAGAGTCATGGACAGCGGTGATTTGGAGCGCGAACGCGGAATCACCATTCTTGCAAAAAATACTTCGATACATTATAACGGTATAAAAATCAATGTTGTCGATACCCCCGGACATGCGGATTTTTCGGGTGAAGTTGAGCGCGTTATGATGATGGTGAACGGCGTTCTCGTGCTCGTGGATGCCGCCGAAGGCCCTATGCCGCAAACGCGTTTCGTTATGCAGAAGGCGCTGGAAATGGGGCATAGACTGATAATAGTCGTTAACAAAATAGACAGACCCGATGCAAGACTTAACGAAGTGCAGGACGAAATTCTCGAACTTTTGTTGGAGTTGGACGCTTCGGACGACCAACTTATGAGTCCCGTTGTCTGGTGCTCGGGCAGAGACGGAACCGCGACTCTCGATTTGAACGAGCCAGGGAAAGATTTGACGCCTCTTTTCGAGACGATTATAAATCACATTCAGCCAATGGAAGTGGATACCGAGGGTGCCGCTCAGGTGCTGGTTTCGTCAATCGATTATAACGATTACGTCGGACGCATAGGTATAGGAAGAATAGAACGCGGCGTTATAAAGCAGGGACAAGCCGTTACGGTGTGCAATTATAATAACATTCAGCTTAGATCGCCCGGTAAAATAGTAAACCTTTATCAGATAGAGGGCTTGCAGCGCGCTGCCTGCGAAAGCGCCGGAGCCGGTGACATAGTATGTTTTTCGGGACTCGAAAAAATCAATATCGGTGACACGGTTTGTTCTACCGAATGCGTCGAACCTCATAAATTCGTAAAAATCACGGAGCCTACTGTCGAGATGACGTTCTCGGTGAACGATAGCCCGTTTGCCGGTAAAGAGGGCAAAATGGTGACTACGCGTCATCTTCGCGACAGACTTTTCCGCGAGCTTTTAAAGGACGTTTCCCTGCGCGTTGAGGAGACGGGTTCGGCGGACAGCTACCGCGTCTGCGGAAGGGGAGAGATGCATCTTTCCATTCTCATAGAGAATATGCGCCGCGAAGGATACGAATTTCAGGTTTCCACTCCCCGCGTTATGTACAAGGAAATCGACGGCGTAAAATGCGAGCCTATGGAGAGGCTTATCGTGGACGTTCCCGACGACGCTACGGGGTCGGTATTCCAGAGCATGGGAAACCGCAAGGGCGAACTTCTTCATATGAGTGCAATCGGAACGCGCACCCGTTTGGAATTCATAGTTCCCGCAAGAGGACTTTTCGGCTACAAATCGGAGTTTTTAACTTCCACAAAGGGCGAAGGTGTGATGAACAGCGTATTTTTTGAATATCAGCCGTTCAAGGGAGAGCTTTCGCGTCGCAGTACGGGTTCTCTTGTGGCGTTCGAAACGGGTGACGCGGTGACTTACGGACTTTTCAACGCTCAGGGCAGAGGCACTTTGTTCATCGGTGCGGGCACTCCCGTTTACGAGGGAATGGTAATAGGCGAAAGCCCCAAAAACGAGGATATCAACGTAAACGTCTGCAAGACCAAGCATCTTACAAATACCCGTTCGAGCGCGAGCGACGACGCTCTGCGGCTTATAACTCCGAAAAAAATGAGTTTGGAGGAATGTCTGGAATTTATAGGCGACGACGAACTTTTGGAAGTTACTCCGAAGAACATCCGCATAAGGAAAAGAATCCTCGACAGTGAGTTGCGCGCAAAGGCGCGCGCCAAGGAAAAGAAAGGCTGATGTGCCGTTGCGACAATTTACCGTCGCTTTAAACGTGTGCTCGCGCCCGTAGTCGGTTTCTTGATACCGTTATTGCCGTCTGATTTTGCGCACTTAGTCATCCCGAGGCTTGACGGGGAATGTGCTTTTGTCATAATTTTTCAATTTGCAACATATATAATACCACCTGAGGGTGGTATTTTTTTATGGGAGAAGTTATGGAAGAAGGACATAATTTAACGATAGAACAGTGTAAAAAAGTCAGCGCTACGGCAATAACCGCCGTTGACGCTTTTTCGGCGCAGCAAATTGTTTTGAGCTATTCGGGCGGCAGAATAATAGTGAGCGGAAGCTCCATGAAAATAGTCAATTTTTCCAAAACGAGCGGGGCGTTCTGCGCCGTCGGAGAAATAAACGGAGTGAGATATACGGGAGGGAAAGGAGGTTCTCTCCGTCAGAAATTGTTCAAATAATTAAAGTATGACGTTTTTCATATTTATGATTTGTCTGTTCTGCGGCGTGTTGAGCGGGACGGTTTACGACGTTCTCTACATAGCGCGCTGTATTCTTTGCGGTACGGACAAGGAAAATTACACCGTAAAAGACAAAATCTTCATCGCGGCGGCGGACGTCATTTACTGTCTGGTTTTCGCTGCGGGATATATTTTTATGTCCGTAATGTTCGATTTCGAAGGTCTGCGTTTTTATATGTTGCTCGGCTGCGCGCTGGGCGCTTTGATGTATTTAAAAAGTTTTCACGTTATAGTTGCATTTTCCGTAAATAAAGTATATAATAAAATCGCAGTAAAATTAAAATCGAAACTTAAATCGGAGAAAAAACTTGAACGAGCAAAAAAGAAACCGCATCGCCGCGGCAATCACCATAAACGTAATATTGCTGATAGCCGTACTCGCAATCGTCGCAGTATATCAGCTCGTGGTGATGGCGACGGCGGCAAGGCTGAAAAGCGAGTATATCGCGGAAATTCAAAAATACAAACAACAGACTGAAGAGGCGGAGGACTATCTCGAATATATCAAATCGGAAGAGTATCTTCGCGATTACGCATTTTACCTCGGTTGGCATTATCGGGATAATTCGAAATGATTAAATCCGCAATAGACATAGGTTCAAATTCCGTCCGCCTCGGCACTTTTGCGGACGGAAAAACTTTATATAAACGCCTTGTTACCACGCGTCTCGGAGAGGGCTTGTCTTTCACGGGCGCGATGAAGCGGGAAAACATAGTATGCACCGCTCGCGCGGTGTGTGATTTTGTACGTACGGCGGAAGACGACGGAGCGGAAAAATTGTATGTTTTCGCGACCGCCGCGGTACGTTCTGCTTCCAATCGCGACGAATTTTTATCTCTCGTCCGTACACTTTGCGGCATTGAAATCGATGTAATAAGCGGCGAAACGGAGGCTGAAATCGCTCTTTTGGGCGCCTTGCCCGACGGCGACGGAGGAATTATAGATTTGGGCGGAGCGAGTACCGAGGTAATTTTAAAGAAAAACGGCGCTCGCGTCTATGCCCGGAGCGTAGACGTCGGCGCCGTCAGATTATACGACCTTTGCGGTCATGATATTCCAAAACTGGAAAAAATCATTGCGGACAAGCTGAAATTATACGGCGGCTTTTCCGCCGCGGACGAAAATATGTACGGCGTGAGCGGTACCGTTGTCACGTTGGCGGCAATGAAGCTCGGTCTTAAAGAATATGACGGAAACGCCGTACAAAACATCAGACTCTCCGTTTCGGAAGTCGAAAATTACGCATTCGGGCTTCTTTCGACGCCCGTTGAGAGAATATGCGAAATGCTTACAGTCGATTCGCGCCGCGCGGATATAATCGGCGGCGGGGCTTTGCTTCTGGCGCGACTGATGCAAAATATGAATATAAACGAGCTTACCGTTTCCGACAGGGACAATTTAGAGGGTTACATAATTTATCGGGAGGGTGAGTTATGAAAGTTTTAGCGTCGGTTGCGGCTGTTGTCTGTTCTCTGGCGCTCTCCTGTCTGTACGGATACATTGTCTGGACGGATTACGGTTTATGGGTGATAGCGGTGTGTGTCGCAATGATTTTGTCTCTGCCGATATCTTCGTTTATTCACGAGCTCGGGCATATGTTTTTCGGCGCGCTCTGTAAAATAAAAGCCGTGCCGAAGTTTAGGTGTTTCGGCTCGTCTTTTTGTCGGCTTATTCCCAAAACTTCCCGCAAGCTAAAAACAAGGGTGATTATTACGTCTTTGGGCGGTTTGTTTTTCAATATTGCCGTGGCGGCGGTATTACACTCTTTGATTTTGTTTGCGCTCGTTCCCTCGTGGCTTTCGTTTATAATACCGTCTTGCGTTTATCTTGCCGTCCTCAATATTATTCCCGCGGAATTTTATAACGGAAAAACAGATGGCGCGATATGCGTCGAATTACTGAATAACACCGATACCGCAAAAGTTATGCTTGCCGTCATGGCGGTGCAGGCGTATGTGCTTAACGGCGTGCCGATAGAAAGGGCAGGCAGAGAATTGTTGTTCGATTTACCTGTGATTCGGGAAGACGATATGGCTTTTATTGCCTTATGCGAGCTGAAGAGCGAATATTTCAAAGCCGCGGGCGAAAACGACAAAGCAGAGGAGTACAGAAAAAGATTCGAACAACTGAAAGAGGAGTATTGTTAAAAAGCGCGCAGCTCAAGCTGCGCGCTTTTTTTCAGCTGATGCGGTATAGTTTCCCGAAGCAATGCGGACAGACTCTGCCCCATATCTCCGCTTGTGTTTTGCATACGTGATTTCCGCAGCTTCCGCACTCGAAAAAGTTATCGTAAAAACTAAAATTTACGGCGTTTCCGCACTTGAATTTTTCCATATTTTTACTATGTGAAAAATTAAAATTTTAATGCGCGAAATTATAATTTTTTCTTTAAATTCTTGCGTTATTTATTATAATATGGTATAATAAATAAAAATGAAAAATTTTTTCAAAGAGGTCTTGAAATGGCTGAAATATCAAACAACAATTACGACGCGAATTCCCTGCGCGCGCTGAAAGGTCTCGAGCCGGTCCGCGAACATCCGGGTATGTATATCGGACCTACGGATGAGAAGGGGTTGCATTGTCTTGTGAGGGAAGTTATAGACAATTCCATAGACGAAGCGCTTGCAGGATACTGCGATACCATAAACGTAATTATAACCGCGGACGGCTCCTGCTCCGTTAAAGACAACGGAAGGGGAATCCCCACGGGTATAAACAAAGAGGAGGGTATAAGCGGAGTGGAACTCGCGCTTACCAACCTCAACGCGGGCGGAAAATTCGGCGGCGGAAACAAAGCCGGCGGTTATAAAATTTCTTCCGGTCTGCACGGCGTAGGAGTGTCCTGCGTCAACGCGCTTTCTGATACGCTTATTGCGGAGGTCTGCCAGAACGGTCATGTTTTTCGTCAGGTTTATCACTGCGGAATTCCCGAAGAGCCTTTAAAAATCGTGGGCGATACGGAAGCCACCGGTACCACGATAACGTTTCATCCCGACGCGACAATACTCGAAACCGTGGATTTCAACTACGAGACGTTAAAAACGCTTTTGCGCGAGCTTTCCTATCTCAACAAGGGACTTACGCTCACTCTTTCCGATTACCGCGGAGAAAAAGAACGTCACGACAGTTTCTGTTACGAGGGTGGTGTTGTCCATTTTATAGAGGATATAAATAAGGGTAAAAACGTACTTTTCGAAAAACCCGTTTATTTCGAAGATTCCGAGGGAGACGACAGATTCCTCGAAATAGCCATTCAGTACAACGACAGCTATTCTGAACAGATTTTTCCTTTCTCCAATAATATCCGACAGCCTGACGGCGGAACGCATCTGGACGGTTTCAAAGCTGCGCTTACCAAAGTTATCAACGACGCGGGCAGAAAGCTGAACGTTTTGAAGGAAAACGAAAAACTTTCGGGCGAGGACGTGCGCGAGGGAATCACTGCGGTTGTCTCCGTAAAAATCGCGGACGCTCAGTATGAAAGTCAGACAAAGTCAAAACTCTGTTCCACGTATGTCAGAGGCTTTGTTCAGAAATCCGTAACCGAAAACTTCGGGACATATCTCGAGGAACATCCCGCTGAGACAAAAGAGCTGATTATGCGCTGCGTTACTGCTCAGAGGGCGAGGGAAGCGGCAAGGCTTGCAAGAGAGGAAACTCACCGCAAAGGCGTGCTCGAAAGCACGAAACTTCCCGGAAAACTCGCCGATTGTTCGGATAAGCGCTCCGAGCTTTGCGAAATTTATATAGTCGAGGGCGACAGCGCGGGCGGAACCGCCAAGCAAGGACGCGACAGACGTTTTCAGGCTATTCTCCCGCTACGCGGTAAAATTCTGAACGTGGAAAAAGTCAGAATCAACCGCGTTTTGGAGAATGAGGAAATTAAAGCAATGATTACGGCTTTCGGTTGCGGAATTCAGGAGAATTTCGACGAAAGCAAACTCCGTTACGACAGAATTATAATTATGACCGACGCCGACGTCGATGGTTCGCACATAAGAATACTGCTTCTTACGTTCTTCTTCCGTTATATGCGTCCGCTTGTCGAAAATGGTCATGTATATGCCGCTCAGCCGCCTTTATATAAAGTCTCGGGTAAGGGAATACAGGACACCTACCTGTACGATGACAAGGCTTTGGAAGATTTTAAGAATTCCTATGAGGGTAAATTCGAGCTTCAACGTTACAAAGGCCTCGGCGAGATGAATAAAGAACAGCTTTGGGAGACCACTATGGACCCCGCCCGCCGTACGCTTGTCAGAATAAACGTGGAGGACGCGGTGGAGGCGGACAGACTGTTTTCGCTTCTTATGGGCGAACAGCCCGAACTCAGGCGTCAGTTCATAGAAGAAAACGCAAAACTCGTCGCTGAACTCGATATATAAAGGGTTAGCGGAAAAAATAATCTAACTATTATTTGCGGGGCTTCTTCCGACTTGGGCAAATTTTGCGATTGTCGTATGTTTTACCGTAAATTAATTTACAGTCATTAAAATCAAAAATTCAAGGAAAAAGTAATATGGCTAAAAAAGAAACAAGCGCCGAACTTACCGAAGAGTTTAAAAGAACTCTCGAAATGACTAAAATGCTCGACAGAGAGGTCGACGAGGAACTTAAAAAATCTTTTATAGCTTACGCTATGGCAGTAAACGTTTCCCGTGCCATACCGGACGTAAGAGACGGTCTTAAACCCGTTCACCGCAGAATTCTTTATTCTATGCACGAACTCGGACTGACTTACGACAAGGCGTTCAGAAAGTGCGCTCGTATTGTCGGTGACTGTCTCGGTAAATATCACCCGCACGGCGACAGCTCCGTGTACGACGCGCTCGTAAGGCTTGCGCAGGACTTCTCGATAAATTTCCCGCTCGTGGAAGGTCACGGTAACTTCGGTTCGGTTGACGGCGACCCCGCGGCGGCGATGAGATATACTGAGGCGAGAATGTCCAAACTCGCTTCCGAGATGTTGCGCGACCTTGACAAGGAGACTGTTGATTTCTATCCCACGTTCGACGATACGGGAATGCAGCCCTCGGTATTGCCTTCGCGCTTCCCCAATATGCTTGTAAACGGTTCTGACGGCATTGCGGTCGGCATGGCGACTAATATACCGCCGCACAATCTCTCCGAGGTTATAGACGGCGTTATAGCGCTTATCGATAATCCCGAAATAGACGTGGACGGTCTCATGGAGTATATAGTTGCTCCCGATTTTCCTACGGGCGCCCTTATTATGGGCAGAAGCGGCATAAAAAAGGCTTACCGTACGGGAAGAGGTAGCATAATAATTCGTTCCCGCTGCGAAATAGAGGAATATCAGAGCGGAAATCAGACAAGAACGCGCATTATCGTTACGGAAATTCCCTATCAGGTCAACAAGGCAAAGCTGATAGAAAATATCGCCGACCTTGTAAAGAACAAGAAAATAGAAGGAATATCCGATATACGCGAAGAGAGCGACCGCGACGGTATGAGAATAGTCGTGGAGGTGAAGAAAGACGCCAATGCTCAGGTTGTTCTGAATCTTCTCTACAAGCATACCAATCTTCAGGTATCCGACGGTATCATAATGCTTGCGTTGGTTGACGGCACGCCCCGCGTGCTTAACCTGAAAGAGTGTCTCTATTATTATCTGGAACATCAGAAAGAGGTTATCGTTCGCCGCACGCGTTTCGATTTGAATAAGACGGAAGAACGCGCCCATATACTGCGCGGACTCGTAATAGCTCAGGCGAGCATTAACGAGGTTGTAGAGGTCTGTAAGAACGCCAAGGATAAGACGGACTGCGTACAGCAGCTAACCGCGAATTTCGAGCTTGACGAAAGACAGGCTACGGCGGTTGCGGAACTCAGACTTTTCAGAATTTCTCACCTCGAAGTCGATAAACTTACCGACGAGCTATCGTCGCTGGAAGCGGCGATAGTCGATTTCAAAGACATCCTTGCAAACGAAAGCAGAGTACTCGGAATAATCAAAAACGATTTACTGGAAATAAAACGCAAATATCCCTCCGAAAGAAGAACGGAAATAGCGATAGATTACAGCGGGGATATCCTCGACGCAGACCTTATCCCCGTGGAGCAGGTTGTCGTTTCCATGACGCATACAGGATACGTAAAACGTCTCCCCGTGACGGAATACAGGGCGCAGCACCGCGGCGGTATGGGTATAACGGCTCACCGTCCCAAGGATGAAGATTTCGTGGAGCGCATGTTCGTTTGCTCATCCCACGACGATTTGCTTCTGTTCTCCGATTTGGGCAAAGTTTACAGGATAAAAGCATTTGAAATTCCGGAGGCGGCTCGTACCGCCCGCGGCAGAGCTATTGTGAATCTTGTTCAGATAGCTCAGGATGAAAAAATCACAACAATCATACCCGTGACGGGAACGGAAGGGTATATCGCTTTTGCAACCCGTATGGGACAAATCAAAAAAACCAAACTGGAAGAGTTCAGCCGTATCAACCGCAACGGTAAGATAGCCATAAAGCTGAACGAGGGCGACGGACTCATTTCAGTCCAGTTCACGACCGGCGAAAACGAACTTATGCTCGCGTCGCGCAGCGGTAAATGTATCCGCTTCAACGAGAGCAATGTGCGCGCTATGGGCAGAGATACCGCGGGCGTCAAGGCAATGAAACTCGGAGATGACGACGTACTTGTTGACCTTTTGGTTGTAGATGAAAGTAAGGATGTTCTCACTGTTACCGCAAACGGTTTCGGAAAGCGCAGCGACCTTGACGATTACAGAATTACAGGTAGAGCAGGCAAGGGTATCAAAGCAGGTACTTTCAACGAAGTTACGGGCGCGCTCGTCAATCTTAAACAAGTCAACGCCGAAGAGGACGATATAATGCTTATATCCGACGGCGGAACAATTATCAGAATGCATTGTTCGTCCATTTCCCGCATAGGAAGAGCCGCTCGCGGCGTAAGGCTTATGAGACTTAAAGACGGAGTTGTTGCAACCGTAGCAGTTACTGAACGCGACGACGAAGCTGAGACTGCGGCCCCCGAGGAGGCGACGCCGGAAGATACCGAAGTAACCCTGGAAGAAACAACCGAAGAATAATAAAAACCCCCGCGCATCCGCGCGGGGGTGTTTAAGTTACCGTTGTCGTCCCGAGCAATCGTTATTATCTTTCGCGTTGCCATATGCCCGAAATGTTACTGTTCCGATTTTCTTTTGTCATCCCGGAGTACTATTGTATTCCCAAGGTTTAGTCATCCGAGGTTCTTTGTCGTCGAAAGTTTTTTGTATCCCAAGGCTTTTTGTCCTTCCGAGCATTCCGAGCAATGCGAGGAACCCTTCGGCAAGTCTCAGGGTGACAGTTAAATCGCGCTATTGTCATCCTGAACGTTTTAGTTATCCCGAGCTAAGCGAGGGACCTGATGTTTCGCTTCGCTCAACATGACATACTTGTTATTTTCGTCATAATGTCATTCTGAGCATAGCGAAGAAGCTGCCGCTTCGGCAAGACTCATGGCGTCCCTGTTCGTCATTCTGAGCGTAGCGAAGAATCATTACCGATATTAAATTATAAAAGCGGCGGGGCAATTCTGCTCCCGCCGCTTTTATAAAATCAAAATTATCGTTTACGTTTGGTGGACGGCATTATAATGTGCGTAAGCTCCAGAAGCCAGGTCGATACGGGGAACGCCGCTTCTATTACAACCACTATTGTCAGTATTTTCGCATAGTCCCAGGACAGCTCGTTCCAATGTTCGTATAAAAGGTTTTCGGTTATAAACGGGACGGAATATGCCGTAACGCATAGTCCGAACACGGCTGCCGTAAGCACGGCGCGATATACGTTGAAAGGCTGGCAGACTCTGAATACCATAACAAACCCGGAGAACGTCATTGCAATCATGCACATCGCCCGATAATGTTCGGTAAATTCAGCAGGGTTGAAAACCTGCGTCAGGTACATGGACATTACGCAGATAATCATCAGTAATGCGCCCGAGACGGCGCCGCTCATAACGTGCGAGATAAACTTTCCGTGTACACGGTCGTTGTTCGGTTGAAGCGAGAGGAAGAACGAAGGACCTCCGATAATCGCCGTTTCGAGCAGCAACATATTCTGCGGCATAAACAGGTACGGCGTCTGCATACATATGCAGATTGTTGCGAGAAGAGCTGTAAACAGCGTCTTCATAAGGAACAGCGACGACGAGTTTTTGATGTTGTTTATAACTCGTCTGCCTTCCGCCACAACTTTGGGCATAGAATTGAAGTTGTTGTCCATCAGTACAAGGTGGCTGACGTTTCTCGCGGCTTCGCTTCCAGACGCCACGGAAATGGCGCAGTCGGCTTCTTTAAGCGCGAGTATATCGTTTACGCCGTCGCCCGTCATCGCTACGGTGTTGCCTACCGACTTAATAGAGCGTACAAGCACGGCTTTCTGTTCGGGAGAAACTCTTCCGAATACCGTATACTTGTTTGCGACGTTTTCCACTTCCTTGTCGTTCAGACCTTCCAAAGAAATAAATCTGTCCGCATTCTCGATTCCCGCGCGCTTCGCTACCTCCGAAACTGTGACGGGGTTGTCGCCCGAAATTACTTTTACGTTTACGTCGTTTTCTCTGAACCACTTTATAGTGTCGACTGCGTCCTCGCGCACGTTATCGGCAATGGATATAATTGCGACGGGCTTTAAAAGTGAGGGAACCTTTTCGGAAACTATCGCGGAAGAGGAATGCGCCAATACCAGAACGCGCAGACCCATCTGGGCGTATTGTTTTACTATTCTTTCCACTTTCGCGGGATAAGGTTTTAAAACGAATTCGGGCGCGCCCATAACGAATGTGCCCGCGTCGTCAAACGTTACCGCGGAAAGTTTTCTCTTAGATGAGAAAGGAAGAGTAGAGACGGGGCTGAGTTTGTCGCTGAAACCGAAATGATTATAAAGCGCTATGGAAGTCTGATTGTTGTTGCCGTCAAGTGCGGCAAGCATACTACCCATTATATCGTTGAGGGAGTAATCCCCGACGGTGTTCAGTATTACCGTGTCGTTCACTTTCATTCTGCCGTCGGTAATTGTTCCCGTTTTGTCCAGACAAAGAACGTTTACGCGCGCAAGCATTTCAAGTGAATACATATCCTGAACAAGCGTCTGACTTTTTGCAAGTCGCATAATTCCTACCGCGAGCGCAATACTCGTCAGAAGCAACATTCCCGACGGAATCATTCCTATTACGACGGCGCACGTTCTCTGAATTGCATAGTTTATATCCTGCGAGAACAGCCAGGGCTCTATACCCTGATAGAGTTTATCCGAGGTATCGATGTTGTGAAGTGTGATAAAGAAAGTGCCTATCGCAATGGGTATTATCAAAACGGAGATGCACTTTATTATGAGCTTGGTGGAATTCATAAGCTCGGAATTGGGACGCTTGTATTTTTTTGCTTTGGAAGTCAGTTTTTCGAGATAAGTTTCTTTACCGACTTTCTCCACTCTGAATTTTCCGTTTCCGCTGGAAATAAAACTGCCAGCGTAAAGCATATCACCGACCGATTTTTTAATGGCTACCGATTCGCCCGTTAAAAGGCTTTCGTTTACTTCCACAGTGCCTTCCGCGAGTATACAGTCTGCGGGAACCTGATTTCCGAGTTCGAGAACGAGTACGTCGTCCAAAACGATTTCGTTTACCGGAATTTCAACCGTTTCCCCGTCGCGTATGACTTTTACGTTGTTACTCGCGAGAATACTCAGTTTGTCTACCGCGAGTTTCGAACGTATCTCCTGAATAATGCCTATTACGATATTCGCGGTGGTAATAACTATTACGAGATAACTCGAAAACTGTTTTGTGTTCGCCATTATAAGCGCAATAAACGCAAGTAAACACAAGAGGTTGAAAAACGTACAGATATTTCCTATTATGATGCTTGTATAAGAACGCGAATACTGCTTGTTCGTCGTATTGAAAAGGAATTGTTTAAACCGCGTTTCCACCTGCGAAGAGGTGAGACCTCTGTTCAGTTTCGGCGAAAACCTCTCAACTTTGGTGTTGAGTTCCTTTTGAGGATGTTTTTTGAAATATTTGAACAGTTTTTGTTTGTCGAAGTCCTCGCCGACGGCGTTTTCGGTCGGTTTTTGGTTTTCTTCGTCGCCAGGGAACAGCGCAATCTGTACCGCTTCTTCCGCGGCGGCTTCCTCTTTCAAAGGTTCTTCCGGCGCGGGGGACGGGGTATTTTTATCGCTGTGTTTAAAAAAAATTTTACTCATAATTCCGTTCAGCCTGTCAGATAAAATATATCTATTATATTATAGCACAAAAAATCTTATTTTTCAATATATTAACGACAATTTAATTGCTTTTAAAAATATTTTGAAGTATAATTTATTCAAATTATCAAGGAAAAATAACAATGATTGACATTAATCTCATAAGGGAAAATCCCGAAGCGGTCAAAGAGAATATAAAAAAGAAATTTCAGGATTCAAAACTTCCGCTTGTCGACGAAATAATTTCTCTCGACAAAAAAAAGAGAGAGTTGCAGACCGAGGTTGACGGTCTTCGCGCTCAGCGCAATACGCTTGCGAAAAAAATCGGCGCGCTGATGAAAGAGGGCAAGCGAGAGGAAGCGGAAGAAGTAAAAGCGCTTTCAAAGCGCAATAACGACCGCGTCGCGGAAATAGAGAGCGAAATGTCGCAAGTCGAAGCGGATTTGAAAAAAGATATGCTTTCCATTCCGAATATCATTTCAAAGGACGTTCCGATAGGCAGAAGCGACGCGGAAAACGTTCAGGGAAAAGTTTTTCTTAAAGCGGAAGAAAAGCCATTCGATGTGCCTTATCATCTCGATATTTTGGAAAAACTGGACGGAATCGACCTTGACAGTGCAAGAAGAACCAGCGGCAACGGCTTTTACTATCTCACTGGCGATATTGCCCGCCTTCATTCCGCAGTGCTTTCTTATGCGCGTGATTTTATGATTGACAAAGGCTTCACTTATTGTATTCCCCCTTATATGATACGCAGCGACGTCGTTTCAGGCGTTATGAGTTTCGAGGAAATGGACGGGATGATGTACAAAATAGAGGGCGAAGATTTGTATCTTATCGGTACATCCGAACACTCTATGATTGGCAGGTTTATGGGAACGGTTATGCCCGAGGACAAACTTCCGCAGACCTTGACATCGTATTCGCCTTGTTTCCGCAAGGAGAAAGGCGCGCATGGAATCGAGGAGAGGGGGATTTACCGTATTCACCAGTTCGAAAAGCAGGAAATGATTGTTCTTTGCAAACCGGAGGAGAGTGATTTCTGGTATGAAAAACTCTGGAACTATACGGTGGAACTGTTTGTGTCTATGGAGATTCCGGTGCGTCAGCTTCTCTGCTGTTCGGGCGATTTGGCCGACCTCAAATATCAGAGTTGCGATATAGAGGCGTGGAGCCCCAGACAAAAGAAATATTTCGAGGTGGGAAGCTGTTCCAATCTTACCGACGCTCAGGCTCGTAGACTGGGTATAAGATACAAGAACGCCAAGACCGGAAAAAACGAATTCGTTCACACCCTGAACAATACTGTTGTAGCTCCGCCGAGAATGTTGATAGCTTTTCTCGAAAATCATCTGCGTGAAGACGGCAGCGTATATATCCCTTCCGTACTTCGTCCGTATATGGGCGGTAAATCGGAAATTCAGGTCAAAAAATAATAAAAAAGCGGCGCATATTTTACGCCGCTTTTTTTATTGCAACAAACTCGCTAAGTTTTTAATGCCCTAACGAGGCATTTCTTTTCCGGGGTGTTTTTGCAGGCACGGTTTCAGTCATCCCGAGCGATAATGTCACCTTGAACGTTTAGTCATCCGAGCTGTTATTTCGTCATCCCGAGCAACGCTCAGGGTGACGGGCAAACCGCGTTATAGTCATTCCGAGGCGAAGGCGAGGAATCTTTTAAAAACTGCATTTCAGCCACGCCAAAAGGCAAAAAACATTAAAATATAACCCGCCGCCGCGCTGCATATAATTATTATGAACTATTTCATACATTGATGTTTTTTCTGAGTTTCAGTGCGGTAATGAAAGAAATTTTGAAATTCTGTTCACGTATCTTTCCCAAATTTCCCGCTCCGAACCGTTTATCGAGCGCAAGATACAATACGATATTTTCTTTCAGCTTCAAATCGAACTCTTTCAGTTTTTCGGGTTTCAGCTTTTTATCGTAAATTGCGAGCAGGGCGACGGAGTAGAACAGTACGAGTTTGTCGCAAAGCAGGTCGAATGTAAAAGAGTAAATCTCCTTGGTAAGTTTCGATTTGCCTTTTGCAAATTCCGTAAGTATTTCTGCAAGTGCGCTTTGCTCTTTTTCGGAGTATTCCCGTTTGACGGGAGTGAAAGAAAAGGGTTGCGTATTGTACCTTTTAATGCTTTTAGATTGAAAAGCGGCATATGCTTCGGTTGAAAATTTTCCTCCGCATTGTTTTGCCGTAAGGTTTTTAAGAACGGAAGTTTTGAAAAGACTGCTTCCGCGGAAAACAAGAACGTCGGAGTTGTCCGTAGCAAGATTTTTAAAAATGTCCTCCGTAATGTCGCATGTCAAATCGCCGTCGGCAAGGACGGTATATCTTCCTTTTGCTTTTTTAAGCGCTTCGGAAAGATTTTTTCCTTCGGTTCCGAGAATCTCGACTTCTTCGGGCACTTCGTCGTCCGTAGTGTCCGCCGAATCGCGCGTTATAAATGTAAGAATTTTTTTCATAAGCCTTAAAATTATAATATATTATCTTTCAAATGTCAATACCGCACCGACGGTTTGGTTGCCCCGTACTTTTAAATGTGTTATAATACAAGCGAAAAAACTTGCTTGCAAGGGTTTTCGAGCGCCGTATTCGAACTTTTATCGTTCTTCGCAAGAAAAACAGCGGCGCGCAAGCGGCGCAAAAAAATCTTTGATTTTTGCATCGCTATGTTATAATAAAAATACCTATTATGAAACTTGTATTTTTCGATATAGAGTGTGCCAGCGTACATAAAAACTGCGCGAAAATCTGCGCTTTCGGTTATGTCGTCTGCGACGAAAATTTCAGAATTCTCGAAAAGGAAGATATTCTCATTAACCCCAAAGGCAGATTCGAACTTACGGACAGAAAGGGCGAAAAAGGAATAGTGCTTCCCTACGAATACGCCGAATTCAAAAAATACCCTGTTTTTCCGCAGATTTATCCCAGAATAAAGTCGCTTTTGGAGGATAAAGAGAGCGTGGTATTCGGGCATTCCGTGCTGAACGACGTCAAGTATCTCAATCTTGAAACGCGGCGCTTTAAATTGCCGTCTTTCGAATTCCGCTTTTCCGACAGTCAGCTTATATATATGACTTTGATTAACGATTTTTCGCATCAGCTCGGACTTGAACATATCGCAAAGGAACTGGGCGTGGATTTCGTTCCGCATAGGGCTGCGGACGACGCGTACGCAACCATGCGTGTTTTAGAGGCAATGTGCGCTTCGGAAAAATGCGGATATACCGAACTTTTGAGTTCGCTATGTATGAGCGAGGGAAAGATTGAAAATTACAATATTTCCTGTCCTCAGTCTCGCGGTTTCAGAAAATACGGTGCCGAGAGACTGGCGTTAAAAGCAGCCAGAGCAAAGGCGCGCACCGATTTTTACAATAATCTTTCGAGAAAGCGTTTTACAAAAGGCGGAAAACTAAAAGGAGCGGTGTTCCAGTTTTCCAGACCGATTGAGGACAGAGTAGATATTTCCATTTCGCTTGTCAACGGAATTTACGAGCTCGGCGGCAAATATTCCAACGAGACTACGGAGTGCGACTATTATGTCTGCGACGAGGGGGATGAAACGGTAAGAACGAAAAGAGCTAAAAGCTCGTCGAAAACGGAAATAATAAACGTACCGAGATTACGGGAGATTCTGAATGGTTGAATTGCCCGTCGAGTTTACCGAAAGAATGAAAAAAACGCTCGGCGAAGATTTTGAAAAGTTCGAAGATTGCTACAAATTTGGAGCGGTGAGGGGTATTCGCGTTAATACCTTGAAAATTTCCGCGGAGGACTTTGAAAAAATTACGCCCGTAAAGACGGACGGCGTCGTTCCCTGGGAGCCGAACGGATATTATATCGACAGCGACAATCCGGGGCGTACCGTCCTGCATGCCGCGGGGCTTTATTACGTTCAGGAACCTTCTGCAATGTCAGTTGCTCCGCGACTGGGCGCAGACAAGGGCGAACGCGTGCTCGATTTGTGCTCGGCTCCCGGAGGCAAGGGTACGCGACTTGCGGAAGCAATGCGCTGCGAAGGCGTGCTAGTCATGAACGAAATCGATGCAAAGCGCTGCCGTGCGCTGCGCGCAAACGTTGAAAGGCTGGGCGTAAAAAATGCGGTTACGACCTGCGCCTCGCCCGAGGCTCTGGCTGAAATTTTTCCTGCCTATTTCGATAAAATACTTGTCGACGCGCCATGCTCGGGCGAGGGAATGTTCAGAAAAGAGCAAAACGCAATTCCAGAATGGAGCGTCGAAACGGTAAAAATGTGTGCGAAGCGGCAGGCGCGTATTCTCGATTGCGCTGCGCGCATGCTTTCGGGAGACGGCACGATAGTTTATTCCACGTGTACATTTTCTGACGAAGAAGACGAGGAGCGGGTTTCGGAATTTTTAAAAAAACATCCCGATTTCGAATTGATTTTACAGGAAAAACTATATCCTCACGAAATACGCGGCGAAGGTCACTATTACGCTGTTCTGAAAAAACGCGGCGGCGCCGATAATAAAATTCAGCCGTTCAGACCCGTTGTTACGGACGTAAATCTTTTAAAACTTTACAGAGTGTTCGAAGAGCGGACATTGAATATAAAATTCGAGAATATAGCGCAGTTCGGTGATAATCTCTATTCTCTGCCGAAAGGAATGCCCGCCGTTTTCGAAGAGATGCGGAAACGCGGAATAAACTGTCATGCGGGAATTCTTCTCGGAGGTTACAGTAACGACCGTAAAAGGTTCGAGCCGTCGCACTCTCTCGCAATGTGCCTGAAACTCTGCGAAGCCGCGGGGCTGGAAGTCGACGAAAAAACCGCGTTGGGGTATCTCCGCGGATTTACATTCGAATGCGACGTGAAAGAAAAGGCGTGGTATACCGTCAATTATAAGGGTTTTCCTGTCGGTTGGTGCAAAGCCGGCGGAGGAGTGGCTAAAAATCATTTGCCCAAAGGACTGAGAATTTAATTTGACAAAAAGTATGCGCGTATTATCTTTTCAAGGATAATACGCGCATTTGGTTTTTGATATTACATTCACTCTGTAATTTTGAGGATATATTTACTCATAATGTCTTTTTATTATAGGTTTTATTCGCGATGTCATTTTGAGCGCAGCGAAAAATCTTATAAAAAATTATCCCTCGGACGGCAATTGCCGTCCGAGGGGTTTATTTAATTATTCTTCATCCGGTTTTTCGTCTTCGGACGGAACTTCTTCAGATGTTTCTTCGACGGGTTTTTCCGCAGGAATGTCATCCGTGACGGGTTCAACCGCTTCCGGTTCCGAATTGTTTTCCGTATTTCCGTCGCTTACTTCGCCGTCCTCGGTTTCGTCGTTTTTAACGAGGTGAAGTTTTTTGATATAACGTTCGCGCTGACGGTAATTGTTCTTTGCGTTTGCATTGCCTGCCGTCATTATCTTACGTCTTCTCAGGAAATCTCTTACAAGAAGAGAGATGAGGGTAATAAGCAGTGCGACTACGAGAATTATCGAAGAGATGTAAAGTGCAAGTTCGCCTGCGTTTGTTTCGCTTTCTTCGTCGTTGTCTTCTTCGTTGTCATCAACGCTGTTCATGCTTACGCTCTGGTCAACAGCGGAATAATCTACGAATACGTTAGCCGAATTCAGTTCTTCATCTTCATATGTGAAGTAAGCGAGTTTCTCTGCCGAAATATCGTTGGTTACGCTGTAATCGTAGCCCGTTTCGCCCTCTTTTGCGGTTTCGCCGTTGAAAGGAACGTAAGCCGCCGAATCATACAGCGTGTATGCATAGTAGTTAGCTGTATACTCGGGAATCTTCGCGTTTTCGTATTGAGCCTGGGTGATATCGCCGCTTTCGAGAAGTTTTGCAACAAGCTCTTCGTAGAATGACACGTTCTCTTCGTTCGAAGAAATTTCGTCGAGCTTGCCCGCGCTTCTGAGAAGGTTCTTGTATGCTCTTATTATCTTGTCGGTATAGTCTTTGGTGACGGTGGAGTAGTTGCTTTCGCTTACGCTGAACGCGCTGTAGTCAAATGCGACCGCGCCCGTTGCTGCGGAAGATTCTCCCGATTCGCCTCGCTTGCCGCTCCAAAGTTCTACACGATAATCTTTTGTTTCGCTTCCTGCGTGAATTACGAAGTTTACTGTTTTCCACTTGCCGCCCGTGGGACCGACCTCAACCATCATCTCTTCGTTAAGGTTGCTGTTGTTGTGTCTTGCAAGGGTTTTATCGAATTCTTTGACTTCGGTTCCGCGTTCGCCGTCTACAATATAATAATATTTGCCGTTGTAGAATTCGTAAACGCGTACGCCCTTGGTATTGCAGAGGAAGTGGTCGGCAACAGTGCTGTGGTTTGCATCGCTGTAATATTTCTTGCCGTCTACAAGGTCGTCGAAGGAAACGGCGTTTCCGTTTTCGTCGTAGAACTTGTTATGTTCGTATTTGTAATATTTGTACGACATGGTAAGATTATGGATGTTCGCGTATACGTTTTTGTCTTTATCTTCGTAAAGACCGTCTTTTCTGAGCGTGTACGCGATTTTTTCGCGGTGTTCAGCCGTTGTCCAGTCTGCGTCGTATTCTTCGGTAAGCACGTTGCCTTCGTCGTCATACCAGAAAGTATATCGGGGAGTGGAGTATCCGAGAACTTCTCTCGTCTTGGCGTCCACAAGATATACATAAGCCGTTGCGCCTTCGCTCACCATTACCCTTACGCTGACGGTAACGTAGCTGTTGGAGCTTACCGTGCTGTCGGCGCCTATAAAGCCGTAGTTCATCGCTTTCTTTTCGCCGTATTCGCGAAGGTTATTTACGATAATCAAGGGCTGATAGCATTTGTCGCCGAATACCGCGTCCCATTCCTGAACTGCGGCGCCGAATGCCGAATAAACGGATGCGAGCACGTCTGCGTTTGTATCTTTATTTATAAGACCTGCGTTTTTGTTGGTGTTTCTTGCGTCGTACTGTTCATCGTAAGGATTTGCGGATACGGAAGAGCTTCCGCCGTTTACGCCGTTATAGGATGAGGGATTTGCGAAACCGACTTTTATATTGGATGTGCCGCTTGCCTCGTCGAACTTATTCTGCGTTTTCTCGCTGTCATCGGTCGTGAACGCATAGGTTTTAAGATAAGTGCCATCGGAAGCTACGTTATAAATCTTTTCGGGAACTTCGAGAGTCTGTATGTTTGCAATCGCCGCCCAGCCGTAGCTGTAAGCGGAAAGAGCCGTATCTGCAAGAGTGGTGTTTCCGAAGCCGAATTCGAGATTGTACTGTTTTTCCGTCTTTGTATCGTTCTTTACGAAAAAGAAACACTGCACCCAACCGTTATATGCGTCCTCATCGTCGTCGATTTTGGTTTTGATATTGGTTGTGTCGACGGAAATATTGTCCGACTTTTCGTCTCCGTCGATGTCCGTAACTCTGACTGTCGCTGCGGTTCCGCCGTTCAAATCGGAAGTTTTAAGCCAGAACGAAATAATTGCATGACCTTCGGCGGGGAGTGTGAATCCGTTGATAACGGAGGTGTATGCCGCGCCGTAAGCGGAAAGCATAACCAACATATTGCTCTCGGCTTCCGTATAAGTGGGAAGGTTTTTGAAGCTGTTCTCGCCCGTAAGCGCGTTGTTGAGTCTTTCGGCATAATTTCTGCCGTTGAACATATCGGATGTAAACGTATCGTTTGCGCCGAATATACCCGCGAGGTCGTTTTGCGTATTGCGGCCGTTATTTTTAAGGTTTGCGGGGAGTGTGCAGTCCGAATAGTCTGCGTCCTTGCGCGCCAGATTTACGAAATTCGCATCGAGCGTGAGGGAGGAAGCATAGGTGTGTTTGCCGGAATTCTGTTTGGTAAGTCCCGCGGACGCGTTGCCGCCCGTCGCTCCGTTGAGTGTAAGAGCTTCGTATGTGCTTTCTACGCCGTTTTCCGAAGCGAGGTCAAGGAGGTAGAGGAAATCAAGCGAATTTCTGATTTCGTTCGCACCGCCGCGTATCGCCTTGTCCGCAATAAATACTTTTTCTTCGTCTTCGCTTGCAAGCGTGCAGGTCGTGTTTTCGAATTTGCCCGCGGTGTTTGCCGCCGTGAAGCCTTCGAATTTTTCAAGGCTGCTCTTTGTTTCGACAACTACGTCGTCGAAGAATGCGTATCCCGTGCATTTCTCGTTGTTCGTGCTCTGTCCGAGACCGAGGTTAAGGGAAATGGTGCTGTCGGCGAAATCGCACGCATTAACGTAAACTGTGTATTTGAGCCAGCCGTTATTCGTGTCGAGCGTGGGATTGTCGCGCAGAATCTTTTCCGTGTTTATGGCTTTTATTTTGAATGCGTCGAGAGTGCTTCCGCCGACGGTCTGTACAACTTCGATGAACGCGCCTCTGTCCTGGTCGTCAATCTGATTGTAACCTTTGTCGAATTTCAAATCGGAAGTCTTGACCCAGACGGAAATCTCCGCCGCCGTGTTTGCGGGAAGGGAGACCGTCTGCGAACTGTAATACTGAGAAATGCCGTTATACTTGCTGTCCGTAGGATAATTGTGAACCATAAGGATGTTCGAGCAAGGTTCTTTCAGTTCGCTGTCGAGGAAGTAATTGCCGTCGTCGTCCAAATATATTTCACGGGTGCCGAGATAATGCTTTCCGTTTTCCGTCTTATATGTGCCGTAATGCGTTTCTGGATTTTTTATAAGCTCTTTTCTTACGGGCTCTTTCAGTTCTTCATCGAAGAAGAATTCGGCTTTTTTCCATTCGTCCTCGGTGGAGTTATCGGAAATATAAACGCGGGTGGCGTTTTCAATGTTGTAACCGCCGTTTCCGTCGGAGACCGCGTTCATATAATAGTTGCCGTTGTATTTCACTATTCCGAAATAATCGGCGAAACTCTGGTATTTGATGTAGCTGTCGGCAACTTCGTCATTCTCCAAAAGCGCGGCGTAAGTATCCTTGTACAGCACGTCGCGTGCGCGCATGCCGTTATAATCGATATAATCGTCGTCGCTTGTGCTCAGGTCGGAGTTGTATGCGAGCTTGTCCGCAAGCTCTTTGTCCGCGAGCGCCGCCCAGGCGTTATTATTAGTTGCTATGACGCCCGATTTAGCATTGGAACTGTCGCCGTTGCGCGTCCAGTTGTCGGCGTCTTTGATAAGATAAATCGCTTTACCTTCTTCGGCTTTCTCTTCGTCGGGAGTGTTGTAAAACTCGAAATTGCCGTTTTTGAGAACCTGAGTATCGACAGGTTTTTCGGTCGTCGGTTTTTTGTCGTCGTCATCGTTGTCGGCGCAAGCGGCGGCGAGGCCGGTGCACGTAACGGTCACGGCGCACAGCGCCGCAATCAGAGACTTTCTTGTTTTGCTTTTTTTAGAGTAATTTTTCACCATAAAACACCTGAGTTTTCCACGGCGCGTTTTTTGCGCCGCTTTGCTTAGTATTGAGTATCGTACATATACAATTAATATAACGTACTATACTATTTTAATATAATCGCATATTTTAATCAAGCGTTTAAGACTGAATTCGGGTAAAAAAATAATTATTTTTGGTGAAATTGCTTAAACTTAACTGTACAGACTATGAAGGCAAAACAAATTTCTTTAAAGCGGACGCTCGCGGGACTTCTTACCGGGGCGGTTAACGGGCTTTTCGGTGGCGGAGGAGGTATGGTCGCCGTTCCTCTTCTCAAAAATATGCTTGGTTACGACGAAAAAAACGCGCACGCTACGGCTATTTTAATCATAGCGCCCGTTTGCGCGGTCAGTGCCGTCACTTATATCGTCAACGGTTATTTTTCCGCGGACGTGGTTATACCTGCCGCGCTCGGCTCTGTTGCGGGCGGACTGCTCGGAGCCATGGCTTTGGGAAAACTTCCGGAGTTTATCGTGAATATCGTTTTTATCGCTGTTATGTTCGCGGCGGGACTGAGGCTTTTGTTTTGAGTTTTATTCTTTATATGCTTGCCGGTTTTTTTTCGGGGTTTCTCGGGGGTATGGGCATGGGCGGCGGCACCGTGCTTATTCCCGCGCTTACTATATTGCTCGGAGTGGAGCAGCATGTTGCTCAGGCGACGAATTTAATAGCTTTTTTGCCTATGGCGGCTTTCAGTTTAAAAGTTCATTCGGACAGAGGACTGCTTAAAACGGACGTCGGCGTATGGTGGCTTGTCGCCGCCGATACTTTGTCGTCCGTGCTCGGCGGCTTTGCCGCCGCGCTGTTGCCTTCGGAAATACTGAGAAAACTTTTCGGTATCTTTCTTGTTTTTCTTGCTGTCAAAGGTCTTGCAACCTTAAAACTCACTCCTTCGAAATAAGTCTTTTGAAAGGATGCGTGCTGAACATTTCCAGAGCGTAAAGAGCCCCGGCGGTAAACGCGACTAAAACGGGTGCGCAAATAAGAATCTGTAAAAACGGCGAAAGATATTTTGCGAGAATTCCGTTCAAAAGCCACCCGAACAGGCATGCGACAAGTGTTACTCCTATTCCGCGCAAAGTGTATTTTATGTAGCTTATTCCGCTGCACTTTTTGGTCAGAAGCCGCAGATTCAGTACGGAAGTGATTATAAAACTCAGCGAAAGCCCCAGAACATAGGCGTAAACGTTCAGATATCTCGTCAGCGCGACAAGGCATATAAGCATCACCGCGGCGCCGATTAAATAGTAGACAAGCGTGCGCTTTTCGTAATTCATGGAATTGAGCACGGTATTCGTCATCATCGTTATGCATATAGGCAGAACGGTGAAAGAACTTATCGTCACGATTTGCCCGCAAAGTTCGCTGTCGTAAAGGAACACGCTGATTGCGTTTCCGAGGACGAATAATACGGGTATAATGAGCGTTGCTATGAATATGGACGCTTTTACGGTCTTTTCCACGTCGTAGCGGACGCGTTTTTTGTTTTTCTTATAAAAATTTTCGGAAAGTTCGGGCGCTACGACTACGGCTATCGAGCCGATAATTGCGGACGGTATGAACAGGGTCGGCACCGCCATGCCCGCGGCGACGCCGTACATGCTTATTGCCTCAGTGCCGCTCAGTCCGCAGGCGCCGATAAGAAGCGCGGGCAGAATGATTGCAACCGCCGAATTGATGACGGACGTCGACGTGCGCATTGCCGTGATAGGGGTAGCGGAAGCAAGAAGCGGTTTGAGCTGTTTTTTCGGGTTGACAAGTTTGCCACCCTTTTTGAAGTACCAGAAAAGCGATACCGCAAAGGAAAAGATATATGAGATGAGTACGGCAAGCATCGCGCGTTCCGCACCCACAACGGGGTCTGTGACGCCGATAATAAGAATAGTGCCGGCAATCACCATAACCGCTTCTTCCATAAGTTCTATAACCGAATAGGGGACGAACTGTTTGTTTCCCCAGAACGAACCGCGGATTACCGCGTAGACGGATGTTAAAACAAGTCCCGGCAACAATATGGAGAAAATTGGTATGCATCTCTTGTCCGAGAACAGAAACCCGAATATATTTCTGCCGAAGAAAAGCGTAAGGGCAATGGGAACCGTAACAATCAAAGTGCATATTATTCCCGCGGTGACGGCGGAATGTTTTCCGCTCAAATCGCCTCTTGCGTTGCTTTTTGCCATAAGTCTGGAAACGGTAACAGGTATGCCGCTGGATGCGGCGGTAAGAAATACGGCGAAAACCGTCAGGCATATTTGATATACGCCGATGCCTTCCGCGCCGATTATGCGCGTAAGGAGGATTCTGTATAAAAATCCTATTGTTTTTTCCACGAACGAGAAAGCCGTGACTTGTGCTGCCGATTTATAAATGTTGTTTTTCATACTTTCTGATAATTTCCTCTGCATTATTCTACAAATTTTGCAAAGGAAATATGAACGAATCGTCGACGATTTGCGTATAATATACAAAATGTTTACGCTCGTAACGGCCAAAAGCAAATATTTCAGAATAAAACGCGGACAAAGCGCAGACGAAGTGGAGAGCCGGCTATGCATTCCCGTAGGCGGCGACGCTTTCTGCGGAAGAATCATAGAAAGCAAGGATAAATTCGACTTTTATATCGCCAAACCTGGCGACAGCTACCGTTCGGTAGCCGAAAAGTCGGGCGTCTCCGAAGCCGAACTGAGGGAAATAAACGGAAATAAAATCGTCTATCCCACCGTTAAACTGTTTGTGCCCTGCCGCCGCGCGTGAGCATATAATGAAGTAAAGTCCCTCGCGCTTTTTTGCGCGCGGGACGGCAATACAATATGACGGAGGTTTAAATGTCGTTTTTTTCCAACTTTCAATCGGATAAATGCCCCGGAACAATCAGCGGCAATCCCTTGAACGGTATGTGCGAAAAAGTCTGTATTCAGGCTCAGAAAATTTTCGACGCCTGCATAAAGCAGATTCAGATTGAAAATTACACGCTTGTTCTCGAGGACGCCGTTCCCGCTAATCCTACATATCCTTTGACTTTCATAAGCGCGAGGTCGACTTCTTCGACGGGCAACATCACAAGCCTGAATATCGAGAGACTCGCAGACAAACCCAACTGCGCGAGAGTGCAGGCGACGGTGGGAATACCCGTAGAGGTTCTCTATACCGACGCCAACGGAGTCGAGGGTGTGGCGCAGGCTACAATCAGTGTTTCCGAGGATGTTCTTCTGTTTGTTCCGGCTCCTTCGATTATGCCTTACAAGGCGACGGCGGAAGTGTCCGCGGTTTGCGCCGAAGGCAGATTCGTGGATGGCGGCACGTTCAGTGTAAACGCCTGCATAACGGTAATTCTCAAAATTGCCATAGACGTGGAGATACTCGTTCCCAGCTACGGCTATTGCGCGATTCCCCCTGCGCAGGATTATTCTCAGGAGGTGTGCGCGGGCTTCTTCGAGCTGCCTTTGTACCCTCAGGGAAGAGCTTGTTCTAAACAGTAAAATTAACGTTTTTCTGCGGCGAAGCGTGTGTTTCGCCGCTTAAATTTTATTTTTTAAACCGAAATATAGTACTATGTCAGGCATAAATAGCTCAAAATTGTTATTAATTTTCAGTTTTATGTTGAAAAATTTAACTTAATTAAACGCTTTAAAATGTGCTCTCAAAGTGGTAAAATAAATTTATGAAAGTTTTTTCCGTAAGCGATTTACACCTTTCCGGACTGACGGACAAGCCAATGGACGTATTCGGTGCGGGGTGGGAAAATCACTTTGAAAAAATTAAAAGCGACTGGGAAAACAAGGTTTCGGACGAGGACCTTGTTTTAATCTGCGGTGATATAAGCTGGGGCAGAACGTTGGATGAAGGCTTGTACGATTTGCGTTCGCTCTCGGGGCTGAAAGGAAAAAAAATATTTATAAGAGGGAATCACGATTTCTGGTGGAGCGGCATAACAAAACTTCGCGCCGCCGCGCCCGACGATACTTTTTTCTTTCTTCAGAACGACTGTCTGAAATTCGGCGACGTCGTGGTTTGCGGCTCGCGCGGCTGGACATGTCCCGGAAGTTCCGACTACACCGAGGACGATTTGCGTATTTACAAGCGCGAGGCTGAGCGCTTCGGTTTGTGTTTTAAGGAGGTCGAGAGAGTCCGTGAAGAGGGCGACAGGCTTCTCGTTATGATTCATTATCCGCCTTTTTCTTTGAAATCGCCTGATACGGATTTTACGAAACTGTTTAGTGAAAAGGGGGCGGACAAAGTTATTTTCGGGCACGTTCACGGAGATAATTATTTCCCTTTCAGAACGGTGAAAGACGGGATTGAATATATACTGACATCCTGCGATAAGGTCGGCTTTACCTTGCAGAGAATTTTGTAGTTCGTTTCGGAATTTTTACGTCTCAATGCTTTACTTTGTAAAGCGGATATGATATAATTTCAATCGATATATATTATAACATATCGAAATACAAGGCAGAAATTGAAATGGTTTTTTACTTTTGAAAAAAAGTTGTGCGGTATCGGCGTCCGGAAATTTACGGCGCTTACCGCTTTTTTTCTGCCGTAAGGAAATAATATGCTAAAAAACAAAGATTTACTGGGACTTAAGAATCTGTCCGCCGAGGAGATTTGCGAAATTCTCGACGGCGCGGCGCAAGCGAAAGAATTCCTCTTGTCCGGATATAAAAAGTCGGAAACGCTGGCGGGGAAAGCGTTGGTTACGCTTTTTTACGAGAACAGCACCCGTACGCGCACCTCGTTTGAGCTTGCGGGGAAATATCTCGGCGCAAGCGAAGTTAATATTTCGGTGGCTACAAGCTCCGTTCAGAAGGGAGAAACCCTTATTGACACGGGAAAAACGCTTGACGCGATGAAAATAGATTTCGTCGTAATCCGTCACCCTATGGCGGGCGCGCCCAAACTGCTCGCCGAAAACGTTGAAGCTAGCGTTATCAATGGCGGCGACGGCATGCACGAGCACCCTACGCAGGCTCTTTTGGATATGTTCACGATACGGGAAAAATACGGAAAGTTCAAAGGGCTTAAAGTTGCCGTTCTCGGCGATATAAAGCATAGCCGCGTGGCAATGAGCAATCTTTACGGACTGAAAAAACTGGGAGCCGAGGTGTATATGTATGCTCCCGCCACAATGATACCCAAAGACATAGAAAAACTTGGCGCCATAGTGGCTGAAAGCCGCGAAGAAGCGCTTGACGGCGCGGACGCCGTTATGGGATTGAGAATTCAGCTCGAACGTCAGAACGGCGGTCTGTTTCCGTCTCTTTCGGAGTATTCGAAATTTTACGGCGTGAACGAAGCGCTGCTTAAATACGCGAAAAAGGACGCGTTGGTTCTGCATCCCGGTCCCGTTAACAGAGGCGTGGAATTAACGCCCGGGGTAATCGACGGGGAGAAAAGTAAAATTCTCGAACAGGTTACGAACGGTTTATGCGTGAGAATGTCGATACTCGGACTTCTTGCGGAGTACAGGGAGAAGAATTTATGAAACTTCTTATAAAAAACGGCACGTTAGTGCTTGCCGACAGCTTAAAAAAGTGCGATTTACTGATTGAAAACGGTAAAATTTCAAAAATCGCTTGTTCAATAGACGAAAAGTGTAAAACAATCGACGCAACCGGTAAACACGTTTTTGCGGGAATAACGGATATGCATGTTCATCTTCGCGAACCCGGGGCGGAGGGGAAAGAAGATATAGAGAGCGGTTGCCGCGCCGCCGTTGCGGGCGGCGTCACGCGCGTATGCTGTATGCCCAATACAAACCCCGCGTGCGACAATGCCGTTGTCGTTTCGTATATCATAAATCGCGCCCGGGAAGTCAACCTTTGCAAAGTATGCCCAATCGGTGCGATAACAAAGGGACAGAGCGGCGAAAGTCTTGCCGACATAGGCAAAATGAAGAGCGCGGGCGCAGTGGCAATCAGCGACGACGGGGTGTCGGTCATGAATTCTCAGATTATGCGGCTTGCAATGGAGTATGCAAACGATTTCGGACTGAAATGTCTTTGCCATTGCGAAGATAAAAATCTCGCCGACGGCGGAGTTGTGAACGAGGGATACAATTCCACTCTGACAGGACTCAAAGGCATTCCGCGCGCGGCGGAAGATATTATGATTGCGCGGGAAATAGCGCTTTCTGAAAGTCTGGATATACCCGTGCATATCTGTCATGTGTCGACGTACAGCGGCGTGGAACTTATTAAAAGCGCAAAAGCCCGCGGTCTGAAAGTCACCGCGGAGACGTGTCCGCACTATTTTGTTCTTACGGACGACATAATTACTTCCTACGATACCAATACGAAAGTAAACCCGCCCGTTAGAGAGGAAAAAGACAGGGCTGCGATAACCGCCGCGCTCAGGGACGGTACGCTTGACTGTATAGTCACCGACCACGCGCCTCATTCGATAAAGGATAAGCAGGTTGAATACAATCTCGCGGCTTTCGGAATAAGCGGAATAGAGACGAGTTTTTCGCTGAGCTATACGTACCTTGTCAAGACGGGCGTTCTCAATCTTTGCGAACTTTCGGACAGAATGAGCGCCGCGCCCGCCCGTATACTCGGACTGGACGGGGGCAAACTCGAAGAGGGTGCGGATGCGGATATTTTTATCTTCGATTCGAACGGAAAATACGTTATCGACGGCAATAAATTCATTTCCAAAGGCAAAAATACGCCGTTCAACGGTTTCGAAGTGTACGGAAAAATCAAATACACTATAGTCGACGGCGAAATTAAATACCAGGATTAATCAGGAGATTAAATATGATTGACGGTTTGATTGAGAAAATCGCAGAAATGCAGAACCCTACGTGCGTCGGGCTCGATACTTCGTTTGCATACCTCCCGGACGATATGAAAAAAGACGTTTCGTCGCCCGAAGGCGCTTCGGAAATGCTGACGGAATTCAATATGAACATAATCGATAAAATCTGCGACGTCGTTCCCGCGGTTAAGGTACAGATTGCATACTACGAAATGTACGGCGCGCCGGGGTTGCAGGCTTTCGAATGCACCGTTAAATACGCGCGCGGCAGAGGGATGTACGTTATAGCGGACTGCAAACGCAACGATATAGGTTCGACCGCGAGCTGTTATTCCGCGGCGTATCTCGGTAAAACGCCCGTAAACGAAACGAAGTTCCGTGCTTTTCCCGCCGATATGCTTACCGTAAACGGTTATCTCGGCTCGGACGGTATAAAACCCTTCCTCGCCGATATAAAAAACAACGATAAATCCATATTCGTGCTCGTGAAAACCTCCAATCCTTCGAGCGGCGAATTTCAGAATTTAAAACTTGCCGACGGCAAATTCATTTACGAACAGATGGGCGACCTCGTGGCGGAATGGGGAAAAGACAGCATAGGCAAATACGGATATTCCGAAGTCGGCGCGGTTGTCGGCGCAACCCATCCCGAGGAGGCGGCAAGACTTCGCAAGCGCCTGCCGAATACGTTCTTTTTAATACCAGGTTACGGCGCGCAGGGCGGCAGCGCGGATATGCTCAAAGTATGTTTCGACGACCGCGGACTTGGCGGTATAGTAAACTCTTCGAGGGGAATAATCTGCGCTTACAAAGACCCTCGTTACAAGGGTATGAGTTACTGCGACGCGGCAAGGGCGGCGTGTATGGATATGCAACAGGACCTTGCCGGCACAATAGGAAAAATGAAGCTCGTTTAATATCGCGCTTTTCCAAAGCCTTACAAATTTGCTTTTCAGTGTTTTATGAAGGTGTACGAATGAAAGATTTAACGGCTATAGTCAAAGGCAACGAAGAAATTGCCGAGAAAATATATATGCTTACGTTGGAACTCACGGAAGACGTCGGCGCCGTCCGCGGCGGGCAGTTCGTAAATTTGTCCGTGGGTGACGGTTCTATGCTTTTGCGCCGTCCTCTGGGCGTCTGCAAAACAGACGGCAGATTGCTTTCCGTATGCTATCAGGTAAAAGGCAGGGGGACGGAACGATTGACCGCAGCCAAGGAGGGTGACGAACTTAAAGTTCTTTTGCCTCTCGGCAACGGTTTTTTGCTCGACAAGTACAAAAACATAGCGGTAATCGGCGGCGGAGTTGGAATTTTTCCGCTTATAGCAACCATACGCGAGCATTGCGCCGATAAGAATTTTTATTCTTACATAGGTTTCAGAAACAAATCGGCGGTTTGTCTTTTGGACGAGCTCGGTAAAAGCAAGTCGTTGACCGTGACTACTGACGACGGCAGCTACGGCATAAAAGGCAACGCCGTTTCGGCGTACTTCGAAGACGTAAATAAACCCGCGGCAGACGCGATAATAGCCTGCGGTCCGCCAGTTATGTTAAAAGTTTTAAAACGGGAGTTAAAGGAACACGGCGTTAATATACCTTGTTTCGTTTCTCTTGAAGAGAGAATGGGTTGCGGAGTGGGAGCCTGCCTTGTTTGTGTTTGTAAAAAGACGGACGGCGAGAATGCAAGGGTGTGCAAAGACGGTCCCGTTTTTGACATAAACGAGGTGGAATTATAAATGGAAGTAATTGCAAGAAAACAATTCGGCGTAGGTCTCCAAGGCTTTATATGCATGATTTTAGGATTAGGGCTGGTAGGTTTAGGCTTCTGGTCAATAATGAGCGAAAATATCGATAAAATGGAACAAGTCGGTTTGTTCTTCGTTTGTTTTCTCTTAGGGTCGGCTGTAAGCATAGGCGGTTTAATACAATTAATCATAGCATTGATTAGCCCCGGGGAAATTATTACTTATAAAGACGGCAAATTAAGTTTTAAAAAAACAGAGTTTTCTCCGTCGCAAATAAAAACTGTAGAATACAAACCTGCGTTTTCAAGATGGCATCTTGCCCGCTGGGGAAGAATTAAGGTGTTTTTATCGGACGGTCAAGTATTATCGAACAACTGCGTTGCTCAAATCGAGCAGGTGCACAACAGGCTTATCGAATTAATGACAGAGCATATAAGTAAAGAAAAACAAACTGAATTTCAAGCGGAACGAGATAACAAGAGGTGAAATTGTAGCTTATGGCTGATTTGAAGATTGAAATTTGCGGAGTAAAGCTGAAAAACCCTGTTATTGCGGCAAGCGGAACTTTTGGATTCGGAAGAGAATATAACGAAATTTACGACATTTCCGTTATAGGCGGCGTCAGCAGCAAAGGAATGACGCTTAAACCCCGTCTCGGAAATGCCGTTCCGAGAATAGCCGAGGGCTACGGAGTAATACTTAACGCCGTCGGACTGCAAAACCCTGGGGTGGAACATTTTATAAAGCACGACCTCTCTTTTCTGAGGGAAAAGGGTGTTGCGGTCATTGCAAACGTCGCGGGCAGCACTCTTGACGATTACGGAGAAATATGCGCGGCGCTGAACGGGCTTGCGGACTTCGTGGAGCTGAACATTTCCTGTCCGAACGTAAAAGCGGGCGGTATGGCGTTCGGAATAAAGCCCGAGAGCATTAACGAGGTCACGCGCGTCGCGAAAAGTTCTCTCACGAAAACTCCGCTTATGGTAAAGCTGTCTCCAAACGTAGAGAGTATTACCGCCAACGCGCGTGCTGCGGAAAAAGGCGGTGCGGACTGTATTTCGCTTGTGAACACTTTTACGGGCATGGTTATCGATTTGGAGAAGCGCAAACCCGTTCTCGCAAATAATACGGGCGGCGTTTCGGGAGCGGGCATTAAGCCGATTGCCGTTAAAATGGTTTACGAGGCTTGTCAGGCAGTTGATATCCCCGTTGTCGGCATGGGCGGAATCATGAGCGGCGAGGACGCCGTAGAGTTTATGATGGCGGGCGCAAAAGCGGTGCAGGTAGGCACTGCGAATTTTGCCGACGCAAACGCGATGCCGAGAATTATTTCGGAAATGAATGCCTGGCTCGACAATCACGGTATAAAATCGGTAAACGAAATTATCGGTACCGTCAGAATGAATTAAGGAGAAATATATGAATTACAAACAGCGGTTTATTAAATTTATGGTGGAAAACGGGGTGCTGAAATTCGGGGAATTTACGCTCAAAAGCGGAAGAAAAGCTCCTTATTTCATAAACACGGGTAATTACAAGTCGGGCGCTCAGCTTAAAAAACTCGGTGAATACTATGCGCAGTGCATAGTCGACAACGGTCTTTCGGCCGATACTCTCGTGGGACCCGCGTACAAGGGAATACCTCTTGCGGTGACCGCCGCGGTTTCTCTCTATTCAAACCATAATATAGACGTAAATTACTGTTTTGACAGGAAAGAGGTCAAAGACCACGGCGAAGGAGGGCTTTTCGTCGGGAAACAGCTTTCCGACGGCGAAAAAGTAATAATTATAGAGGACGTAATGACTTCGGGCAAAGCGCTGAGGGAAACTCTTCCCAAACTTCGCGCGACGGCGAACGTCGAGGTTGCAGGAATGGTGATTTCCGTCGACAGAATGGAGCGCGGACTGGAAAGCAGCCTTTCCGCCGTTCAGGAAGTTTATAAAGAGTTCGGCGTTAAGGTTTATTCGATAGTCACGATGGCAGACATTATCGCCGCTATAGAGGACGGAGTTATAGAAGGTAGTGAATATCTGGATAAAATGAAGGAATACCGTAAACAGTACGGCGTGGAATAAAAAAACGGCGGCGGCTTTCAAAAAGCCGCCGCCGTTTTTTCAGAACGTTGCAAAAGCATAGTCGTGAGATTTGTAATATTTTATAATATCGGTAAGCGCGTCTACGGTAGAGAGCTTGTCGGTCGTGTCGTGCGCCAGAAGAACAACGTAATCGGCGACTATAGGGGTTTCGATTGCGGCTTTGAACAATTGAGCAGACGTTGCTCCGTAAAGTTCCGCGTCGCGAGTGGAGGCGTTCCAGTCCACGTATCTCATTCCGCGCTGGGTTACAGCGTTTATCAGTTTATCGGGAAGCCCGAAACTTCCTCCCGGAAAGCGGTACAAAGTGGAATAACTCCCCGTCACTTCCTTAATTATTTTGTTGCATTTTTCTATATCTTCAACAAGGCTTGCAGGCGAGGCGTATATATCCTTGTAACGGTGGGAATATGAGTGAACGCCTATGGTATGTCCTTCGTCGAATTCGCGCTTTAAAATGCGTTTGCGGGTTTCTGCGCTTTTACCGACTATGAAAAAGGTTGCCTTTACGTTTTCTTTTTTCAGAACGTCCAAAATCTTCGGCGTTACTCTGTCGCTCGGACCGTCGTCGAACGTGAGGTAGATGACCTTTCCGGCTCTGTCGTCGGCAAGGACGACGTTGTTTTTTGCAACAAGCATGCTTCCGTAAAACACTATCAGTATCGCACACATTAAAAGCGCGGCGCACAATGCTGTAAAGTTCCTGTTCATACCCTTAGAATGTGCAGGAAAGTTCACAAATATTTACAGTTTTACCAAGTAAAGATATAATTTCAGTACAATTTTATGTTTATTACGGTATCGGCGATGGCAATCTGAAGTTTTCTCAAATCTTTCGAATACACATAGCCTTCGCTTATATCGCCGCAAATTGCGATAAGTCGCCTTATTTCCGATGAAAAGCAATTGTCGCGGTTTGCATTCAGAAGCCCTTTAAGTCCGCTTTCTATGTCTGAAATCACCGTTTTTGCCCGGGTTTGGTCGCAATCTCCCAAATCGAGCGAGTTCGCGCACCCGAAGGCAATTACGGAAAGAGAATTCAGAGTGTTGAGATTACCTGTGTAAAGTTCGGCATTTGCGGATGTGCGCAAAGAATATTCGCCTGTTTCCACGGCGAGAACGGAACATTCGAGGTCGCGTTTTTTTAAACTTTCGCACACGGTTTGGGCGTCTTTTTCTTCGTAATAGCAAGAAACCGTGATATAAAATTCGTTTCCGCGTTCCAGAATGTATCCCGCGCCTCCGTAATTGGAAACGGCTCCCGAAATCGAACCTGCCGAAACGGAGTTGTCTTTAATCGCGTAACAAACGAAATAATAACTCGTTTCGAACGTAATCGAGCCTGCCGCGCAAATCGGCACAAGAACGCATATCATAGCGGTAAGTGCAATTATCGCCGTTACGGATATTAAAAACGGTGAAAGTTTTTTTCCGCGGAAATTCATATTATATAATATTTTGCGCCCGATATAAATATGTGGAAAAGAGTTTTCTTAAAAATATATGCTACTTTTAAAATCGGCTTAAAAATGCTTGCAAAAATTATTTATTTTGATATAATAATATAGTCAATTGAAAAAACACGATGATTTGCTACTGTGGCTCAGCTGGTAGAGCAGCTGATTCGTAATCAGCAGGTCGCCGGTTCGAATCCGGCCAGTAGCTCCAAAAAGCCCGCATTTTCGAATATTTTTTGCGGAATATTTCGAAAATGCGGGCTTTTTTCTATGCTTTTTTATCGATTTTTTTCTTTTAAAAGTGTCAATTAAGTGTCAAGCGGCTTAAAAATATCTCGTATTATTACGGATACGCTTTCCAAATACGTGTTCAATCGTCTGTATAAATGTTTTTAGTGTCACTTCAAGTCCTCTTTATCATCCCGAGTTCCCGTTTTGTCCTCCCGAGCGCTCCCTCTTGTCCTCCCGAGCCGTCTCTGTCATCCCGAGGCTTGCCGAGGGACCCTTCGCTTCGCTCAGAGTGACGGTAGGTAGTCTTCCCAAGCAACGCGAGGGACCAGACATGGAGGGAGGCGCGAAGGTGACATGAGGTTGTAATTTCAAGTCACACTTGTCATTTCGAGCGTAGCGAGAAATCAAAAAAAGCGTTTCTTTTCGCTTATGTTCAAAAAACCAATA
>CATKEF010000060.1 GCA_949747905.1 uncultured Eubacteriales bacterium
AAACAGTTCGTGCGATAAAAAACGTTCTATATCAACGTTCCCGAATACAAGCGTTAGCCATAAAAGGAACGGAGCCAGACTCATGAGAAGAAAATAAACTAGCGTACCCGCGATAGTCGAGAAACGCTTGTCCGAATAATATTTATAAACGCCGATAATTTTATGCATACACTTATTTTCCGCAACTGTTCGCAAGCTATACTAAAAGGGGTATTCCGTTATGGAATACCCCTCCCGATTATTTTATTAATCAGTCGTTACAGCCGCAGGAGTTGCAGCCGCAACGGGAAGTACGGCAATTCGCCCAGTCGCGCGAGCCGCAGCAATTCATGTTCAAACCGTACTGAGCGGCATAATAGGCATCGTAGCAGCCGCAATTGTTGTTATTCACACAACCGCAGCCGTTTCTGTCGTTACCGCAACCGTTACATCTGTTCCGATAGCCACACCTGCAACCGCAACCGTTTCCGCAATTACTGCAATGATGGCAGCTGTTGTTGCAGCCGCAGCCCGAACGACCGAAAAGAACGTTCAGAAGACCGCAGCAACCGCAATTACAATTATTACACATTCGTATTTCAGTTCCTTTATCTTGAGTTTTGCAAAGGTTTTCCCCCTTGCTTATATTTTATAATATGAAAATCGCGGAAGAAAAGTTTCTTTCGCGATTTTAAAGTTTTATGCAAATTTTCAGAGATTTTTACACTTAGGCTGTCGCCTTCGCTCAAAATGACAACAACTACAAACGTTTACAACCTTTAATAAATTTTTTTACGACAATTAGTCGTTTGTCAAGCAATACAAAAAAAAATTTGTTAGAATATTCATAAAAATGATTATTTAAGGAGATTAGTATGGCAGAACACAAAAATTATTTGCGAAATTTGGAACAGGATATCTTATATTTTTTAAATATGTGCACTAAGGAAGACGCAGAATTATTTATTTCCAATCCCAAAGAAAAGAAAATCGAAGATTACGGAAGATTCATATGTTTAGGACTTGCATTTGGCTTAAGAGGCGTAATGTTAAATACGTTTGCACAGTACGAAAATGTAGGCAATATAAAGGAATTATTTGCTTACTTAGACACCATAACATTTGAAAGGGTAATAATTTGGGTTGAAAAATTTTCAGAAAAAATCGAAGACCCCTTATTTAAAGAATGTGCAGAGTCTATATGGAAAGAAAAGAAAAAGTATTTTGCCAACCATAAATTCAAAATAGCAAAACTCTTTTGAATTTAAAAAGAAGCAACCTAAAGCGCACTCCCCATAGGGAATTAAAAAATTAAATTATTAAGAGTTATACTTTCAAGCGAGGATAAAAGCTCTCGAACGATATGTTCGAGAGCTTTTTACTACAAACTATTTAGAAAGATAAATTGAAATTTATAAGACTTGTTCAATTTTTATATATTATAATTTTGCAATCTTTTTCAAAACGAAAATTCGCCCATTTTCTTCCTA
>CATKEF010000061.1 GCA_949747905.1 uncultured Eubacteriales bacterium
AAGGACAATAACTATGAACAACATCTTTTCAAACGGAACGGATATGAGCTCGCAGCGCTCCCTTTTGAGAGCGCTGGGTTGGACCGACGACGAAATTTCCAAACCGCTCGTGGGAATAATCTGCGCGCAGAGCGACATAATTCCCGGACACACTCATCTGTCCGAAATCGCGAAAGCCGCCTCCGAAGGCGTTATCGCCGCAGGCGGAAAACCTGTAATCGTGCCGTCGATAGGCGTATGCGACGGAATTGCCATGGGACACGACGGCATGCGCTACTCCCTCCCCTCCCGCGAAATAATCGCAGACAGCGCGGAAATTCTTCTGCGCGCACACGGTTTTCAAGCTGCGATATTTATAGGCAACTGCGACAAAATCATCCCCGGAATGCTTATGGCTGCGGCGAGGGTGAATATCCCCTCGGTATTCGTATCGGGCGGACCCATGCTTGCGGGTCGCATTCACGGCAAAAAAACATCGCTTTCGACTATGTTCGAGGAAGTAGGTGCATACAATGCAGGTAAAATCAGTGCCGAGGAATTAAAAAACTACGAATGCAACGCCTGCCCGACATGCGGTTCCTGTTCGGGTATGTTTACCGCCAACAGTCTCAACTGCCTTTGCGAAGCGCTGGGTATGGCTTTACCCGGAAACGGCACGGTCCCCGCCGTCTATTCTCAACGAATTGCACTCGCCAAGGAAACCGGCAAAACGGCAATGCAACTTTTGAAAAACAACGTTCGCCCTTCGGATATTCTTACTGCGGTTGCCTTTAAAAACGCCGAAGCAGTGGACATGGCGATAGGCGCTTCCACAAATACCATTCTGCATTTGCTCGCGATTGCGGGCGAAGCGGGCGTTGACGACGTGACTCTGGACATAATGAACTCCATCTCCGAAAAAACGCCCAATCTCTGCCGCCTTGCTCCCGCGGGAGAACACTATATAGAGGAACTGAACGAGGCTGGCGGCATTTCCGCGGTCATGAAAGAGCTTTCGGACGCAGGACTTATTGACGACAACGCTTTAACGGTTTGCGGAAAACTGAAAGACATAATAAAAAATGCAAAAAATTATAATACTGAAATAATTCGTCCGGTATCCTCGCCATACTCGAAGCAGGGGGGACTGGCTGTTTTAAAGGGCAACCTTGCAAAAGAGGGCTGCGTCGTAAAAAAATCGGCGGTAGCCCCCGAAATGCTCGTTCATTCCGGTCCCGCAAAATGCTTTGACAGCGAGGAAGCCGCAATGCACGCCATCTCCTCAGGTAAAATCATAAAGGGCGACGTAGTCGTTATCCGTTACGAGGGACCCGTAGGCGGCCCGGGCATGCGCGAAATGCTCACCCCCACCTCCGCTATCGTGGGCGCAGGGCTCGGTTCCGACGTTGCGCTGATAACCGACGGAAGATTTTCGGGAGCGACGCGCGGCGCTGCAATAGGACATATCTGTCCCGAAGCGGCGGCAGGCGGTATTATCGGTATCGTCAAAGACGGCGATATAATTGATATAGACATCAACGCATGCAGCATAAATCTGCGCGTTCCCGAAGAAGAAATAAACGAAAGACTGAAAAACTTTAAGCCGAACATCAGACCCGTAAACGGTTATCTTTCCAGATACAGAAATCTGGTTACTTCCGCCGCCAAAGGCGCGGTCTGGAAAAAATAAGAGGTATTCGAAATGTCAATGACTATGTCGCAAAAAATTCTGGCGGCACACGCCGGACTTGAAAAAGTTTGCGCGGGACAGCTTATCAACGCAAAACTCGATATGGTGCTTGCAAACGATATCACTGGTCCCGTCGCAATCAAAGAGTTTGAAAAATGCCGGGTATCGCGCATTGCATACCCCGATAAAATCGCCCTTGTTATGGACCATTTCGCCCCTAACAAAGACATAAAAAGTGCGGGACAGTGCAAAGTCTGCCGCGACTTTGCCGAAGCAAACGGCATAGAAAATTTTTTCGACGTGGGACGTATGGGCATAGAACACGCTCTTCTTCCCGAGCAGGGACTTGTCGGCGCGGGCGACCTTGTGATTGGAGCGGACAGTCATACCTGCACGTACGGCGCACTTGGCGCCTTTTCCACGGGCGTAGGTTCGACCGATATGTGCGCGGGAATGCTTACGGGCGAATGCTGGTTCAAGGTTCCCTCGGCGATTAAATTCATATTGCGCGGCAAGCCAGAAAAGTACGTTTGCGGAAAGGATATAATCTTACATATTATAGGACTTACAGGCGTTGACGGCGCGCTTTACAAGTCTATGGAATTTACGGGCGACGGTGTTAAACACCTTTCAATCGACGACCGTTTTACAATATGCAATATGGCGATTGAGGCGGGCGCAAAAAACGGAATATTCCCCGTAGACGACGTCACGCTCGGCTATCTGAAAGGCAGATTTAAAAGAAAGCCCATCATATATGCCGCGGATAACGACGCCGAATACGAAAAAGCATACGAAATCGACCTTTCGTCGCTTAAACCCACCGTAGCTTTCCCCCACCTTCCAGAAAACACGAAAACAAAGGATAGTTGGGGGTCAATCAAAATCGACCAGGTTATTATAGGCTCCTGCACAAACGGAAGAATTTCCGATTTACGCGCGGCGGCGGAAATATTAAAAGGCAGAAAAGTCGCAAAACACGTGCGCACAATAATAATTCCAGCCACAAACGAAGTTTATCTTCAAGCGATACACGAGGGACTTGCCGAAATCTTTATCAATGCGGGTGCGGTAATATCCACTCCCACATGCGGACCCTGTCTCGGCGGACATATGGGCATACTCGCTGAAAACGAACGCGCAGTTTCCACTACCAACAGAAATTTCGTCGGCAGAATGGGTCACATTACCAGCGAAGTGTATCTCGCCTCCCCCTACGTTGCGGCTGCAAGCGCGGTGACGGGAAGGCTGTCTTCCCCCGAGGAGGTAGTAAATGATTAAAGGCAAAGTTTTCAGATACGGCGACAACGTGGATACCGACGTCATCATTCCGGCGCGCTACCTCAACACAGCAAGCGAAAATGAGCTTGCTTGCCATTGCATGGAAGATATCGATGCCGACTTCGTAACGAACGTAAATGCAGGCGATATTATAGTTGCGGGAGACAACTTCGGCTGCGGCTCATCCCGCGAACACGCCCCAATTGCCATAAAGGCGAGCGGCGTTTCGTTGGTTATAGCAAACTCGTTTGCCCGCATATTTTACCGCAATTCCATTAATATAGGTCTGCCTATTCTCGAATGTCCCGCCGCGGTTGACGCGATAAAAGCGGGCGATACGGTAAGCTGCGACCTCGCCGGGGGTATAATAGTTAACGAAACCACGGGCGAACGATTCGAAGCCGAACCTTTTCCCGAATTTATACGCGGCATAATTGCCGACGGCGGACTTTTAAAGCATATTGAACGGAGGCTGAAATGAGGTATAAAATAGCGGTGCTCGAAGGCGACGGTATCGGACCGGAAATATGTGCGGGCGCTTTGACTGTTTTAAAAAAAGTCGGCAAAAAATTCAATCACCGATTCGACTTTATCCATTATCCGATAGGCGGATACGCAATAGACAATTTCGGAAGCCCTCTTCCCAAAGAAACGACGGACGGTTGCCTTGCAAGCGACAGCGTGCTTTTAGGCGCCGTAGGCGGTTACAAGTGGGATAATTTAAGCGGAGCCGAACGCCCCGAAGCAGGACTTCTGGGTATCCGCAAGACAATGAACCTGTACTCCAATATCCGCCCCGCAAAGCTATGGAAAAGCCTTGCGGACGCGTCGCCTCTTAAAAAAGAACTTATAGAAAACGGCTTGGACATATTAATCGTGCGGGAACTTACGGGCGGCATATATTTCGGAGAACGGACGCTCGCAACGGACGAGAACGGCGAAATATACGCAACCGATACGGAAAAATATTCGGTGAGCGAAATAGAACGTATAACGAAAATCGCCTGCAAACTCGCCGTAAAACGCAGCGGAAAAATCGCGTCCGTAGACAAAGCCAACGTTCTGGAAACTTCGCGCTTGTGGCGCAAAACGGTACATGCTTATTGTAACGAACATTACCCCGAAATCGAAGTAAAAGACGTATTGGTGGATAATATGGCGATGCAGCTTGTCAAAAACCCTTCGCAGTTTGACGTTGTTCTGACTTCCAATATGTTCGGCGACATACTCTCGGACGAAGCTGCGCAGATTACAGGCAGCATAGGAATGCTCGCCTCCTCCTCTCTCGGCGACGGCACTCGCGGGCTTTACGAGCCGATTCACGGCTCGGCACCGGACATTGCGGGAACGGACTCGGCAAACCCCGTTGCGACAATCCTTGCCGCCGCAATGATGCTGAGAGACAGTTTCGGACTGGACACCGAGTGTGCGGCAATAGAAAAAGCGGTGCAGACCGTTCTCGAAAAGGGTTATCGCACCGCCGACATAATGCAACCGGGGATGAAAAAAATCGGCTGCGCGGAAACGGCGCAGCGAATAGCGGACGAAATATGATTGAAGAAAACGTAAAAAAACTGTTTTCGCAGTTACCAGAAAAGAACGCTTTCGGCGAAAAAATAACCGTAGTCGCAGCCGTAAAGACTCAGACGACGGAAGACATTAACCGCGCAGTCAAAGCGGGAATCACCGACATAGGCGACAACCACGTACAGGAATTCCGCGACAAATACGACCTAATTGAGGGAAGCCCTAAAAGGCATTTTATAGGACATCTGCAAACCAATAAAATCAAGTATCTGCTCGGAAGAACAGAACTTTACCATTCAATAGACAGATTTTCTCTTGCGGAGGAGCTTTCCAAAAAGAGCGTTGCAAAAGAGATTACTTCCCGTATACTCCTGCAATTCAATATAGGCAACGAAGAAACGAAAGGCGGTTTCGAAACCGACGAATACAAAACCGCGTATAACTCCATAAAAAATCTTCCCGCGTTGCAAATCGAAGGTATAATGGCTATGCTACCTTATACGGACGATAAAGTCGTTTTAATGCGTCTTGCACAAAAAACGAGAAGAATTTATGACGAACTGCGGGAAAAAGACGAAAATTTCAAATACCTTTCAATGGGTATGAGCGGCGATTATGAAATTTGCATAGAAGCAGGCAGCAACATGATACGTCTCGGGACATCGATTTTCGGCGCAAGAAACTATAAAAAATAGCGCGTCGACCGTACCGTCGCCGTTATACGAATGAATAAACATTCAGCCCCGCGCAGATTTATCTGCGCGGGGCTTATAAAATATCTCGAATTTTTAAATAGTACCGACAGCCGAAAGTATAAGAACGGCGATTATGTACCAACAAGCAAACCATAGTCCGTTAGCGACTATTCCAATCAGTATCTGAAGAGGAATTTTTCCTGCAAGAGCTAATTTCGAACGTGCGACATTTGCGTTCACGCATGCGGCGAGACCGGTAAACAATACCGAGAAAAACGAACCTATCGCCCCGAAGAACATCACGCCGAACGGTATGCCTATCAGCGGAAAGAATATCAGAATCCAGTCATACCAATTATTTTTGGCAAGCACGATAGTTTCGTTCTTGCTTGAAACAAGGCTGACGCCTGTAATAAAACTGCCCTTTATGGTATAATCGACGGTTTCGCGTAAGTTTTCGCCGAATATAATGTTTTCTTCAGCCGAAACAGCTTCGCCTGAAGAGTCGTCGGAAACGACTGTATTAACCTTATCATCTGCCGCGACAACGTCGGATTTCCGAATGTCTCTTTCGACTCTGAATACTCTCTTCGCCACTTTCGTTGCGACATCACCGTCTACGGTGAGCGATTTTCTGCCCGTCCAGAACGATTCATTGTACAGAAAATATGTACCCGATTCCGTCTTTGTGGAAAGCTCCATAATTACTTCTCCCTGATTTTGTTTTATTATACAAGCGAAAAAACTTGCTTGCAAGGTTTTTTGAGCGCCGTATTCAAACTTTGGTACGTTTTTCGCAATAAAAACGGCAGCGCGCAAGCGAAGTAAAAAATTATAAATTTTTCACATTGCTTTACTATAATACTATTTTTTGCCGCAATTGTCAATACGTTGTGAAAATTTTGTTAAAACAATGTGCAATTACGCATTGTTTCAATAACGAAAATAAAAAAACCGTTGCATTTAAGCAACGGTTAATAATCGATTACTCTCCTTTGAAAGGAAGCAGCGCCGCAACTCTTGCGCGTTTGATTGCCTTTGCAAGCTCTCTCTGATGTTTTGCACAAGTTCCGCTCATTCTGCGGGGCAGCATTTTTCCGCCTTCGGTCACAAACTTTTTAAGACGGTTGACGTCCTTATAATCGATGACCTCCGTCTTTTCCTGACAGAAAACGCAGACCTTTTTACGGGGCATTCTTTTATATGTTTTCTTAACCGGTGCGGTTGTAGTTTTATTTTCTTCCATAAAATTATCTCCTTGAATGATTAGAAGGGAATATCGCCGTCGTCGTCGAAAGGTTGAAGTTGCGGTCTTGCGCCGCCCGCTCTGGGTGCGGAAGATGAAGGAGCAGGTTCGTAACCGTCGTCCATACCTCCGTTGCCCTTAGGGGACAGGAACTCCACGTCCTGTGCAACTATATCGATGCCTGTACGCTTCACGCCCTGACTGTCCTCATAGTTTCTGAGTTCAACGGAACCGCTGACGGCAACCTTGTTACCTTTTTTTGCATATCTTGCGACCGTTTCGCCCAATCCTCTCCATGCAACTACATTGAAAAAGTCGGTCTTTCTTTCGCCGTCGGCGCCCGAATAGTTGCGGTTTACCGCAATCGCAAAACGGCATATTTTAATGCCGCCCGAAGTTTCTGTGAGTTCGGGGTCGCGGGTTAAATTCCCAATCAAAAATACTTTGTTCATATTTTTCTTCCTGTGCTTATGCTTTTACCGTAATGATTCTTCTGAGAACTTCCGTCGAAAGACCCGCAACTCTGTCGAGTTCTTTAACGACCGTACCGTCAGCTTCGAAAGTCATTAAAACGTATTCGCCGTCGTTCTTGTAATTGATGGGATAAGCGAGCTTTTTAACGCCCCACTTGTCCACGGAAACGACGCTTCCGCCCGCGGACGTAATAACGCCCTCGAACTTCTTCTGGAAACTTTCCTTGACCTCGTCGGTCAGAGTCGATTCCAGTACGTAAATCATTTCGTAAGTTTTCATAATTTCACCTCCCGGACTTAATCGGCGTACCACCTGCGGCACGCAAGGCATTTGCAAAATAACTTTGCCAATAAATCTTACATTATTTAAAAGAGTTTGTCAACTCATTTTAAATGCTTTCGTTATAAAGGTCGAGCAAGTCAATCATTCTTCTCAACACTTCCGCAAGCGGCATATCGCCTATTTCGACGTCGCTTCCCGGGAATTTCTTTGTGAGGTCGTTGTCCGCTATGCTTATAATACCGGCGGCCTTCAAATCGCGCAACGTGGCGTTGTTGATATTCGTCGTCACGTTATTTATCATATCTCCCACGCTGTTCACGGTATAAGCCGCCTCCGTAGAGGAAACCGTTCCGCCGTTTTCCCAACTCTTATACAGCATAAGTTTCCAGAGCGCGTTAGCCGCGCCGTAAGTTTTATATACTTTGTCCCCGCGTCCTTCGAACTGTTCAAGCGTAAGTTTTCCGCCGTTCGGAGCAAGCTTCCATACACCGTTTATCTCCTCGTAATAGAGGTAATTTTCGCTGAAAAGCTCTTCGCTTTCGGCGTCCGTGACAACCTCGACCGCCGTTCTTAATTCCGACTTTCTCGAAATACTTCCGTCTTCGTTCTTTACGTTATAAATTTCGTCCGCATACAATTCGTTTAACGAAAGTTCTCCGATATCGTCCGCAAGACTGTTAACCGTCGAATTTTCGAATTTTTTAAGCATCTTGTTGTCGTCGGAAATCGTCATCAGCGAGCCGATTTTTATATCGTTCATCACTCCGTCAATGCGCGCGGAAACTTCGCTCACCGTCGTCCCGCATATATCCGAGCTTTCGCCTCCGTCCGTATAATAGACGCGCGTTATCTTTCCTTCGCTCGCTTCGACAAAACAGTCCACGTCGGCTTTAACGGGTTCGCCCTCAGTCTTTAAAGGTCTGTACACCGCGGTATATGCGTAAGTTTCACCCGTTACCGCCTTAACGTCGACCAGTCCGTATCCGAGATATGACATAATCGTACTGTCGGGAGAAACGTCCATAATGGCGGCAAGTTCCAAACCGTTTATTATGCCCTCGAAATCGGCGTCGCCGCTTATAAGCTGTCCTACGGTAATGTCGCCAAGCACTTTTTCCGCCATTTCGTTGCTTTCCGAAAGCATATCCGCAATCTTTATTCTATTTAGCGGTTCCAACGCGTCCCCGCCCTCCGTAAAAGTACGCAGGGTTATGGGGTTTTCAGTAATTCTCTCGTTTTCGGCATCGCCGTTTACGTAATAATAATTTCCCGAAAGCTCCGCGGTTTCGGAATTATATCCTATAAAAACAGTTTCCGTAGCGGTATATGCATCGTTCGCTTTATTTACCAAATAAGCCTTACCGTCCCCTCCGAGATAGAAATAAACATTTTCCTCCCCGGTCGCGCCCTTTTGAAATCTTACGGGCTGTTTAACCCCGTTTACCTGCACATATTCGGCCTCCGCCCCGACAAGCATAGCTTCGAGAAGTTGATTATCGGAAACGCTCATACCGAATTTTTCCATCAGGTCGGCGGGTCTGAGGTCAAGCACGACGTTCTGAAAATATTCACCGACTTCCGCAAATTTAACGGCGGTAAATTCCGCCCTGTCGAGCTCTATAAATTCGGACAACGCCGCAAGAGTGTTGTCGACGAATCCTCCCGCAAGAGGCAACAACTTCTCTATGTCGCCGACGCTCTTGTTTTCGAAGTCGCCCGCAAAACCGCCTATTGCGGTGAAGAGCTCCCAAACGGTCTTTACTCCGCCTTTATCAACGTCGGTATTGACAAGTTTATTGTTTCCGTTCTCATCCTTGGAATTATCTATTCCGACTATGTTGAACACCGTATCCAAATCGTTCAGCATAACGAAAGCCACCGCTCCGCCTATCGCGCCGACTATTAGTATTATTCCGATAAGAACTCCGAGTAAGAAAGAGAGAAACGAAAAACCTTTTCTGCGTGTGGAATTGCTCATATTAAACCTCTCGAATTATGCCGGATATGTACGACATTGTTTTTATTTGAATATCGGTTATATTATACTATTATTAAATACAAATTGCAACAATTTGAAGCAAC
>CATKEF010000062.1 GCA_949747905.1 uncultured Eubacteriales bacterium
CAAGGCGTTCGCTATCGTTTCCGATTCGAGATAAATTTTCGCAAGTTTTGAACAGCCTTTGAAGGCGTCCTTGCCTACGTCCGTCAGATTTTCGGAAACGTGTAACGTGGTCAGAGTTCCGAGATTCTGGAACGCAAGCGACCTTATCGAGGTTACGGGCATCTCTCTCACCGTTGCGGGTATTGCAAATTCCTCTTCCGCAAAATCCGCGGATACGCCGACTATTTCATAAGCGCCCGAATTTTTACGGTAGAAAATGCCGTCCTCTTCGTAAGCGCCGTAAACTTTGTAAGTCTTTCCGCCTACGTTTGCCGTACCGTCTAAAACGTCCAGAGTATCGCTTATATATCTGCCGACTTCGGTTATTCCGTCCGCGACGAAAATGGAAGTTGCCATAGCGCACATTCCGCCGCAGGACTCTGCCGAAGTAACAGCCGCCGCCACCGCGGGGCTTGCGATATACACCGAAGCGAGCGCGTCGCAATACAGGAATGCGTTTGTCTCTACCGAGCTTGCCGAGATTACGGCTATTTCGGTGATGTTTTCGCAAGCCGAGAACGCGCCGTACTTAATAGCGGAAGAACCTGTTACCGTAACGCTCTTCAAATCGTTGGGTATGTACGCCTTTATCTCGTCATCCTGCGTGGTCTGGTAAATTTTGGTTGCATTGGAAAAAGCCTTGTTTCCGAAAAAGTATCCGAAAAGCGCCTCTTCGCCTTCCGCTCCTGCGCTCGCGCCGACGAAGGGAACGGTGAGTTCTTCAAGTGATTTACAGCCTTTGAAAGCCGCAGCGCCTATCTCGGTCACCGTATCGGGAATAACAAGCGATTCGAGGGTTTTACAGCCCATAAACGCTTTATCCGCTATTACAGTCACGGGAAGGTCGTTAAAGGTTGCGGGTACGGTGAATTCTGTCTTTTTGAAATCTTTCGTACCTGTAAGCATATACGCGGTTCCTTCGTCGTTGATTTCGTAAATAACGCCGTCGTGAATATCTCCCGTCTCTCCGTCTCCGCAGGCGGCAAACGCCAGCGGAGTCAGCATAACGGAACCCAGAGTAAACGCTATAATGCGTCTCAAAGTTTTACTTTTCATCTGTTTTCCCTCCTTCCTCGTTTTCTGCCGCCGCAGTACCGTCGGGAATTTCCGCCGTCGCGACAACGGGTCTGAATTTAATTTTCAACGTCAGCACCAACATAACCGCGCTTGCGACAAGAAGAATCGCCGTAACTATAATGCATGCGAGCAACGCGGTGAACCACCAGGGAGTGATAATCATCATCTCGGTATCGGAAACGTATCCGTTCATTGCGTGCGAGTTGGCTACAACGTAGAGTACGTTATGCGCAGCGCGGCGGAGAGCCTGAACCACGGTTGCATTTTCCCTGTAATTGGAGAAGTCGTACGGAACGCCGCTGTTGAACGATTTGTCTATGCCCGCCACAACGCCGTCGACGTAGTTGTAAATGCCGTCCACGTCAGAACCGTAGTCGGTTATGACCATTCCGACAAAGCCCCACTCGTCGCGGAGAATCTCCGTCTGCAATTCCTTGCTTCCGCCCGTCCACTTACAGCCGATACGGTTGTAGGAGGACATAAGTCCCGTAGCGTCCGCCTCTTTGACGGCAATCTCGAAGCCTCTGAGATACAATTCGCGGATTGTCTGTTCGTCCGAGAACGTCGCAACGCCGTGACGCGTCGTTTCGAATTCGTTGATAGCGAAATGCTTCATGAATACGTAGCAGCCTATGGACTGAATGCCTCTGACCTGAGCAGCCGCGCATTTGCCGGTAAGGAACGGGTCTTCGGAATAGTATTCGAAGTTTCTGCCGTTGTACATATTTCTATGGATGTTAAGTCCGGGGCTGTAGATACCCGCAACTTTGGAGTGAAGCATATCTTCGCCGTAAAGCTGACCGACTTCTTCAATGAGTTCGACATTGTAAGTTGCCGCAAGTATAGGCTCGCAGGGCCAACCCATAGCACGGTAAGCCGAAGGTCTCGCATAGGTCGAACCGATACCGAGCGCACCGTCCGATTCTTTGGACTGGGGCTTTGTAATGGAGTCGAGCGCAACCGTTGCGCAATAACCTTCCACTTCCAGTTTCGCCATATCCTCGAACGACAGTTTGTTCAAAAGAAGCTCCCACGCCTCGTCGTCGTAATCTTTGCCGATAAGGTCTGCAAGATTGAGAGGAACCGTAGGGTCGTATTCCGGCATCTTTGCATCGGGGTCTTCTTCCACGGGTTTATTCCATTTAAGGTCTTCCGCAACTATTGCGTTCATAGTAAGTCTGACCGAAGTTGTAGGCAATGTACCCGTCCAGTTGTTTCTGGTAAGATACGTTATCTTCTGCGAAGAAGTGCCTTCATACTTGTTCACGTCCGCATAACCGAGACGGTTTGCTATCTTGCCGTTTTCGGAATACGTCGTAAAATCATTTTCATTGATATGTATTTTCTCGACGAAATCTGCGTTGCCCGCGGAAGTCATCTTCGCGGTGTTTACCGCAATTCCGTCCGCACTCTTTTTCGCAAGAATGTTGTTCAGCGCGAGATGCGCGTCGGTACCGAAAGCGATGTAATAATCGCCCTCTTCGAGAATGTAAGTTTTAGCCGAATCGTCGTCATAGGTTCTGAACGTTTCCGCAGTGACTTCTATTGTGACTATTTCCGACTTACCGGGTCTCAGAGTTCTGGTCTTCGTAAAACCGGCAAGTTCTACGGAAGGCTTTTCGATTCCGTGCGTTATATCGTAAGCCGTATAGGGCTTCTGCAAATAAATCTGAACGGTGTTCGCTCCGCGCACCTCTCCCGTATTCGTTACGGTGAGAGTCACGTCATAATTTCCCGCGGAGTTCTTTTTGACGTCGAAATTGCTGTATTCGAACGTCGTATAGCTGTTACCGTAACCGAAGGGGAATATTACGGTATTAGCATAATCGTATTCGCCCGCGTTGCCCTGATTGAGAACAACGTCTTCGTAGCGAGTTTCATAGTAACGGTAACCAACGTATATACCTTCCTGATAAACGCCGTAATGCTTTTTGGTATTTACGTTTCCGACGAAGCCGTTATAATTGCCCCATTCGTAAACGCCCGAATTTGCAAGCGAAGGCGCGGTAGTATTGTCGTAGCAGAAAGTGTCCACAAGACGTCCGGAAGGATTAGCCGTACCGACGAGAAGTTCGCCCACGGCATAAATTCCCGAGTAACCGGGCGTTCCTATCCAAAGGCAAGCGCCTATCTTGTCGCGATATTTGGAAAGCTCCTTAAACTGAAGACCGTTTGCGGAGTTGATAACAAGAATAACTTCTTTGAATTCGCTCGTAGGTCCGGTGAGATAGTCGAGCATATCAATCTCTTCTTGTGTTAGTTCGAGATAGTTATTGTCCAAAGCATCGTTCGTGCCGTTTGTGCCGTTGGGAGCATTGTCGCCCCAAGCCATATCGGAACCCTCGCCTCCGCTGCGCGCAAGCACAACTATAGCGGCGTCGGAATATTCCCCGAAAGAACTCTGACAGCTGTTCTGAACTTTGTCCCAAGGAGTTTCGTTGAGTCTTATGCCCGTTATGCTTCCCGCAGACATACTGTCAAGCTGCGTTCTGCGTTCCTGCTTTCCATAGAAATTCCAGAGAGTGTCGTTCACCTTGAATCTGCTGTCTTCAAGCGCATCTCTGAGCGTGGGAGCGCCGGTCCAACTGAAAGACGCCGAGCCGGTGCCGGAGTATATAATGTCTACCGAGGAATGAGAGAAACAGCTTACCTTGGAGTATTTTGCAAGAGGAAGCGCGTTTTCGTTGTTCCACAAAAGAACGGAACCCTCCGCCACGACCTGCCCGCAATATTCCTCGGTAGAATACCAGAGTTCTTCATCGTCGTCATACTCGGACTTGAAATACTCCGCGTCTATGTCTGCATCGGGCTTATTGACCGGTACCGACGTTGTGATGTCGAAGAAACTGTTTACAGCCAGTCTGTACTGATACATGACGCAGATTGCGGCAATGAACACCGCAAGCAATACCGCCAATACCGACGTCAATGCAATCCACAAAGGCTTCTTGAATAATTTGTTCATTTTTTCCTCCTGAACATACTCGGAACGACGACACATATGTACACATATCCGATAAGATTTTCACGCCGTCTGTCCTATGTCTACATTGTCATTCTTTTCCGTCGATATTTAAAGATAAAAATGTGTATATTTTGGGTAAGATTGTTTCAGAATAAAAGGAAAGTATAGCAATGCGAAAAACCGCGTGTTATAATCGTGCCGCACTAAGGAGGAACGCATGATAACACCCGAAACAATAACTTTAAACGAGCTTTTGAAACAGTTTTACACAATAGTCGAAATAAGAATTTCCATATTCGACAACGATTTTCGACTTGTAACCGAATACCCGGAATCGGCTCCGAAATTCTGCCGGTTCATAAGACGTACGGAAGCAGGCAGAGAAGCATGCAACAAATGCGATATAGAAGCGTGTATGCGGGCAAAGAAACTCAAAAAGCCGCACACATACGTATGTCACGCAGGATTGACCGAAGCCATTACCCCCATTCAACTGGACTCGGGTACTTACGGTTACGCCATTCTCGCACATATACTTCCGCAGGAAAATCTAAGACAGACGGTAGAGCAGATTTGCACGAAAGTACGTAAATACGGAATGACGCGCGAGGAATGCATGCAGGCTCTTTCGGAATTCAGACCGAGAACCGCCGAACAGATTAACGCGTCGGTAAAGATTCTCGACGCCATTGCCTCGTATATCTATATCCACAATTTCATACGTTGGGAAAACGAAAACATAGGCTTTAAAATAGACGAATTCATCCGAAAGAATTTACAGAAAAAACTCACCTCCGACACTCTTTGCAACCAGTTCCACTGTTCACGTTCCTGTCTGTACAGAATTTCGATGAAAAATTTCGGAGAAGGAATAGGAAATTACATCACGCGCTGTCGTCTGGAACAGGCTAAAAAAATGATTTTAAGCGGTCATTCCATTTCCGAAACGACCGAACAGTGCGGGTTTTCAGACTATAATTATTTCTGCAAAGTGTTTAAAAAGCATACGGGAGTTTCGCCTTCCAAATTCAAATCATCCCAAAGCAAAACAGAAAAAGACAAATAAAAAGACCCCGGTTCGCATAATGCGAACCGGGGTGAATTATTTATTATATTAAAAATTCCTCGACTACGCCTCGGAATATCAATTAAATTGTCCGAAATGACTTTCATGTCATATTGAGCAGCCCTTGTCACATTGAGCGGCAGCGAAACATCCGATTCCTCGATAAGCTCGTAACGACAATAACGCCCGGGATGACGTAATTTGTCGGGATGATGCCCTTTTGTCACCCTGAGATTTTTCGAAGAGTCTATAGGAATTGACAACAGAAGCGCTCAAAACGACCGTTCTGTCGCTCTGAACAATTCATTGTATCCCATTATGTCACCCAGAGTGTAATGAAGGGTCCATCGCTGCGCTCGGGATGACAGAAAAGCAATTCGGGATGACAAAACGCACTCAGAACGACAAAACGCGCTTAGGGATAACAAAACGCGCTTGGAGTAACAGAAGAGCGACACAGGATGATAAAATGCTCGGTTTACGCGCTATATTATAATTTTGAGCGTTCCCCTTTTTCATGTTGAGTGTCGAGAAACTTCCGTTTGTCATGTTGAGTTTTATCATAACGCTTCGCAGCTTTCCGTCATGTTGAGCGAAGCGAAACATCTCTTTCTTCACTGCGTTCAAAATGACAATTCCGCAAAACATAAAGAAAAACCCGCCGAAATTCGGCGGGTCTTACTTTTCCCCTTATTAAATTACAGCTTTTCTGCCGTGTGAAATAAGTCCACTTTTGTTTGGGTGGACTTTTATGCTACCACATAAATTTGCATTTGTCAATTACATTTTTACAATTTTGTGCAAAATGCACTAAAATTGTTTCATTTACTCAATCAGCCTTTATAAAGAAATCTCCGACAACCGTCGCACTCGATTACTTTACCGCCCGAAATTTCCTCCTTGCCTTTCAATGAAAGTTCGGTTCCGCATTTCGAGCATCTTCCGTCTTTGACTGCACAGATTATTGGAAATATACGTTCGCTGCGCTTTATCTTATATTTCTTCAACACCTCTTCATCTATTCCGCCGGCTATTTTTTCAAGTTCCTTATTTATTTGAGCCATTTCGGATTTTTTCTCTTCCATATACGCTTTGTACTTCGAAGCAAGCTCTGTGTTGTACTGCTCCTGAACGGAAAGCGTTTTTTTCTTGAGATTTTTGTACTCGGTATCTGAATCTTTAATTGCTTTACTGAGATTGGCAACCTCGGTTTTTATAGCGCGCAAACGCTCGATAAGCTGAAGTACATTCTTTTTATAGAAAGAAATCTCCGCGCCGCCCTCGACAAGCTCGTCAACGTTATCGAAATCGTTCAACGTTTCAGAAATTTCCGCATATTTAACGTTCAGCTCGTCCAAAAGCGAAGTAAGCTCCTTTGCTTTTGCGTTCATAGCGTCGAGTTTTTCCGCCGCTTTGTTTAAAAAGCTCTTTGCCTGCGCATACTCCTTTCTCTCTTTGGAATTTGCCGCCTCCTGTTCGATACCGAGCAATTTGGAATCAATCTGCTGATATTCAAGAAGTTTTTCTATCTGTGCCATATGTTCCTCCCCGAATTCAAAGTAACTCGTCCTCACGGAAATACTCCGCAGGCACTTTGAATTCTCCCTTTATTTTTTCGAAAATTTTATTTAAGCCGTAACTTTCCGACGCATAATGCGCCATAACTATTACAGCCGTCCCGGACGAAACAAGTCCCGATATTTCATGATGTTTCATATCCGAGGATAAAAACACGTCCGCGCCGTGATTTTTTGCAAAAGCCATATTGTAATCGTCGCACCCCGCGCCGCAAAAAGAAGCTACCTTGGAAATATTTCTTTCCATATCTCCGTACACGATAATACGCTCGGTGCAGAATTCTTTGCCGATATGTGCGCAAAACTTGCCCAAAGTCTGCTTTCCGACTTCATACACTCTGCCGTATCCTCCACCGCTCAACGAAGCCGCAACCGACGCATTTTCACCGCCCAACCCCTTCATAAGATAATAATCTATACCCTCGGGCGCCGCGTCGAAATTAAGATGCATAGATATTACCGATATTCCGCATTTCATGCATTCGGCAAGCGCTCTTGCCTGACCGTCCCGCGGCAAATCGAATTTCTTTATACCGTAATAAACAGCCGGATGGTGCGTCACTATGAGATTATAGCCCAAACGTTTAGCTTTATCCACGGCTTTTTCGGACAAATCAAGAGAAAAGACGACGCCGTTTATTTCGCTTCCGCAATTTATAATTATACCGCTGTTGTCGTACATATCGAACTTTTTACAGAATTCGTCCGAAAGCGCGACCGGCGCAATTTTTTCTAAAACAGAATATATTTCTTCAAGTTTCATTTTCAAGCACCCGCTTTATAAAAGCTATTTGAGCAGTAAGTTCCGCACGGTGTTCCGCGCTCATTTTCCGTTCCGAATAGGAACGCTTTTTTACCAGTTCGTTTTCTATATACGCTTTTGTGTCCGCGCTTTTCAAATCTTTTCCGAACTCGAGTTCCGCTTCGGAATAAACAGACTTATATCCGACACGCCCGCCTTTTATAACGAAATAGAATTTATCGCCGCAACGAAAAACTCCGTCGTAAGTTATCTCCGCTCCGCGCGAAAGAAGAAATTCCCTTAACTGTCGCGCATTTTTCATCGGCTGAAACACAAATCTTTCCGGAACAAAAGAATTTTCGAGTATTCTTATTATTTCCTCACCGCCCATTCCCGCTATCAGAACCTGTCCGCAATCATAAGGTATTTTTCCCAACCCGTCGCAGCATTCCGAGACGACTTTACCTTCGGCAATAAAATCTCTCAAAAGCATCTCCGCTTTCGAAAGGCACTTTTCGCTTATATCGGAAATATACGCCTGCCCGCAAAGTCCGTTTTTGAGCATGTAAAGCGTACAATAACCGTGGTCGCACCCCACGTCCGCAAACGTTTCGCATTTATCGAGATATGAGCAAAGAATATCAAGTCTGTTCATTTTAAAAGGGTATTATTAAGCTGAAAAAGATTCCTCACTGCGTTCGGAATGACAGAAATCGTTCGGAATGACGCCATCTGTCAACCCAAGCGAAGCGAATGGGTCCTCTATCATCCGAGAGTCCATCGGCAAGCCTCGGGATGACTCAAAGTCCATCAAACGCCTGAAATAACTTAAAGTGCATTAAGCACACAGAAATACTAAAAGGTCGTGCGCACAGGATGACTTCTTTGTCATGGTGAGCGAAGCGAAACATTTAAAGTGCAACACTACTCCCGAACACCTGTCCCGCACCGTAAAGTTTACCGATTATATGAAAAATTTCTCAGGTATCCAGAAAATCTTTAAGATGCTTTGAACGCGAAGGATGTCTCAGTTTTCGCAGCGCTTTCGCTTCAATCTGTCTTATGCGCTCTCGCGTAACGTTGAACTCTTTTCCGACTTCTTCCAACGTGCGCGGTCTGCCGTCGTCAACACCGTATCTGAGACGTAAAACTTTTTCCTCGCGCGGAGTCAGGCTGTTGAGAACGCCAAGAAGTGTTTCTTTCAGCATAGTCGTGGACACGCTGTCCGAAGGGGTCGTAGTGGTTTCGTCCTCGATAAAGTCGCCGAGATGACTGTCCTCTTCCTCGCCTATAGGGGTTTCAAGTGATACGGGGTCCTGCGCTATTTTCTGAATTTCGCGCACGCGCTCTTCGCTTATGTTCATCTCTTTGGCGATTTCCGCAGGAGTCGGTTCCCTGCCGTATTTCTGTAACAGTATGCGGGAAACACGCGTGAGTTTATTGATTGTTTCCACCATATGCACGGGTATACGTATGGTGCGCGCCTGGTCTGCAATGGCTCTCGTTATCGCCTGTCTTATCCACCAGGTGGCGTAAGTGGAAAACTTGAACCCCTTCTGATAATCGAATTTTTCCACCGCTTTCATAAGTCCGAGATTGCCTTCTTGAATTAAGTCAAGAAAAAGCATACCGCGTCCAACATAACGTTTTGCAATCGAAACGACCAATCTCAAATTGGCCTCGGAAAGTTTTTTCTTAGCCTCTTCGTCGCCCTCTTCCTGCATTTTCCGCGCGAGTTCTATTTCATCGTCCGCGGACAAAAGCGGTACTCTGCCTATGTCTTTGAGATACATTTTTACGGGGTCGTCCAGACCTATATCCGAAAGCGCCTGTTCGTAAAGTTCCCTGTCGCGTTCCGCTTCGTCTATTATCTGAATACCCGCTTCCGCAATGGATTTATAAACAAAATCCATCTGCGCAGGCGTGGTTTCGTATTTTTCCATTATATCGCATAGACTGTTCGTCGTAATCGAGCCTTTGGAAGAATAAGTTTCTATTATGTTTTTTAAAATTTCACCGAGTTTCTGTTCAGATAAATTCATATATTTACCCCGCTTTGGATTTTTTTCTTTTGTACGAGCAACGCCTGTAATTCGGCTGTAAGTTCTTTCCGGACGTTGACGTCGGTTTCTTTTTCGATTTTCGCACGGACGCTTTCAATCATTTCGTCCGCCTCCGCAAGCCGGAGAGTTTTAACGCAGTCGTGAAAATATTTTTCCGCAACGGCGCCCTCGAATGCGTCGCCGTCGCAATAATCAAGTATTTTACCGAGCTCCGAATATTCCTCTGAGCCGCTTTCGAAAAACTCGAATAGGTCGGCAGTCTGCACGCGTTCACCCGCTCGGTATTGACCGTAAACATATCTTGCTATTATATCGTGTACTTCACTTGCATAAGAAACGTCGAGCACGTTTTCAGCGTCGGCAAATGCCGCTTTGAAAAGATAAGCCGCCACAACAAACCGCGACGCGCGCTCACGAACGGATGAAACGTCTTTTTTTCTCGGCTTTTCTTCCTGCTCGGTCCTTATCTCTTCGGGCGCGGTATTCAAATCTCTGCGTAATGATTCGTAAGTTATTCCCGTCTCGTTTCTCAGCGCTTTTAACAAATCTTCCTGTTCCGCGGCGCTGTCCGCGGTTTTGATTATTTTAAGCGCTTCCGAAACGTATTTTCTCTTTTCTTCCGATTTGGAAATATCGAAACCTCGTTTTAAAACCGATATTTTGTAGTCGATGAGCGGCAAAGCCGCGTCCAGACATTTCCGATACCCGTCCGCGCCGTATTTTTTTATAACGTCGTCGGGGTCGAGTCCTTCGGGCAAAGGGACGACTTTTACGTTAAGTCCCGCGTTTTTCAGAATGTCCAGTCCGCGAAGGTTCGCTTTCTGCCCCGCACCGTCACCGTCGTAACTGATGAGCACGTTGTCGGTGTATCTTTTCAATAATCTCGCCTGCTCCTGAGTAAGCGAAGTCCCCATGCTGGCAACTACGTTTTTAAACCCCGCCTGATACAAAGACATCGTGTCCATATATCCTTCGACAACGATTATCTCCTTTATAGTTTGGGTTTTTCGCAGTTTTTTTAAAAGGTTTATATTGTAAAGAGTTTTACTTTTGCTGAAAACTACCGTTTCTTTCGTATTTTTGTATTTACCGAAGTCGGTTTTTTTAAGTACCCTGCCCCCGAAAGCCACGACTTCGTCCATTGCGTTTATTATAGGATAAATCAATCTTCCGCCCAACGCGTCTGATAGCCTGCCGTCCGCCTCGTTTACGACTCCCGCGTCTACCATATCGCGCTTGGAATACCCTTTCTTCAAAAGAAATTCGGGCAGAGAGTTAAAATTCAGGCTTGCGCCCAGACCGAATTTTCTTACGATACCGGACGGAATGTTGCGCTTCAATATGTATTTTATATGCGAGTCTGCGTTACCGGAGTTCAGGTTATCGAGATAAAAATGCGCGGTTTCATTCAGAATTTTCAAGACAACATCGCGCTTTCTTTTTGTTTCGACGGTCTTTTCATTGTCGAAATTCGTCTGAGGAACGGGCAGTTTAACTCTTTCCGCAAGTATTTTTACCGCGTCCATGAAATCTATATTTTCCATAGACTGCACAAACTTTATAACGTCGCCCGATTCTCCGCACCCGAAACAATGATAGAATTTGTCGGCTTCGTTAATCGCAAACGACGGCGTTTTTTCATGGTGGAAAGGACAGCACGCCCACCAGGTCCCGCCGCGCCGTTCCAGCGAAAGATAACCGCTTGCAACTTCTATTATATTTACTTTATCTTTGAGAGTTGTTAAAAACTCCTTAAAATCTCCCGCCATATTATTTGCTGAGCGTCCATCCCTGAGGCACGAATATTCTGTTGAAAGTAAAGACCGCGTATCTGTCAGTCATAGACGAAAGATAATCGCACACTACCTGTTCCGCGCCGTATTTTTCTATCATATTGCAAAAACTCTGCGGCATAGCTTCGGTATTTTCAACGAAATAACCGTACATAGCCGTGAGCATTCTCTCCGCTTTTTCCTCCTCGCCGCGCGCTGAATCGGAAAGATAAACTCTTTCGAACATAAATGCGCGGAGCTGCTCGCTCGCCTTTGCGACATCCCCGTCCATTTCAACCTTGTTTTTACCGTATGAAGTGCGGTAAACGGAGGATATTGCCGTATTAATCCGCTCGCGCGAGCTGTTGCCGAGTATTTCGGTAACCGATACGGGAACGTCTTTTTCCGTAAGTATTCCCGCGCGGATTGCATCGTCCAAATCGTGATTTATGTAAGCGACCCTGTCTGCAATCGAAACGCACATCCCCTCCAAAGTCGCGGGAGTACCGCTCTTTCTATGATTGAGTATTCCGTCGCGGACTTCGTAAGTGAGGTTGAGCCCCTTTCCGTCCTTTTCAAGCACATCCGCAACCCTCACGGACTGCACGTTATGTTTAAACCCCGTCGGCGACAGCTTGTCCAGAATCCTTTCTCCGCTATGCCCGAAAGGAGTATGCCCAAGGTCGTGCCCGAGCGCTATCGCTTCCGCAAGGTCCTCGTTCAGCGCAAGCACCCTCGCAATACTGCGGGCAATCTGCGCCACGTCAAGAGTATGCGTAAGGCGCGTTACATAATGGTCGCCTTCGGGAGAAAAAAACACCTGCGTTTTGTTTTTGAGACGCCTGAACGCCTTGCAATAAATTATCCTGTCCCTGTCCCGCTGAAATTCCGTACGCATTTCGCATGAACTTTCTTCCCGCTCTCTGCCGCGCGTCTTTTCCGACATGCACGCATACGGCGAAAAAAAGTTTTCCTCTATTGCATACGTTCTTTCCTTCAAGGTTTTCATTTGCTCTCCGATTTAATTTTACGAAAAAATTTCAAAAATTACTTTTTTTTGCGAAAAAATTATAAATTTTATTTTATTTGCAAAAACCGCCGCCCACGGATAATACCTCTCCCGTCACGTAACCGCTCTCGGCAAGGTAAACGCAGGCTCCCGCCACGTCCTCCGGCTTTCCCAGTCTCCCGACCGGAATCGCGGAAATTAGCTCCTCCATCTCTTCCTCCGTTAAATGCCCGTTCATCCGAGTATCGATAACGCCGGGCGAAACGCAGTTAACGGTAATATCGGACGGAGCAAGTTCTTTTGCGAGGGCTTTGGTAAATGCAATCAAAGCGCCTTTCGAAGCTGAATACGCCACTTCGCAGCTTGCGCCCACTTCTCCCCATACGGAAGCTACGTTTATTATCGAACCGCCGCCCGCGCAAATCATTTTGTCTACCGCTTCCCGCGAACAGAGATATGCTCCTTTCACATTTACGCCGAATATTCTGTCCCAGTCTTTGGGCGACGTCTCCTGAATAACTTTGATAAACGAAATACCAGCGTTATTCACGAGCACGTCGAGTTTTTCGTAAATTCCGAAAAATTCGCGGAACATATCGCGCACCTGCAACTCGTCCGATACGTCCGCTTTCATAAGTATGGGACAAAATCCCTGCATATTGAATTCGTCCTGAGTAGCAAGCGCCGCGTCCTCGTCGCAGTGATAATTGAGTACGACCTCGTAACCCCGCTGTAAAAAAGCAAGAGCGACCGCTTTCCCTATTCCTTTTGTTCCGCCCGTAATAAGCGCTGTCTTCATGTTATAAGCTCCGATATTGCTTTTGCTGTTTCTTCGGGCGAAAGCCCGTCGCAATCTATTGTAAAATCGGCGACCCGTTCGTACACGGGCGTTCTGTCGTTCATAAGGGCTTTAAGTTTTTTTTCTGCGTCGCCCGCAAGCAGAGGACGGGTACCGTCTCCCCGCGCTCTCAGAACCAAAGTTTCAAAGCCGACGCGAAGATATACCACAACGCCGCTCTTTTTCAACTCGTCGGCATTTTCCTTGTCCGTAAGGCAGCCGCCACCAGTGGAAATCACCGTATTTTCGAGATTGCACACCTCTTTGACGACTTCTTTTTCCAACAGACGGAAATGTTTCTCGCCGTATTCTTCGAAGATATCGGATATACATCCGTATTTTTTAACTATTTCCGCGTCAGTGTCGACAACTTCCGCCCCCATCAGTTTACCGAGTTCGACGGATATTGTAGTCTTGCCGCAAAGTGGCATACCCGCAAGGATTATATTGTTCATATGAGAAAACTTTCCGCCGCGAGAATATAACTGTTTTTACCGAACCCCGCGACAACTCCGCGGCACACCTTTGAAATAACCGACTTTTGTCTGAACTCCTCTCTGGCATGAACATTGGACATATGCACTTCCACAACCGGAATAGGAACGGAAGCCACTGCGTCGCGAATTGCGTAGCTGTAATGAGTATAAGCCCCGGCGTTCAGAATAATTCCGTCGTATTCGCCGCTGTTTTGTATTACCGAACAAATCTCCCCTTCGCTGTTGCTCTGAAAAAAAGTACACTCGACGCCCTCTAATTTTTGGGCGATTTCCGAATTGATTTCGTCCAAAGTCTGCACTCCGTAAACGTCCTTTTCACGCTTACCCGTCATATTCAGGTTTACACCGTTTATAAACAGCAATTTCATATATGCCTCCCACTTTTAAATTCTTCGAAATATCTTTTTGCTTCATCCGCGTCGGGCGTTTTATCGAAGAAAATGCATTCCGCGAAATACGCCTGATAAAAAAGCATCGCCAGACCGTTCTCTGTTCTTTTTCCGAGACTTTCGGCAATTTCAAGAAATCTGCTCTTTTCGGGAGCATAAATAAGGTCAATCGCCGCTTCGCAATTTTTTAGAACGTCCTCCCCGACAGGCGATATTCCCTCGGTCTTATGCATTCCCACGCCGGTGGCGTTTATAACCGCATAAAAAGCGCCGCCCGTATTTTGCACGGCAGTTGCCCCGAATTCACGGGCAACATTTTGGGATACGCCGAAATTTCTGTCGTAGAGACTTACGTCTGCGCCCGAACAAACGAGCTTTCTCACAACGCTTCTGCCCGCGCCTCCCGCGCCCAGAACAAGCGCGCGCTTGCCGCCGCATCCGAATCCGCCGTTTTCAAGCATAAGCCCGAAACCCGCGCCGTCCGTGTTATATCCCGTGGCGTCACGCGTCTTTATCGTGTTGACGGCGCCGTAAGCCGAAGCGTCTCCCGATGTTTTTTTCAGATGAGGTATCACCGACAACTTATAGGGTATTGTTATATTCAAACCGTCGAAACCGTTCAATATTCCGTCGATTCTGCTTTCGAAACTCTCTTCGGGAACGGAAAGCGCGGTATATTCCAGGGGGTATCCCCATTTTTCCGCAATAAACGAATGTATCGCGGGACTTAAAGATTTCGATACGTCTTTACCTACGACCGCCGCTTTGAAAGTTTTCATCTCAGTTCTCCGACCGCTTCTTCGAGTTCGGCGATATATTCCCCGAGAGTAAGCCTGATTTCTTCGGTTTTACCCTCCGCACAGGGAACGATAAGACTTATAAGTCCCTTTTCGTTCTTTTTATCGTACACCGCAAGCTCCGCAGCTTTTTGTATATCTTCGTAAACGGGTATTTTACCCTTTACTTTTAAAATGAGTTTTTTGAGATTTTCGGCATATTGCCCCCCGCATATGCCGCGTTTTACAGCAATAAGCAACTCGTAATACATACCGATGAGCACATAATCTCCGTGACTTGCGCCCCCGTAAAAGAGCTCGAACGCGTGCCCCGTAGTATGCCCGAGATTGAGCGTTTTTCTTACACCGTTTACGTCTCTTTCGTCGCTTTGAACAACCGCGGCTTTATGACGGATACAATCGTAAACTATTTCGCCGAGGAAATCGACGGAATAGAGACGCGATATATTTTTAAGCAATTTCTCGTATATATACTCGTCGAGAGCTCCGTATTTCACAACCTCTCCGAGGCCGCAACGAATTTCTTTTTTCGGCAGAGTTTTGAAAAACATCGGGTCCGCAACAACCGTTTTCGGCTGATAAAACGTGCCTATAACATTTTTCACGCCTTTGAAATCGACCGCCGTTTTTCCGCCCACAGAGCTGTCCACCTGCGCAAGAAGCGTCGTGGGAATCTGCATTATTTCCGCTCCGCGCATATAGAGCGACGCTGCAAGTCCCGCAATATCTCCCACCACTCCGCCGCCGAAAGCAATCAGAAGGCTGTCGCGCCTCATCCCCGATTTCATCATTCGGTCAAGAATTTCAAGGAGTTTTCCGGGATTCTTGCTCCTCTCTCCGGCGGGAATGACTTTTACTTCCGCATCGCAAAAACAGGTAGACACAAGATTCCCGTACAGCTTATTTACGTTCGAATCCGTAACTATGAATATCTGTCTGCCGTCGGCAACTTTGCGGGAATACTCTTCGAAAACGCCTTCTCCGCAATAAACGACGCTGTCTCCCGATGCAAGGGATAATTTAATCTTTTTCATACTTATTTCAGTTTACCGTATCTTTCAATAATTTCCGACATATTGTCTCCGCCGAGACGAGCCGAAACAACCTCGGCAAGCGCGGTTGAGACAACGCTTTCGAGTACTGTTTCCGCAGCGCAGACCGCCGCCACGTCACTGCGCTCGCCCGCCGCGCGCGACCGTTCACCGGTAGCATAATCGACCGTTTCGAGCCCGCGCATAAGCGTGGGTATCGGCTTCATTGCGGCGCGCAATACAATTTCTTCGCCGTTAGACATACCGCCCTCTATACCGCCCGCATTGTTTGTTTTACGCCTGTATGCGCCGTCGTAATATATTTCGTCGTGGACTTTGCTTCCGGGCAAATCCGCACAACCGAAACCCAGACCGATTTCGACTCCTTTTATTGCCTGAACGCTCATAACCGCGCCGCAGAGCACCGAATCGAGTTTTGTAGAATACTGCATACAGCTGCCGAAACCGCTTTTAAGTCCCGCAACTCTTATTTCTATAAGACCGCCCGCCGTATCGCCATCGGATTTCAGATTATCTATCAAACGTTCCGCTTTACTCTGCAATTGCTTATCGAGCATGAAAAGCGGTTCATTTTTAGCTTCGGAAAGCCTTTCGAAAGGATATACTGCGGGGTCTGCGATTCCGCAAATGCCTTTTACATATCCTCCGATTTCAACCCCCAAAGCCCGAAGAAACTGTCTTGCTATGGTTCCTGCGACAACCCGCGCCGCCGTTTCTCTGGCGCTCGCGCGTTCTAAAATGTTGCGCGCGTCGTCGGTATCGTATTTCAACATACCTGTCAAATCGGCATGCCCCGGGCGTACTTTCGTAAGCATACGCTTGGTCTCGTCACAGCCCTCGGGCGCCATAAACTGTTTCCAGTTCTCGTAGTCGTAATTCTTTATTCCGAACGCAAGCGGACTGCCCAAAGTACGTCCGTTTCTCACGCCGCTCAGAATTTCAACTCTGTCGCGCTCGATTTTCTGCCGACCGCCCCTGCCATACCCGCTCTGTCTCAAAGCGAGATAATAATCTATTTCTTCGATATCTATATAGAGATTTGACGGCAGCCCCTCTATTATTCCCACCAATACTTTTCCGTGCGATTCGCCCGCAGTCGTAAGTTTCATTTATTTCTCCTTATGAAAGACATAATCGAAGCCGTCCGTCGTGACGGTAACAGTCCCGTCCCTGTCCGTTCTGTATAAATTGTCCGAACAATATCGCTGCGCGTCGGCTATTGCTTGAAGACAGGGCAAAGAAGCATTGTCGGAACTTACCGATAGTATTGCCGTTTGCGGTTTTATTAAGTCGTAAAGAGGACTGCAAACTGATTTTTCCGCACCGTGATTTGCGATTTTTACGATTTTACAGTTATCTAACTTAACTATTTTGCCGTTCGCTTCGAAGCCACCGAGGTTGCGGTATTGGTCAACCAACTTTAAAAAACTTCCGCTTGTCCCGTCGCCGAGAATAAGGAAACCGTTATTTTTATATTCCAGATATATATTCGCGGTGGCATTCATTATATTTTCCGTAGTAGGCGCAGCATTAATAAGTTCATACTCCCCGCCCGCGGCAGTATGCGGCGAAGGCGAAAGAAAACAGAAAAAGTAATCTTCGCCGAAAACGCCCGCCCCGTATTCGCATATCGAATTTTTTAAGCCGCTTCCTTTGAGCGCCCGCGAAAATTCACGGTACGAGGAATTGAGGTTTGTTGCAAGACAGTACGGAGAAAAAACCTCTCCCACCTGCCTGTAATCGAGAATTTCCGCGAGACCTCCGCAACGCTCTTTTGTAACGGAAGTACAAACAAGATAATCGATTTTATCGGTAGCTCTGCCGTTGAGAAAACGGAAAAGCTCAAGCATATTGGGATAACTTCCGTCGCCGCCGTCTATCAGCAGAGTCTTTCCGTCCGGAAATTCGACAAAAGTACAGTCTCCGTAGCCTACGTCGAGGAAAGTGACGCGCATTTCGCCGTCTGCGGGAACGTCTTGTTTAATAACGATATAAGAAAAAAGATATTTTACAGGAATAAACAGGTTTGTAATTATCAAAGAAAGAGCGGTCAGACCCGCAACTGCGGACATTATTACCGCAATCAACATACTCTTATTCAGCTTTTTCTTATTTTTTGCACTCATTTCAAACCGTTTTTTGCCTGAGTTTATAATTATACAGATTATATTATATAATATTGCATAAAAAATGTAAAGAAAAACGCACCCGAAGGTGCGTTTAATTGTTTAATCAATTAAATATTATTCTGCGGAAGAATTATCCGTCGCCGCAGGCTCCGCATTTTTCTTTTTATATACACTTTCCTGCAATTCAGGGTGCTTCATATGCTTCGACAGTACGTAGTATTGCAGGAATATAAACGCAATACCCGCAATCACCATTACTATACTCCATATCTGCGAAGGATACAACTTGGCGCCCGGGAACATTTCGCCGCGGTCGTCAACTCGGACGTATTCGATTATAAATCTCCATACGCCGTATGCGATAGCATAGAGACCGAAATTATAGTTGAAACGGAATTTAAAATACAGGACAGCCATGACCACCCCGAGAGCAACAAGAAAAAGACACTCGAACAGCTGAGTTGGCACAACGTTCACGCCGCGGAGATTTGTGCTTACCCCGTTAATTACAACCGTTGCGTTCGCGCAAGGCAGACCGTACCATGCGTCGGTAGGACCACCGAAACAGCAACCCGCAAAAAAACATCCCAATCTTCCGAACGCATGCGCAATAACAATGCCTATGGGTATAAAAGGCAGAGCGTCCGTGAGCGTGGCGTTCATATTATTCTGCAACAATTTTATCTTTGTTCTGGGAGCTATTACGTATATATAAAGAAAATACACCGTAAGAAAACTCACCACGCCTCCGATAAGACCTCCGATAAAAGTCATGCCTTCAAGTTTGAATATCTTATTCGGGCTCGGGTCGGCGATGTAATTGTACACAGACTGGAAAAGCATTGCGGCAAATATACCGAAACCCGTACCGAAAACACCGATTAACAATATTTTATCGGTGGCGTCTTCGTTAAAATTCTTTTTCCACATTGTGAACATAAGAAAACCGAAACAGGCAAGTATGCCCACCGCCATACATATTCCGTACAGGTAAATATCTATACCCCAGCCCCACTCTTTGGGAATGATGGAATCAGGAAACATTTTCAACCTCTTTATAGAACTGTACTTATTATACCCCTCTTGAAAAAAATTGTCAACCGTTATTCCCGAAACGCTTTTATGAGGCAAAACAGCGCTTTTTTATCGAGCGAAACATCGGATTCCTCGGCTGCGCCTCGGAATGACAGAGTGAGCACGGAATAACAAGAAACGATACCCCCCTGTCTGTAACGAAGGGTCCCTCGCGCTACTCGGGATGACCGAACCGTCACACTGAGGCTTGCCGAAGTGTCCATCGCATAGCTCGAAATGACAATAAAGTGCCCGGCGTGACATACAGTACTAGAAACGACAAAAACATTCGGAAAACAACAAAGCTTGCGGCACAAAACAAAAGCGCGGGCTATGCCCGCGCTTTTTAAATTTAATCTTCCTTTTTACGACCGAATCTTTCAACAAGAGTCCATGCCGTAGTGCCTATTACAAACGCACAGCTGAGACCGAACAGGATATAAACCGGTATACCCACACCGTTAAGCAAAGCGTCGCGCGTTTTAAACCACAACGGGTCGAAAGAATATATCTTCGTGTCTTCGCCCATGAAATTCATTGCGTTACTGTTTGCAACGGTATAGAGAATTCTCGTCGCCGCTTCAACAAGTCTGTTATCGTATCTCGCGTCAACTCCTGCGGAATAGCCGTCGTTGCAGTTACCGTCGAGAAGGCACGCACCGGACAGAATTCCGTAACCGATATTCTCGCCTTCGGCGCCCGCATAGTCGGAAAGCGCAAAGCCCGCCATTCCCGCCTCACCGCGGAGCCATCTCGTCATAAGATTGTAGTTACTTCCCGTCCAGGAATCGCCGAGCTCGTTGAACGCTATCATCACGTTCATTGCGTCGCCGATTTCTATCGCCATTTCGAAAGGACGGAGATAAATCTGACGGAAAGTCTGTTCGTCAAGCCAGGAACGGTAGGTATTTCTGTCGGTATCCTGGTCGTTGAGAACAAAGTGCTTATTGTAAACATAGAGTCCTTTTGACTGAGCGCCCTTGGTTTCGTATGCGCCAATCATACCTGTAAGGAAGGAATCGTCCGAATAGAATTCGCCCGTTCTTCCGTGATAGGGGTTTCTCTGAAGTCCGAGACCGAACCCGTACAGACCGGAAGTGCCGCCCCAGAGAGCGTCCTCACCGATTGCTTTGCCGACAAGCTCCGCTATTTCGTTATTGAAAGTAGCCGCACGAATTCCCTCGCAGGGATAACCCGTAGGATAAGCGATTTTCGCATCCGAGTTGAATTTGAGCGCATAACCGTAACCGGCATTCTTTCCGCCGAAACCTCCCGTATTGTCGCCGTCGCCCTTTCCGAACGCCCACTCGAAACCGTTGGAAGCGTTCTGGTCGTTGGTGCCGGGTTTGCCTATACTGTCAATTTTAAGAGTTTTTCTAAGCCCCTCGGAAAAAAGTCTGTCAAAGTCCGATTTGGACATCTGTCCGACAAGCTCCGCCCACTTCTGAACGTCCTCCTCACTCGCACCACGGGCGGGGTCGTATTCAATCCCGATTAAATCAACCAATTGCCATTCGGTATTGCTCCAACCGAAGATATAGGGAGTTTCGTCGTAAGCAACGCCGTAATATTCCGCGAACGCATCCATATGACTCGAATTAATTGAATCACGGCTATCGAACTTGTCTGTTTTTCCGTGCGCGCTGCCGTACTTGCTTCTTCCGTCCTGTCCTATGCGACCGTTGGACTGAACAGCCGCAGAACTCTCCCAATTGTAACGCGAGAAATAATTTACGTCGTTAGACGTGCTGTCGTCCATATTGGGGTCTATATCGCTGAAAAGATTGTGAACTTCGTCCGTAGTACCGTTGGTCCAATACTTGTAGTTTGCCGAACGCTCCGCACTAACGGTAACGGTCGCAACGTTGTCCGCTTTTCCCGCACCGTATTTTCCGTCGAAGTTTGCATTCGAAGTGTTTCCGCCGTTCTTGAGGAATATGCTATTGACCGCTTCATGACTGTTTCTCGCCGCGGCAAGCAGATATTTACCTGCGCTGAGAACGTATCCGCCCTCGTTGTTGTTTATTCTGCTGTCGTATGCGGCGAACCATTTGTTAGCGTCTATTTCGATTTCGACGACTTCCGAAGCACCGGGCGCAAGAATCTGCGTTTTGCCGTAGCCTATGAGCTGTACGGAAGGTTTCTGTACTCCGTGCGTCTTGTCGTCCGCCGTTAAAGGTTGCTGAAGATAAATCTGAACTATCTCTTTACCCGCAACGTTGCCCGTGTTCGTAACATTGACTTTTACAATCAAATCGTCGCAGTCGCCGAGGTCGGCGCCCGTAGCGCGGGGGTCGGGTCTCTCTTTGCCGTAATTGCCATTATAGGCGTCGTTGTTGGCAGACATAAGTCCGCCTGTATAATAATTTTTTGCGGGGTCGGGGTCGGCAATGACTTCCATATTGGAATATTCGAAAGTCGAATAAGAAAGTCCGTAACCGAAAGGATATGAAATCTGAGTATCGTAATCGTAAGTTCCCGCATTCGCCGAACCGAGCAACATATCTTCGTAACGGGTTTCCGCATAGCGGTAACCGACGTACATACCCTCTACGTTTACAACGTTATACGCGCCTCTTATGGCAAAGTTCTGCGTGGAAGGGTTGTTGTTTCTCGAAGTATACCAGGCAGCCGAAAGTCCGCCCGAAGGGTTTATATCACCCACGAGAATTTCTGCAACGGCTTTGATACCGTCCGAGCCCGGCTGACCTATCCAGACAGCAGACTCTACGCCGTATTCTTCGAGCATCGCGGGGATATCGTTCTGAGGAGGATTAGCCTGATTGAAAATAACTACAACGTTATCGTAGTTTTCACCGAGAGACTTCAAAAGGTTTTTCTCGTCATCGGTAAACGCAAGGTAATCAACTTTTTCCTTTAAACCGTCGTTATTTCCGTCAAAACTTGCGGGACGTTTGTTGTTGGGATCATGATATACGCTGCTGACGGCACTGCTGCTTCCCGTACCGTCGGAGTTAAGGTCGAGCATCTCGTTGGACATTCTGCCCGTAACGAAAATTGCCGTGCTGTCCTTGCCGAAATTACCGTAATCTTTTGCATCGGAAGATACTTCGTTCCAGTTCGCCTCAGTCAATGCGGGAACCCAACCGTTCTTGTTGCCGCTGTAACAAAGGTCTCCGCCGAGCCCCCAGAAGCCGACATAGTCTCTTCTTCTGTAATATTTGCCTGCGTCGCTGTTATACCAGTCTCTGAGCTTGGAGTTCATAACGAGCCCCGCTTTTTCGAATTCGTCGTAGAAGAACTGTCTGCGGGATTCCTCGGACTTACCGTTATACGCAGCGGGGTCGTTTATTTTACTGTTGCCCGCACCGTCGAGACAGTACATCGGGTCGTATCCCGTTACACCGTAGATACTCACCTTACTGCCCTTTGCAAGGGGAAGCGAATTGTTCTGATTTTTAAGAAGAACGGTTCCTTCCGCCTGTGCAAGCCAGGCGATTTCTCCGTTTCCGTTCAAAACGTCGTCTGTGCTCGAATACCAGGTCTTATAGCGGACGGGTTCTTTGCCCGTATTCACTATCATATCCGCGGGTTTATCTTTGAAAACATGCTCGGTCAATAGACTTGCAACCGCATCGTCCGTGATTATCGCATTGACGATAATCAATATACCGAACAACACCGCAAATACATTAAACAGTATCTTGGAAATAAAACTCAATTTATTTTTATATTTCGTCATTTATCCCACCTCCGTTACTCTGCGTCCGCAGAACCGTTTTCCGTAAGTTCCGCAACGGGTTTGAATTTTTCTTTCACTTTGAGCCAGGCAAGCACGTTGGCGGCAACCGCGCTCAGAACCAGAAGTATCAACGTCGCCACAAGCGCGCCGATACCGGGAATGGCAGCAATATTGAATCCGCCCATTGCCTGCCCCGATATTTCTTTGAGGAAAAATTTGAAGCCTTCGCAAATACTGTCTACAAGCGCGGCAAAACTTGCCACCGCTATTACGGCGATTCCTATATGCTCCAAACCGAAGAAGGAAAGAGCAACAAAAGCAATCAGCGCGAAGAGCGTTACAAGCATAGGCAGAACGGATACGCCCGCCATGTTAAGCGCAACGGTTGCAATCGTACCGCCTATAAAAGCAACAACGGCAACCGCGCAGGCAATATAAAACGCAATGTTTCTTCCGACGAAAATTTCTTTTAATTTTTCAGTAAATTTATTCATCCTGTTTTCTCCTTATTTTACCGTTTATGCAGTTACTTCCTGCACACCCATCGTAATTCCGAGATTTAGAGCGTTCGCCGCCACATCGGAACCCAATACGAAGTAAGTCAGCGCATTAGTGTTCGTTGCCGTATAAGTTATCGTAAGTTCCGCACTTGCGCTTGCGCCTGCCGCGAGGGTTATTTCCTCGCCGGGCATGCCTGCGGTATCGGTCGTACCTCTTATCTGATAAACCGTAAATTTAAGTTCGCTATCGCCGTTATTTTTGAAACGTATAGTGTACTTATAGGTTTTTACCTGTACGCCGAAAGAGGTTTTGAAACGGAACGCCGAGCCTTTATCCAGAGCCGTGTTGCATCTGAGAACAATTCCGAATTCATCGTCAATAAGAACGTTTTCGTCTTTGGAGAATATATCTCTTGCCAAAGCCGCACCCGAAGCGTCTGTCACATTATCGGGATTGCCCTTGCCCGCTCCGCTGTCGTTGTTTGCACCGCTCAAAGGCATGAGCTGAGTTCCCGTTGCAAAGTACGGAGCAAGCGTCATATTTTCGTTGACAACAGTATCGGCATTCACGGGTTTTTGCGTTGCCGTATCATACCAGCCGACGTGCGTTTTGCCGTCCGTGGTATTTTCTGTAACCGCGGGAAGCTCGAGTTTTTCGCCCGTCTTGTATTCGGTTTTGGCACCGTCGGCACTTACGCCGTTAGACGTCTGATAACTTACTGTAGCGTTCTGCGCGAGAACGGCTTTGAGCGTTCCGCCGGCGGACGGCAACAACAGCGATGTCCAATCTGTGATTTCCGTAGGGATATCGTAGGTCTGACCGCCCGTCGCAAGCTGCCATTTCTCGACGGCAACCCCGTCGGGCATCGTCAAATCAGCCGCTTTGGGAGCCGTAAGGAATCTACCCGCTCTCTGCGTGAGATAGCTGTCCGCAACGGTTATCCCGCCGTTTTCAGCCGCATTATAATCTAACGTAACGTTGTTTACGAACGCCGCCTGATTCTTATAAGCATCGTCTATCTCGTTGATTTTTTTATAGGACATAGCAAGTCCGAAGCTGAAAGACTCCACGTCTTTTTCAAATACGATATAGGTAAGCGCGTTCCCGTTCTTGGTAAGACTGTACTGACCGACTTTCGTCACGCTTTGTCCGGGTTGCAGATTTATTTCCACTCGATAGTTGTTTTCATACTTATAATACGTAGGCGCTTTATACTCGTCGCTTTTCGCAATCTGATAAATACTGAGCGTAAGCTCTGTCGTACCTTTGTTTTCAACGGTATAAATTATTTCCACCTTGGAATCTGCGGTAAGGAAATCGGAACCTGCGGAATTTTTGGAATCGAAACGAATTGCCGATCCGGCTCTCACCGCCGCAGTATCCGTCAAAGTCGAGCCGAGCAAAGCAAGGTCGCCTTCGATAATTTGCGCTGCGTTGTTGCTGCCTGATTTCATTCCGCTATAAGTCAGACTGCTGTTTTCCGTAGCATTGCCGTGCAAAGCAACGTCTCCCGGCATCTTATCGGTATTGTATCCCGAATTAGCGCCTCTGCCTACGGTGACATATTCGTAACCTGTCTTTGCACTGTTCCAGTAAGGAGCAATGACAAGTCCTTCCGTTACGGCAGCGCCGTTTTCCAAAATCTTACCGTTAGCGACGTTATACCATCCGAGAGGAGCTCCCGCGCCCGTCGTGTTCTCGTCTATATCTTCCGCCGTGGGAAGCACGATTGCGTTGTCGCCTTCGTAGTACTTAGTATTGTAGCTGTCCTTGAGCGTTAAGCCTGCGGGAAGTTTCAACGAAACATTCACTATCTGTTTGAAAACGGGTTCCAGTTCGATTGAATCGACGTCGAGTATCGTTGTAGCCGTAAGCGTCGTTCCGGTAGTCTTGTCGCGCCAACCTACGACTTCTCTCGTCGAAGCGTTCAGGTCGGTATAGTCGCCTGCCGCAGGAAGAATGAACAGCTCACCCTTGTATTGTTTTTTCGCAAGGTAATCTGCGGAGAGCGTGAAGCCTTCAACCTGCGCCGCAGTAATATTTACCTCCACTTTTACCTCGGGTTCGAGCACGGGCACAATAATCATTGCGCCGCTTACCACCGTGTCATTGTTTACAATAGTGGTCGTTCCCTTGATTACCCAGTAACTTATGGGGCGGAGAGTGTTGTTAATCTGCGCCGCCGTAGGAAGCACGATCTTATCGACCCCCACCTCGTATCTTTGCGTAGCCTCGTAGCCGTTGAAAGTCATACCTGCGGGAAGTTCGAACGTTACGTCCGCAAACTCTCTGAATACAGGTACGAGTTCAATATCGCCCGTAATCTTCGTTTCGTTTGTAAGAACGTTTCCTGCCGCATCTTTCCATCCCACGATTTCCTTATCCGTCGTGTTGACGTAATCGCTTGAGGTGGGAAGTACGAGCGTGTCGCCCGCTTTTCTGATTTTATTCAGATAATTTTCGGTGAGCGTAACGCCTTCCACGCTTTCATCCATAGTGACTTTCGCGCTGTGGATAACTATATTCATTGAAATACCCAGCTTCATATCAGTCACTTCTTTATGAATATAGAAGTAAGCCATAGCATTTTTGTTTACTTCATTGTTATAAGCGTTCTGATAAGTTACAGTAAACGAAACCTGAGTGCTTTCACCAGGCTTTAAAGTTACCCTGGCGCCTTCGCCTTCATATAAAGTTCCGCTGTTCAAACCGTAAATTGTGAAATCAAGTTCGGACGCGCCGAAATTTTCAAAATTGTAGAAGAACGTATGCGTGACATATCTGTCTATCACACCTGTTGCGCCTGAAATTCTCGCTCCGCCGCGGAATCTGAAATTTGCACCCAATGTTCCGTTATATTGGAGAATGTTGCCCAATTCGGCGTATCCGTTTGCATCTGCGTTTATAGGAGTGGAATTTTCCGCTCTGTTTACAGCGGTAAAATTAGCATTAGCACCTGTAATCACTTTACCCGACGCGTCGTAAACATCATGAGGCTTACCGTTTCCCTGAATATTTGCGAAAACAAGTTCTTTGCCGTTCAAACCCGCGTCGTCGCCTGTAAAGTTGCACATTGTGGCCGTGCCTTCCCTTCTTGTGAAGTAAGGCGCGATTGTGAGCTGCGTATCTTCGATAACGGTTTTATCCGTGATAACCTTGTTTCCGTTGCCGACTATATACCAACCTGCAATGTGTCTGCCGTCGGCGATATTGCCCTTGACCTGATTTGCCGTAGGCACAACCAGTTTATCTCCCGTCTGAGCTTTTTTATTGTAATCGTCGGACAGAGTAAGTCCCGCGGGCAGTTTGACTGTAATGTTCGCAGTCTGCGAAAGCTCGGGCTTAATGGTGATGTTACCGTTCAATACGGTCGTATTTCCGACAACGTTGCCCTCGCCGTCAACCCAACGGATAAATTTATTTCCCGTATTGTTGGTAATCTGTTCGTCGGTAGGCAGAACAAGTCTGTCGCCCGTCTCGTATTTGGTCACGTAGTCGTCCGAAACTTCGAATTTATCGGGCAAATCAAGCGTTACCGTTACCGTTTCAGTGAGAACGGGTCTCAAAGTTATATCGCCGGTAAGGCGCACTCCCGCCTCGGCTTTGGTGCCGTCCGCATAAACCCAGTGTAAAAGTCTGTGACCGGTATTATTCGTTATCTGAGACGCGGTAGGCAGAACGAGTTTGTCGTTTGTTCTCACGTTTCTCTCGTAATCGTCGGAAACCGTGAAGCCTGCGGGCAAATCGAGAGTTATTGTCGCGGGCTGAGTAGGCGTGGTGTTTTCCCTTGCCATAACGACGCCGAGAGACATATTCGCAATATCTGCGTCCAGTTTTATAAGCGTAAGCGTATTTTTGTCGGTTCTTGTATTGTCAACCGTAATAGAAACAGGCTTGCTTTCGCCGGGCTGAAGCACAACGGGGTCGGATGCGACGCGGTTTTCTTCGGTTGCCCACGCATGACCGGTGTGCATCTGATATACGGTAAAAGAAATCGCCGTTTCGCCGAAGTTTTTGAAAATATAATGATAGGTATACTGCTGTCCGGGCTCTCTCTCCAAAGTCGTTACCGTACGGAAGTAGCTGTTCGCCGTCAAAGTATTGGCAAGACTTATCTTTCTTCCCATGTAACCGTCTATGACTACATTCTCGAGAGTGAAAGCGTACTCGGGATTTTTACTCAAATCGGCGCCGTCGGCAGCATAATAATAGTCGCCGACCTGATTCGAACCGTACAGATAAGCGTCTCCGTTTTCAGGCGCAAAAAAAGGCGCGATTGTGGCCGCGGCAAGAGGAACGAAATCCTCGAGTTTTTGGAATCCGCTGATTTTGCCCTCTTCGTTATAAACGCCTACACCCGCGACGGTGTGTCCGCCGAGCGTGCTCACGTCGAAGTGTGCCTGCGTGAGCACCTCGCCCACGGGTAGAGTATAGCTGGTCTGCCCGCCTCTGAATCTGACGGCGGAACTTTCCGCTATCGTTACCACAGCCTCGGTGGGAGGCAACTGCGCCTCGTAATCGCCGCCGAGGTCGGGTCTATTGGAACCGGTCTTATCGTCGTTCCAGTCATAGGCGTCGTTGATTGTAACTTTCCCGCCGCCCGGCTGATTGGGGTCGAACGGGTCGTCTTCGTCAACGCAACCTGCAAGAGGAACCGCAAACGCGCCGATAAGCATTCCGGTTATCAGTAGCTTACCAATTTTTTTCATCCTTTTTTCTCCTTATACAAAAATTAGTATTTCACGATTTCACAATCGTTATTTACAATTAAGTAATTATTGCCGTCTGTTTTAAGACGGCAATAAGGGACGCGTCCCTTATTTTGCCATTATGCGATAGTAAAAATGTTAATTTTTGCACATAATTTGGTATAATATTACATTTAACCGTATTATACAATACACATTTTGTTTTGTCAATTGCCGATTTTACTTTAAAACATTGCATTTCGTGTTTTAGATATTCTTTTATCGATTGTTGTCCGTAATTACCCGCAACCCGATATTTCGCTGACGCTCTACATGACACAGATAGCACTAAAATAGCCGAAAAATGCACTTATCGTAACATAAAAAGGCAACCCAAGCCTTTTAGTCATCCGATTACCCTACATCGCTTGCGCCCATTGTCTTTCCTAGCACATTTTATTCAAAGTCATCCTGAGCTCCTTTTATTAAACGTATTCCCGAGTTCCTTGTTTTAAATGTCTTCCCGAGCAAAGCGAGAGACCCTTCGCTTCGCTCAGGGTGACAAGGGGTCGCTAAAAGGACATTTTGTCCCGAACGCTTTTGTCTTCCCGAGCCGCAGGCAAGGGACCCTTCGTTTCGCTCAGGGTGACAAGAAAGTAACTCAGGGTGGCAAAAATGCATTCAGTGTGGCAATAAATTTGCTCGGGATAACGACCGACACTCAAAGTGACATAAAAGGCAACAAAAAAGCGCCGCGCTGATAATAAGCGCGGCGCTTTTTCTTAAAATCATTCACATAACATATTATTTACAGCGGCGACAAGCGCCGTATACGAACTTTTCATAATATCGTTCTCCAACCCTGCGCCCCAGTAAATTTTTCCGTCCTTTTCCGCTCCCACATACGAGACGGCTTTCGAGCGCGCCCCGTCCGTCAATGCGTGCTGTTCGTATCCGATAAGCGCAAAATCGACACCGAAAAACTTCTTTATCGCATTGTAAACAGCGTCCAGTCTGCCGTTGCCTATAGCTTTTATCTCGGTCTCCTCTCCGTTGCGGAAGATTTTCACGTTCGCCTGAATGCCGTTGATTTGCCTGAAATTGCACTCAGTTATATCGAATACCCGTCTGTTGTTCACGAACGTGTCCGTGAAAATTTTATAAAGCTCGTCTGCGTGAAGTTCTTTGTGTTCCCTGTCGGAAACCGCTTTTGCCGCATAGCCCATAACTTCCTTCATTTTAGCGGGCAACATAAGACCGTAGGTATTTTTAAGCACATATCCCACGCCGCCTTTTCCCGACTGAGAATTTATGCGTATCACGTCGGACTCGTACTCCCTACCCACGTCCTTCGGGTCGATTGGAAGATAGGGCACCGTCCATAAATCGCCGCCAGACTTTCTGTATTCCATACCTTTGGAAATGGCGTCCTGATGAGACCCCGAAAACGCCGCGAAAACGAGCTCGCCGGCATAAGGATGTCTCGGACTTACGGGCATTCCAGTCAATTGTTTATAGGCTGAAGCTATATGCGGCATATCCGAAAAATCAAGGAGCGGGTCGACGCCCTGCGAAAACATATTCATTGCAAGCGTAATTATATCCGCATTGCCCGTGCGCTCGCCGTTGCCGAACAAAGTACCCTCTATTCTCTCCGCGCCCGCGAGCAATCCCGTCTCCGCCGCTGCAACGCCGCATCCGCGGTCGTTATGCGGGTGAAGCGACAGAACGACCCCGTCTCTGTACTTAATATGCTTATTCATATATTCAACCTGCCGCGCATACACGTGCGGCATTGCGTTCTCCACGGTAGCGGGCAGGTTTATAACGACTTTTCTTTCGGGAGAGGGGCGCCACACGTCCAGAACGGCGTTAACCACCTCCAAGGCGTATTCGGGTTCGGTACCCGTAAAAGATTCGGGGGAATACTCGAAACGATATAACGCCCCCTCTTTTTCCGTAAGCTCTTTCAAAAGCGCCGCACCGTCGACGGCGATTTTTTTAATCTCCTCTCTGCTTTTGCCGAAAACCTGTTCGCGCTGAGCGAGCGAGGTGGAATTATAAACGTGAATTATTACGTTTTTTGCTCCCCGCACCGCTTCGAAAGTCTTTTTTATAATGTGCGCGCGCGCCTGCGTCAGCACCTGTATCGTCACGTCGTCGGGAATAAGATTATTTTCGATAAGATTACGGATAAAAGAATATTCCGTTTCCGACGCGGCGGGGAAACCGACCTCTATTTCTTTGAAACCTATTTCAAGCAACAACTTGAAAAATTCGACCTTTGTATTCTCGCCCATCGGCTCCACAAGGCTCTGATTGCCGTCGCGCAGGTCAACGGAACACCAGACGGGCGCGTTTGCAAGCATATCGCGTTCCGCCCAGTCCATACATTTTTCTTCGGGCAGGAAGTATTGTTTGCCGTATCTGACGTAATTTTTCATTGTGCCTCCCGATTCCGTCCTATCCGGAATTATAAAATAACGCGCAAAGCGATTTCCGCAAATGCGCGTATATATTTTGAATATAATATCATATTCTAAAAGAACAAGTCAAGTTTATTTGAAAAATTCCCCGTAAATTGCTTTGATACACTTCTCGTAGTCGTCGTTTCTGACACCGACTATTATGTTCATCTCGCTCGAACCCTGGTCAATCATTTTTATATTTATTCCCGCACCCGCAATTGCGTTGAAAAGCCGAGCCGAAGTTCCGACAGACGACGACATTCCGTGTCCGACCGTAGCTATTAACGCGATATTTTCGATTACTCTGATAATATCGGGCTCAACCGCGTTTTTAATGCTTTCAAGAATTCTTCCAAGCTTGAAATTATCCAGACAAGCGCTCTCAATTACAAGCGACATCGTATCTATTCCCGACGGAATATGTTCGACCGAAATATTCTCCTCGGTTAAAATATCAAGAACTTTGCTTATAAAGCCGACTTCGGAATTCATAAGCGATTTTTCAAGAAAAATTACCGTAAAATTCTTTTTGCCCGCAATGCCCGTAACGGTGCTGCCGCTCGGCGTATAACGTGCGGTCGGAACTATAGAAGTACCATCGTCCGCGGGACGGAAAGTATTTTTGATTTGTATGGGAATATTCGCTTTGCGCACGGGGAAAATAGATTCGCAGTGCAGAACGTTTGCGCCCATGTAACTGAGTTCGCGCAACTCCTTATAAGATATTGTCTTAATCTTCTTGGGGCTGTCGACGAGTTTGGGGTCGCACGCAAGAAACCCCGAAACGTCCGTCCAGTTTTCATACAGAGAAGCGTTTACCGCCCTCGCAACTATTGCGCCGGATATATCCGACCCGCCGCGCGAAAAAGTTTTCACTTCGCCGTTCGCCCCACGACCGTAAAACCCGGGAAAAACCGCGCGTTCGACGCCTGCAAGAGCTTCCGCAACCGCTTTATACGTCTTTGCGCCGTCAAGCGCTCCGCCTTCGTCAAAGAAAATCACGTCTTCGGCGTCAATGAATTTCGCGCCGAGATACTCCGCCACTATCCGCGCGCAGAGATATTCGCCGCGGGACGCCGTAAAATCTTCGCTGCACTCCCGCGCTATTCTCTCTTCGGTTTCGTCGAGAACGGACCCGATATCGAAATTCATGTCAAGCTCTTTCACAACGGAAACATAGCGGGCGCGTACCGCCGCAAAGCTCTCTTTTATATTGCCTTCGGACATAAGCTCCGCATGGCAGCCATAAAGCATATCCGTGACTTTTATATCCCCCGAATAACGCTTACCCGGCGCCGAAACCACAATATACTTGCGGGTCAAATCGCCGTCGATTATATTTTTTACCTTTTTTATGACGTTGCCGTCAGCCATCGACGTTCCGCCGAATTTACAAACTTTAACTGCCATTTTACTTTATTCTTTTAGCCTCGATATAATATCTTTTTTCGTTGCCGTCGCCCATTGAAAACGTCTTTCTCGGAAGATTCCCGCCCGTCGAAATAAGTCGGAAAAAATCGTCCTTTTTTATCGCGGGTAAAATTATTCCGGCACCGCCACGACGGGTAAGAGATTTCATTTCGTCCATACTGCCGTGAATATAGTCCGCCTCTCCGTCGTATTCTTTAAGAAATTCCGAAATATAACAATCGAGCGCCTCTATCCCTTTCGGCACGTTGTCGTCGAACGGAATCTTTTTCTCTGTACCGTCTACTACAATATACGCCGATTGTCCGCCCGAAGTTTTCAACCCTTCCGCAAATGCCGCGGCGGCGTCGGTTTTAACGTATCTGTGAATGGCTTCGAATTTCAAAGCGGGCGAATAAATGTTGACCGCTTCGCACAGAGCGAATCTCGCGGGATGCGTTTCCCTCTCCTTTTCGCCGACAGTGCTCTTTATCTCTTCCCAGCATGCCTTTGCCGCCGCAAGGGAATGGTTTCCGTCGCCGACGGCAAACAAAAATTTATCTTCCGAAAAATTTTCTTTCGCCGTAAGCGCGTATAGCGATGAAACAACCTCGTCGGGGTTTTCGATAAGAGTGCCTTTCACCCTTCCGCCGTCGCACATAAGCGGGAAATCGTATAAAACCTCGCCGCGTTTTACGCAATTCAGAACGCTTTCTTCATTATCGTCGTACAAAAGCATCGCATGCGGAAGTTCCAAAGGCGCGCCCCGCCTTATTTCAACACGCGGAGGTATGCGTTCCAGGATGGTTGCTTCGGTGGAACGGACGGGCACCTTTGCGCCCTTTTCGTACGAATAGTCCTCCAAATCTATGCTAAGAACTATCCCGCACCGCGTGCCAGACTGAGTTATGCGTTCGACAAGCACAAAACCTTTAACCGCACGGAATACGCCGTTTGAAAGATATTCGCGCATAGTCGAATGTATTTTTTCTATTCTCTGTTCCGCTTCGGAAAGATATATCTCAGGCAGAATAAGATTAAACGCGCTGGGACCTCCAGACGCGCATTCCTTTGTTTTCTTCCAATAATCTTCGTCCGAAGTAAACTGGTCGCAGGCGTTCACCGCCCACTTTTTCATATCCGTGTCTTTGCCCGGCAACAGTATTTCGGGTATTCTTACTGTATTCATTTTATCCTCAGATATTAATAAGAATAACGGTCAAAACCGCAAGTCCGATTGCAAGAAGTTTATATAGAATATTCTTTGTAAAAAGTTCTTTTAAAAAGTTACCGAAGTTTTTCACAGTTTGCCCTCCGCAGTCAAATCCGACCAGTAATATTCCGAAAGCGCGTTTCTTATATCAGCCGCGTCCGCGTATTTTTTCTTAACCGCGCCGTTTTTAACGATAGAAATAATTCCAGTCTCTTCGGATACGACAATCGCAGTCACGCTCGCAACCATAGTCACGCCGAGCGCCGCGCGATGTCGGCTACCCATCTCCTTGGGAAGATTTTCGCTCTGCGCAAGCGGCAAGAAACAGCCCGCCGCATAAATCCTGTCGCCCTCTATAACCATAGCTCCGTCATGTAAAGGCGCTTTGGGATAAAATATGGCTTCCACCATCTGAGAGGTAATCTGAGCATTCACGACGGTGCCGCTCTCTATTATTCCCTCGGGAAGATTGTCGTCGGACAAAACTATTAGAGCGCCTATATCCTTTTTGGACATATTTTGCACGGCGCGAACCATTTCATCCATAATCAGCTCCACACCCGTGGTTGTGAACGTATCCGACTTGTCTTTTTTAAGGTTCAAATCCAAAAGCGAACGCTTGATTTCGGTATGGAACATAGTGAACACAAGCATAGCGATAAGGACGACGATGACAAGCAGAAGCTGAGAATCGAAATCCGAAAACGCAAAGGTAACGCCGCAAAGCAAGATGAAAAAGACCACAACGGGAACAAACCGCTCCGCTTTGTTGCCCTTTAAAACTTTGAACATATAATAGAATACCGTCGATAGCAAAATCAACTGCAAAATAACCCCGACGTAACTATGAGCCAGAGTCACGGTAAAAAATTCAATTAAACCGTTATAGATTTTTTCCCAACTTTCCATAAACACACCGAATAAAAAAATCTTACACAAACCGAAAAAACAAAGTTCAACGCAGTTATGCGCCGTTCGGAGAAACCAGTCTGTATTATTATACAATTTATCATATCTAATTATATAATCAAACTCCGGAAAAATAAAGCGTTTGAAGCCGTAAATTTTGCCCAAAAACTTAAATACAGGAGTATATTAGCGATATGGGCACGGGCTAACCGAAAAATATGAATTCAGTCACCGTAAGCCAACCGCGTTCGGGAGTGATTTTTCCGCTTTTTATACCCGAAACGGCGGAGTATATATAACTCACGAGTTCGGAAAGCCTCTCATCTCCGAGCGCATTTGCCTGTTCGCGGCTCTTTTTTACCCCGTACTCTTTCATTTTCAGCATACCCGCAAGCACGGAATCGCTCTCGCAAGACATGCATATCGTAAGAAGATTTCTGAAATAATTGAAGAGCCCGCCCAGAACAAAGATTTCGTCGCCGCTCTTTTTTATAAGCTCG
>CATKEF010000063.1 GCA_949747905.1 uncultured Eubacteriales bacterium
ATTACAAATCAGCTGCTCTGCCAATTGAGCTACACCAGCAAGCTCGCCCCGCAGGGTGGTGCCTTGGGGTGGAATCGAACCGCCGACATATGGATTTTCAGTCCACCGCTCTACCATCTGAGCTACCAAGGCATAAGCGCCATTCGGCGCCGAAAAAAATTTGGCGACCCAAAACGGGCTCGAACCGTCGACCTCCAGCGTGACAGGCTGGCGCTCTAACCAAACTGAGCTATTGGGCCAAAAATAAAAAATATTGAATTTTGGTGGGCCTTCACGGACTCGAACCGCGGACCAATCGGTTATGAGCCGACCGCTCTAACCAACTGAGCTAAAGGCCCTTAATGCAAGGTAGTTGCGGCTTTCGCACAACGCTTTCATATAATAATATACGGCTTGAATTTTGTCAAGTAATTTTCAACTGTATTTTAACATATTTTTTTACGCAAATTAATATTTTTTCCGCCGCCGCACGAAATGCGCGGCGGCGGAAAATTACATTTAAGACAGTTGCGTCAATTTACCCGTTTCAAAGGAATAACTGTAATAAGCGGTGTTGTCGGTGTAATTTTCGTTGGCTACCCAGAGCGCTGTTTTCTTCGTAAGATTGTAAACTACGCTGTGCACGGTACATCCGCCGCCCCCGTTCCACGTTCTTCTTCCGACATCGGCAAGTATAGCCATTGCGGCGCGTTCGTCTTTCAAAACGCCTTTGGATTTAGCAAGTTCGCCGTTAATGTGATTATAACGGTCATAACCCGTCATCTCTTCTTCAACAAGCGCGTTATCCTGTCCAATATAGTAATTCGGCGTAACGATGAAATTCGTAATCGACTGAAATTTTACCTCGCTGTCGCCCTGAATATCGGCATACATGGGGTCCGTGTTATAAATAACGTTTAGAACACGGGCTGCCCCGTCGTTATCGGTTACATAGTTCCCGTCTTCCGGTACCCACTCCAAAACAGCGCTTTTACCCGTCGCATCCGCAATCATATAATGGAACGAAGTGTTAGCCGAATCGTGCAGATTATATTTTCTTATAAGCTCCACCGCTTCGTCCACATTCGAAGCATAGTCGAGTATCATTCTCAACATCGTCGTAGACGTTATGTTCTTTTTATCTGCGGCGTTCTGATTGGTAGGAACCGTTGTTTCCGAGCCCTGATAGGACATATAAATTCCGCAACTCAATCCCGCGTCGTTTATTCCGTCCAAAGGCGCGTACGGCGAAGCTATGCATTTGATTTTGTTCATGAGACCGTCCACGTCCTTATCCTCGTCCATACCGACGTAAGCGAGGTCCACAGTAGAAAACGATTTATGTCTTCCGTTGCCGGGGTCGCAGATAGTAATACAAACATTCGTCATATCGAAATCGTAATTGCGACCGAACAGTTTATCTCCGTTTTCCGCTACGGCGGTAAACGACGAGCAACCGATATCGGACTCTTCTATCGTCATATCGATTAGTCCTTTCGTTATATTTCCGGTAATAAAATTGATAAGTTCCTTATCGTTTGAAGCTCCGCCGTTTTTCAGAAATTCGTCGAAGTAGAAGCCTCCCTTTACATTCATACTGTAAACAGAGCCTTCTTTATTATCGTTGTTTCTGCCGCGAAGATGCGTAAAACTGCTTACCGTGGAAATTTCGTTATTCCACACGCAGACAAAAGTGATTCCCAGCGCCGCAATAAGCGCAAATATTACCGCAAGCACTATGCAAAGTATTTTCAACCACAATTTCGACTTTTTAGTTTCTTCCATAATAATCTCCTTCTTTAAAACTGACGAATTGTATTTTATCATAGTAAATAGCTTATGTCAATTAAATTGTTGATTGCTCAACATTAATATTTTAAAAGCGCCGCGGCTTTGAAAAAGCCGCGGCGCAACCGCTTTGTAAATTTTTATTCTCCCGTAAACTGCGAATTGTAAAGGTTCGCATAAAAACCGCCGCTCGACATAAGTGCGTCGTGATTGCCCTGCTCAATTATATTTCCGTCCTTCATTACAAGAATCATATCGGCGTTTCTTATTGTGGAAAGCCTGTGAGCTATTACAAAACTCGTGCGACCCTCGGTGAGTTTATCCATTGCACGCTGAATTACTTCCTCCGTTCTCGTGTCAACGTTGGAAGTCGCTTCGTCCAAAATGAGCAACGGAGCGTTCTCCGCCATTGCACGGGCAATGGTGATAAGCTGTTTCTGTCCGCCCGAAATATTAGACTCATCCTCTATGACGTAATCGAGTCCGCCCGCAAGAGTATGAATATAATGATATATTCCCGCCTCTTTGCATATTCCTTCAAGCATCTCGTCCGAAACGCCATTTTTGGAAAACAGTATATTGTCGCGTATGCTTCCTTCGAACATCCAGGTATCCTGCAATACCATTCCGAACATATCGTGCACTTCTTCACGCGTCATATCCCCGATTGAAACCCCGTCAACCGTTATGTCTCCGCCGTTCAACTCGTAAAAACGCATTAAAAGATTGACAAGAGTGGTTTTTCCTGCGCCCGTCGGTCCGACAATCGCAACTTTCATTCCCGCGTTTATCTTTGCCGAAAAATCGGAAATTATGATTTTATCGGGATTGTAGCCGAATTTTACATGTTTGAATTCGACGTCGCCGCGTATTTTTCCCGAACCGTCCGCCGCAAGCAGTTTTCTTGTTTTTCCCGACTCGTCGGAAAGTTCTTCGCTTTCGAGAAAATCGTAAACTCTCGCCGCCGCGGCGCCTGACATCTGCAAACTGCTCATTGCCTGCGCAAGCTGACTCATGGGATTCTGGAAAAGATTAGCATATACTAAAAACGCCGTAATCGTACCGAAAGTTACGGTCGATACGCCCGAATTCATCAAAAGCCCTCCGACCACGCAAACAGCGGCATAAGCAAAGTACGAAATAAAATTAAATAGCGGCATCATAAGACCAACTACGCCTTGCGCTTTGAATATCGAGCGTTTCAATCTGCGGTTTGTCTTTTCGAAATCGCCCGTCATTCTTTCGCCTGCGTCGAAAGCCTTTATTACTATATGACCGGAATAATTCTCTTCGACCTTTCCGTTAAGCTCGCCGAGAATTTTCTGGTTTTTACGGAACTGAGGCATAGCCAGTTTCGTGAGCAGAAACAGCATAACGAGCATAAACGGGATGACCATAAGAACAGTAAGCGCCAACTGCCACGCCGTCACAAACATTGCGATTAATACGCCCGTAAGCATTGTAACGGAATTCAAAAACATAGAAATCGACTGGTCCAGAGACTGACCGACTGTATCCACGTCGTTGGTTATAACGGACAGAACGTCGCCGTACTGGCGTTTGTCGAAATAGTTCAAAGGTACGGAATTGATTTTGCGCGAAATGCCGCTTCGCATCCCTTTTACGTATTTCTGAGTGACGGTAGTCATTATAAAATTGGATACATAATGACATACTGCGTTGGACACATAAAAGACAAGCAGAATTATGGCAAAATTCGCTATTTTTTTAAGACTTATAGTCTGCGTCGCCGCATTATTCGCTATTTCATCGGTAAGTTTGGAAAGCCATTGAGGCGCAAGCACGCATAACACCGTGGATATAAGTATACAAACGAACGAAACCGCGATATTGATATAGAAAGGCTTTAACGCTTTCAAAAGTTTTTTTATGCTGTCCTTCGACGAAGTCTCGTCGGAAAAATTCATGTTGCCGTGTTTCATATTCCGAGTTCCTCCTCCGAAAGTTGTGAAAGAGCGATTTCCCTGTATACAGGACAACTTTCAAGCAATTCCTTATGCGTACCTATACCGACCGCGTCGCCGCTGTCGAGAACGACAATCTTATCCGCGTCCATAATGGTGCCTATGCGCTGCGCGACAATGAGTTTGGTCGCGCCGTCCACCGCTTTTTTAAGATTCTCGCGCACTTTTTTATCCGTCTTATAGTCAAGCGCGGAAAAGCTGTCGTCGAATATTAAAATCTCCGGTTTCATCGCAACCGCGCGGGCAATCGAAAGGCGTTGCTTCTGTCCGCCCGAAACATTCTTGCCGCCCTGAGAAATTTCCGAATCGTAACCGTTTTCAAACGCCGAAACAAACTCGTCCGCTTCCGCCGTCTTTGCTGCCGCGATAACTTCCTCGTCAGTAAGCGCGGGATTTCCGAAAGCTATATTATCGCGGACAGTGCCGGTGAACAACACTCCCTTCTGCGGAACATAGCCTATAATACGGCGCAGCGTCTTCTGTTTCAGATTTCTTACGTCCGCTCCGTCTATAAGAATTTGCCCCTCAGTTACGTCGTAAAATCTCGGGACAAGGTTAATCAGCGTGGATTTACCGCTGCCCGTAGACCCTATGAAAGCAACGGTCTGACCCTTTTCAGCTTTGAAACTTACGTTATTTATGACGCAGTTATCCGCGTCGGGATAACGGAACGATACGTTTCTGAATTCTACGGTCCCCTCCTCGGTCAACTCTTCTTCGGTTTCGGGGTCCGCAACCGAAAGAGGCGTTTCGAGTATTTCGACTATACGTCCCGCAGACACCTGCGCGCGGGGCAGAATCACGAACATCATCAAAAGCATCATAAACGCCATTATAATCTGCGACGTGAGCATCATAAACGAAGTCACGGTAGGATAATCGACCTCTCCCGCATTTATAAGAGAAGCTCCGAGCCAATAAATGGCAAGCGTGAGTCCGTTCATAATCAGTGTTATCACGGGAGACATCAAAGACATAAGCCTGCCTGTAAACAACTGCGTTTTTGTTATATTCGAGTTCGCCTGTTCGAATTTTTCCTGCTGATATCCCTCCGCGTTATATGCGCGGATAACCCTCAATCCCGTTAGATTTTCGCGGGAAACCCCGTTGAGTTTGTCGACGAGCTTCTGCATAATCTTGAATTTCGGCAATACGAACACCATAAGTACCGAAAGGAATATCACAAGAAGAACGACCGCTACAGCCGTCGCCCAGGTAAGCTGAGTGGCAACCGTTTGTATCTTGCAAATAGACCATATTGCCGTAATGGGCGCGGCGAGCGCCATTCTCAGCATCATAATATTTGCCATCTGAACTTGCTGCACGTCGTTTGTCGTACGGGTGATGAGAGACGGCGTAGAATATCTGTTGTTTTCCGCAATGGAAAAACCGTCAACTTTTTTATAAACGGCGGACCTGAGCGAAGCCGAGTGATTGGCGGCAACGTAAGCGGCGATAAAACCTATAAGCACCTGTGCTGCGGCACTGCCGCCAGCGACAAGCAGCATCATTCCGCCGTTGTACCATATGTCTCCCGCCGTTGCCGTCGCTACCGACAAAAGCATAGCGGTATCATCCGCAGACACGCCGAGGCTTAAAAGTTTGTCGGCCGTTATTCCTTCCCACCCTCCGAGCGCGGCAACCATGGCGCCGATTTCCCCCAAAGCGGAAGGATTTTTATTATAATTTAAAAGCGTTATCGAAGTGATTATATCTCTCATATAATCTACGAGCTTCATTGTGCAGAACACCTGCAAGACGGTCAGCCCCATAAGTACGGTCAACAACACCCAGTCGATTGCTCTGAGTTTTTTGTACAATTCTAACATAAATTCTTTACCGACATACTCCTTAAATTTTCGATTTTGTTTGTTCGTTTCCTATATATAATATAATATATACGGAATAAAGTAAACGCTTTGAACCTTGCGCATGTTAATTTTTATCGGATTTTCATATAATAAAAAATTCCCCGCATTTACCGTAATTCCCATAGGGAATATTAGGTAAGCCGTAGGCGAACGAGAATTAGGCGTGGCGTGAAGCCACGCCTTTTCTCTTGTCTTGGTTTAGTTG
>CATKEF010000064.1 GCA_949747905.1 uncultured Eubacteriales bacterium
GCCCACCAACACGTCGTTAGCCCATCTCACGACAGGTTTTATTCCGAATTCTTCAAGTGTTTTACAGACGGCGACGCAACCGCTTACCATAATTACAAACGCGTTCACGGCGGAAAAATCTTCAAAGTGCCGCATTACGGATACATAGAGTCCGCCGTCGCGCGACGAAAAACTTCTGCCTTTGGTACCCTTCCCTTCCGTCTGACGCTCGGCGACGACAATCATATCCTCTCCGTTATCTTCACGCTTACAGTATTCGTTAGTCGAATCGACCTCTTCGAGTTCAATAATTTTCATAATCGTCCCCCGCGTTCCCGAGCGCCGACTTCGCCGTTTCGTAGCTGTAACCCTTAGAAAGAAGATACTTAAAACCTTTATAGAGATTTTCTCTGGTAGGCTCCTTGCCGCGCATGTACTTTTTAAATATGAGCAATGCTTCGCCGTCGTCCTCCTCGTAATCGGACAAAGACTCTTCTATCGCCTTTTTATCCGCGCCCCGCTTTAAAAGTTCGTTTTCCAAGGCGCGGCGACCTTTACCGCTCACGCAACTTATATAAGAACGGCAATAAGCCGTGTCGTCAACGAGTTTATAATATTTCAGTTTTTCCATGACATATTCGCAGACGGCTTGGGTATAGCCTTTTTTGGCAAGAAAATCATACAGCTGCTTTTCCGTTTTCATCGAAGCGGAAATATGATTCATGGCTTTATCCACCGCCTGACTTTTTTCCGTTTCAAGCTGAATTTCGTCGAGGCGGGTTTTATCCACTTCCATGCCGGCTTTCAGTCCGTATTTTAAAGCCACTTCCAGTTTTATTCCGCAATAAAATCTGCCGTCGACATAAACGTTGCAACGGCGTTTATCCTTGACCTGCGGTTCGATTGAAGTAATAAAAGACATAATCACCGTTATTTTAACACCGTCGGAAATATTTGTCAACGCACCGTTTGACAATCGTTTCACTCGGTTGTATAATTAATAGAAATTTATAAGAAGGTACAAATTATGACGGCAGAGCTCGATTGGAAAAATCTCGGATTCGGTTATATAAAAACCCCTTACCGTTACGTTGCGAACTTTAAGAACGGCGAATGGAGCGAAGGCGTCGTAACCGGCGACGACACCGTTACCGTATCGGAATGCGCAGGAGTGCTGCAATACGCTCAGACCGTATTCGAAGGACTCAAAGCGTACAGAACCGCGGACGGCAGAACGGTTACTTTCCGCCCCGACCTGAACGCCGAAAGAATGATTGAATCCGCAAAGCGACTTGAAATGCCGCCCTTCCCCGCGGATAAATTTCTCGAAGCCGTAGACAAAGTTGTTGCGGCAAACGCCGATTACGTCCCGCCTTACGGCAGCGGGGCAGCGCTTTACCTCAGACCGTATATGTTCGGCTCGTCGGCGGTTATAGGAGTAAAACCCGCAGCGGAATATCAGTTCAGATTGTTCTGTACCCCCGTTGGTCCCTATTTCAAGGGCGGAGCAAAACCTATATCGGTCCGCGTCAGCGAATTCGACAGAGCGGCGCCGCACGGAACGGGACACGTGAAAGCAGGTTTGAACTATGCAATGAGCCTGCATGCAATCGTCGACGCGCACAATCGCGGTTTTGACGAAAATTTATATCTCGACCCTAAGACCCGCACATATGTCGAAGAAACCGGGGGTGCGAACTTTTTATTCGTAACCAAAGACGGCAAAATCGTCACTCCGAAATCGGACAGCATTTTACCCTCCATTACCAGACGTTCGCTCTGCTACGTCGCGGAAAAATACCTCAATCTTACGGTGGAGCACAGACCCGTCAGGCTTGATGAAGTCGAAAATTTTGCGGAGTGCGGGCTTTGCGGAACGGCGGCGGTAATATCGCCCGTCGGAAAAATAAACGACCGCGGAAGAGAAATTCTGTTCCCGTCCGGAATGGAGCGTATGGGAAAAATAACTCAAAAACTTTACGATACGCTGACGGGAATTCAAATGGGTACGGTGCCCGCCCCCGAAGGCTGGCTGAGAGAAATAAAATAAAAGAGCGGCGGAACAAGTTCCGCCGCTCTTTTAAACTAAATTTTAAAAGGATAAAAGCATTCCCTTATTTTGTTAACCGACAATCTACCGTTAAGACTGTCCGTAAATTCTTTATCGAACCGCTCTTCCTCTTTCTTTTTTACCGCCGCCGTGAAAATTACTCGGTCGGAATATTCGCAATTTAAAATTTCCGCTCCGAACGCAGATAAAAATCTCAGCGCCGCGTCTACGGAAGAATAATCGACCCCGTACTCTTTTTCCGAACACATTTCATACGAAACTTTTTCGGCAGCCGCGATATTTTCCGCCACTGCTCCCGCATAGGCGCGAACCAGTCCGCCTGCCCCGAGTTTTATCCCTCCGAAGTAACGCGTGACAACCACGGCTGTCTGCCTCAAAGCATTGTTTTTCAATACTTCCAACATCGGCATGCCTGCCGTGCCCTGAGGTTCTCCGTCATCGGAAAAACGCAAATGATTGCCAGTCATATCGCATATATATGCGTAGCAATTGTGCGTCGCATCCTTGAATTTCGAGGAAATTTCCGCAATAAAAGCGCGGGCTTCCTCCTCACTCTCGATGTGTTTCGATGTTGTTATGAAACGCGACTTTTCTATAATTTTTTCCGTTACGGTCTCGCCGCGGACCGAAATATATTTTTCCGCCATAAGTTTTGAAAAATGCGCCGTTTAAGGCGCATTCTGTATTTATCCGAGAATTATTTTCAAATGGACTTTTTTGCCTTTGTGCAAAATATCTCCGCTTTTGACCGTCGCGTTTATATCCGTAACTTTGCCGTCGTTCAAAGATACTCCGCCCTGCTGAATAAGTCTTCTCGCTTCTCCGTTGGACGCACACATTCCCGCCGCAACAAGCACGTTTATTACCGTAGGGTTATCAACGGTTACGTTCTTCTCTGGCAGCTCACCGCCGCCGCCGAACGCAGCGCGCGCCTGCGATTGAGCCTTAGCCGCCTTTACTTCGCCGTGCACGAGTTTTGTAAGCTCATATGCGAGAATTTCTTTTTTCTCGTTTATACGTTCGGCGCCCCAGTTCTCCATCTCGCTTATTTCGCCGAGAGGAATAAAGGTAAGCATTTTTATGCATTTCATAACGTCCGCGTCGTCGACGTTGCGCCAATACTGGTAGAAATCGTAAACGCTCGTCTTGTTTTCGTCAAGCCAGACCGCGCCCTTAGCTGTCTTGCCCATTTTTTTGCCCTCGCTGTTTAAAAGCAAGGTTATCGTCATCGCATAAGCGTCTTTGCCCGATTTTTTGCGAATAAGTTCCGTTCCCGCAAGCATGTTGGACCACTGGTCGTCGCCTCCGAACTGCATATTGCAACCGTATTCTTTGCTGAGATGCCAGAAATCGTACGCCTGCATTATCATATAATTGAATTCGAGGAAACTAAGTCCCTTCTCCATACGCTGTTTATAACATTCCGCGCGGAGCATATTATTGACCGTAAAACACGCCCCGACTTCGCGCAGAAGCTCCACGTAATTGAGACCGAGAAGCCAGTCCGCGTTGTTTGCAATAACGGCCTTGTCTTTTCCGAATTCTATAAACCTCTCCATCTGTTTTCTGAAACATTCGCAGTTATGATTTATAGCCTCGGGCGTGAGCATGGAACGCAAATCGGTCCTGCCGGAAGGGTCGCCTATATAACCCGTGCCGCCGCCCAACAGAACGACGGGTTTATTTCCCGCAAGTTGTAACCTTTTCATAAGACAAAGCGCCATAAAGTGACCTACGTGCAGACTGTCGGCAGTAGGGTCGAATCCGATATAAAATCTCGCGCCGCCTCCGTTTATGAGTTCGCGTATCTCTTTTTCGTCGGTAACCTGCGCAATAAGTCCTCTTTCGCGCAGTTCTTCATATATCTCCATAAACCGCTTCCTTTGGTTGATTATTGATTATTATATCAATAATACGGAGATTTTGCAAACAAATTTCAACTATAAAATCATTCGGTAAAGAAATCGTCCTTACTTAAATTTTCTCTGGCTTTTTCTATTGCCCGCTTCTCTATGCGCGATATGTACGAACGGGAAATTCCCAGTTTTTTAGCGACCTCGCGCTGAGGCAGCGCGGCGCCATCCTCCAGTCCGTAGCGCATGGAAAGAATGGTAAACTCGCGCTCGTTGAGTATTTTTTTCAGAATGCACACAAATTTCTCGCGCTGGATACTTTTCTCTACCTGCGCAAAAACACTCTCCTCTTTTTCGGACAAAAGGTCAATAAGCGTCAACTCGTTTCCATCCTTATCCGTACCTACAGGGTCGGTAAGAGACACGTTGTTCTTATGCTTTTTACCCGAGCGCAAAAGCATGAGAATTTCGTTTTCTATACAGCGCGCGGTGTATGTCGCAAGCTGAGTTCCCTTACCGTCGCGATATGTGTTTATGGCTTTTATAAGACCTATCGAGCCGACGGAAAGAAGGTCGTCCGTTTCCGCCGAACCGGTATATTTTTTTACTATATGAGCGACAAGCCGCATATTGTGTCTTATTAAAACTTCCTTTGCGCTCTCGTCTCCGGCACGAGCGAGCTCGAGATATTTTTTCTCTTCCTCCGGCGAAAGCGGCTTGGGGAATGTGCCTTTGTTCTGTACCATCCCCGTAAAAATAAATATTTTGCCGAACAGCAAACTCAAAAAATCAAAAAACATATGCGTTGTCTCCCGATAATTAGCATATGTTTCCGACAGTTTGTACTATTCTTTTTACTTTGTCCACAATACGAATATTTGGAACTATATTAAAAACGAACCCGTTTACGGGTTCGTTTTTAATTGTCAATCGAGCTCGAACGCGCCCGTATACAACTGATAATATTTGCCTTTCTGTTCTAAAAGCTGCTCGTGATTGCCGCGCTCTATTATCTCTCCGTGGTCGAGAACCATAATCGCGTGACTGTTACGAACGGTAGACAGCCTGTGCGCTATTATAAACACCGTTCTGCCGTACATAAGTTGCGCAAGCCCTTCTTCTATAAGTTTTTCCGTACGCGTATCTATGGAAGACGTAGCTTCGTCCAAAATGAGTACGGGGCACTCGGAAACCATGGCGCGGGCAATCGCGAGAAGCTGACGCTGCCCTTGCGAAAGATTGGCGCCGTCGCCTTTTATTAAGGTATTGTAGCCTTCGGGAAGGTGTTTGATGAAGAAATTCGCATTTGCGAGTTTCGCCGCCTTTTTGCACTCCTCATCCGTAGCGGAAAGTCTGCCGTAACGTATATTATCCATTACCGTTCCGGTAAAAAGATGCGTATCCTGCAATACGACGCCCAGACTTCTGCGCAAATCGTCTTTATTTATGCTCTTTATATCGAGACCGTCGTAAGTAATAGTACCCGACTGAATATCGTAAAAACGGTTTATAAGATTGGTTATAGTCGTTTTTCCCGCTCCCGTGGAGCCTACAAACGCTATTTTCTGATGAGGTTTTGCATAAAGAGATATGTTTTTGAGAATTACTTTTTCATCCGTATATCCGAATACGACGTCGTTGAAACGAATATCGCCTTTGAGCGGAACATATTCGAAACCGTTATCGACGGGTTTTTTCCAAGCCCACTCGTTTTCAGCGTATTCCCCGAAAGTAAGCGTTACTTCACCGCCTTTATCCTCTGGCTCGGTGTCGACCATGGCAAAAATTCTCTCCGCACCCGCAAGAGCCATTACGATAGCGTTGAACTGTTGCGAAACCTGTTGTACGGGCATATTGAACTGTCGCGTAAAGGCAAGAAACGAGACAAGCATACCTGCATATACGGCTACTCCGCCGCCCTCAAAAACGCAGAAAGATGATAACAACCCGTCCCCCAGCCCGGAAACAATCACCACAAAACCTATAACCGCAACCATAACATATTGAAGATAACTCAGATTGTTGGTGACCGGTCCCAGAATAAACGCATAAGCGTTTGCTTTTCTGCTTGTTTCGTTGAGTTCGTCGTTCAGTTTCCTGAAACCTTCTCTCGCTTTCTGTTCATGACAAAAAACTTTTATGACTTTCTGTCCTTCCGTCATCTCTTCGACATAGCCGTTGAGCTTACCCATGGAAACCTGCTGTCTTAAAAAGAACTTTGCGGATTTCCCGCCTATATTTTTAATAAGGAAGACCATTACGGCGATTATAGCCATTACGAGAAGAGTAAGCGTAAAGCTGTAATAAACCATAAAGGAAAATACGAATACGAGCGTCAATGCGGACGATATAATCTGAGGAATAGTCTGCGATAAAAGCTGGCGCATTGTATCTATATCGTTGGTATAGAGACTCATCAAGTCGCCGTGCGTATGCGAATCGAAATATCTCAACGGAAGATACTGCATCTTAGCAAACATTTCGTCGCGCATTTTTCTTAGCGTACCCTGCGCGATATACATCATTATCCTGTTATAAGCAAACGAAGAAAGCGCCCCCGCAAGATAAACGCAGGCAATGAAAATCACATTGCCGTATATCACATTCAAATCCGCATTTGCACCGTTGTTCATAAGTTCGGCGATAATAGGCGCAAAACGTGAAGCGCCCGTAACAGTCGCGGCGGATGACATAAGAACAAAAATAACCATAAACGCCGTAGCGACTTTGTAACCCGAAAATGCGTAGATAAGAAGTCGCGCAAGCGTTTTTATTGGTGTCTTTGCGCCTTTTCCTATTTTGGGAGCGTGAGTTGTCTTAGTCATCGTTATCACCTCCCTTCATCTGCGTTTCGTAAACCTCACGATAAATCGCATTACTTTTAAGCAACTGCTCGTGCGTGCCTATTCCCGAAATTACGCCGTCGTCAAGCACGAGAATTCTGTCGGCGTCCTGCACCGACGCAATGCGCTGCGCTATAATTATTTTCGTAGTCTCGGGAGCATATTTTCTCAATGTTTCCCGTATCTGCGCGTCCGTTTTCGTATCCACCGCGGAAGTCGAATCGTCGAAAACGATAACTTTCGGCTTTTTCAGCATGGCGCGCGCAATGCAAAGCCGCTGCTTTTGTCCGCCCGAAACATTGACTCCTCCCTGTCCCAGGTCGTAATCATAACCGCCCGGCAGAGCTTCGATAAACTCGTCCGCGCAAGCCTGTTTTGCGGCAAAACGCAATTCCTCGTCCGTCGCATTCTCATCGCCCCAACGAAGATTTTCCGCTACCGTACCCGAAAACAGCACGTTTTTCTGTAAAACCATTGCGACTTTGTTTCTTAGTGTGTCCGTATCGTAATTTCTCACGTCCACTCCGCCAACCTTTACACTGCCCTCAGTGACATCGTAAAGTCTTGGTATCAGCGAAACAAGCGAAGTCTTGCCAGAACCGGTGGCTCCTATTATTCCGAATGTTTCCCCCGCCGAAATATGTAAATCTATACCCGACAGAACAGGTTCCTCGGCGTTATTCGAATACGAAAACATAACGTTTTCGAAATCTATGTTGCCGTTTTCGACTTCTTTTACAGGGTTTACGGGATTGGGTAAAGTGGATTTTTCGTCGAGCACTTCGCATATTCTCTCCATACTCCCCTTTGACAGAGATATGAAGTTGAGACACATCGCAACCATCATGACGCCGGAAAGAATATTCACCGAGTAATTGATAAGCGTTTGAAGGTCGGAAGCGTTGACATTGCCGGAAATATTCCCGACGGACATATTCGCTCCCGTAATCAGAATAATTATGTTTGAAGCGAACATCGTCAACGTTACGCATGGCATCATAAACGTTAAAATCTTTTCCGCTTTTACGGAATACTTATAAACCTCTCCCGTAGCGCTACGCATTTTTTCGATTTCTTTGTCTTCGCGCACATAAGATTTTACCACGCGGATAGCGGTCAGATTTTCCTGCACAACCGAATTCAGATTATCATACTTTTTAAACATAGTTCTGAAATGCGGTCCGACTTTGAACATACAGATAAACACGACTATTCCGAGAAGCACGGCGGCGCTCGCGAAAATAAGCGCCATAAACGGTTCTATAATCACTGTCATAATTATTGCGGACACAAAGAGCACCGGTGCGCGCACAAGCATTCTGATTGCCATCTGATATGACATCTGAACATTTGCCACATCGGTGGTGATTCTTGTAATCAGGCTTGCCGTGGAATAATTGTCTATGTTGGCAAATGAATACGTTTGAATATTATCATACATATCCTGTCTCAAATTGCGCGCAAAACCGCTCGAAGCCGTTGCCGCGAGCTTACCTCCGAGCACGCCGCATATGAGCGCAAAAACCGCGCTCGCAACCATCAGCGAAGAATATAAAATAATTACATCGGTATTTACCGTGTAATTTTCCGGTTTCGAGAGATTTTCCAGTTCGCCGATTATAAACGTGTTGAAATACGGTATAAGAATTTCCATAACCGCTTCGCCTAGCATTACAAGCGGGCATAGTATGGACGGCATTTTATATTCTCTTACGCTTTTTAACAGAGTTTTAAACATTTTGCTCCTTATATGACGTAAAACAAACATCATATGATGAAATTTTAAACAATAAAAAAATTAATGTCAACGCTTCGCCCGCAAATTGAAAAATTTGATGCTTTTTTGAAAAAACTTAAAATTAAACGATAATTTCGCAACCGCAAAAAACATATTAAAAATTTCCGCATAGTTATTGTTTTCGCTTGCAAACCGTTTATTAATATGTTATAATCACAAAGCAATTAAAAACGGCCCTGTGGTCAAGCGGTTAAGACGGAGCCCTCTCAAGGCTCAATCCCGGGTTCGATTCCCGGCAGGGTCACCAACAAATCACCTCAGTCTTGAAGACTGAGGTGATTTGTTGATTAATACGGTTGCGAAAACACTTTTAGTTCTCTTTGTCATCTTCAGCGTTAGCGGTTGGTCCCTCGGCTTCGCCTCGGAAGCTCTCATTTAAAATTTCCAGAGCCCATAAGATTATCCATTCCAAAATCAGAAGCATCCAGCTTTTTACGGACTTTATATCGAAATTTCCGAAAATAAACAATATGCCGAACACAAAAGCCGCATCACCGAAAATCCAGCTCAACTGATTTATGTTCAAATAGTATTTAATAAAAAATTCACCCATCGGCATCCTTTCGCAAACAAAACCAAATTAACTGACATGAGAGTATATCACCCGTTTTTATATTTGTCAATAGTGCCGTTAATTAAAAAAACCGATATATTTTTTCCATAAAAACCCGAAAAAAACCGCCCGTAGACCAAACCTGCGGGCGGAATTCTTTCAATTATGCCGAATAGTTTCAGTTTTTGCTTTTTCTCTTGATTAAGACAACAGTTGCGACAACCGCGCAAACCACAACCACAGCAGCCACGACGCATCCGACAATAAGCGCTACGTTTACGCCGTTCCCGCCGTCGGTAAAACCGCCTACGGGCACAACTATTCTGACGGGATTTACAAGTTCGAAACCGTCTTTTGCCTCATAACGACTCAACGCTTCGTCGGAAATATATTTTATTTCAAGCTCGTTGTTTGCGGATAAGTCTGCATAAGACAAAGACAATTTTCCCTCTTCGGTAATTTTGTCCTTAACTTCTTTGCCGTTAAGCGTAACGCTGTAAACGCTGTATCCTTCATCGGGTTTGATAGTATACGTATAGCTTCCGCCTTCCGTTACGGACTGAATCTGACCGTCGGAATTATTGAGTTTGCCGCCCTTTCCTTCTACGCTCGCAAAGATTGTTTTTGCCGTATCCTTTTCAGCAGGGACGACCGCGACCATAAACGGCGAGAAGCTCTGAACGGTTGCAACTATACCGAACTGCGTTACTACGCAGGGAATTTCTTCCACGGATTCGATTACACCGGCGGAATTGCGCTTATAGTGATAAATTTTGAAAGTAACGCCTTCATCTTCGGGGCCGAAGCCTTCGGGGAACCCGAGCGCGATTTTTACGTAACTTCCGTTGGGTATTTTAGCAAACTTTCCGCAAATAGACAAGGAGATTTCATATGTCTGACTTGCGCGAATATCCTCCTGGTTAACGTTGATATCGGCACTCGTGTCAAGCAAATCGTGCATCTTGTCGGACTCCGCTTTCTTGGGGCTGTCAACGACAAGCATCATCTGGCTTCTCTCCTGTTCGGAATAATAATTGCCGTTTTCATCCTGGAAACCGACTTCGGAAAGGTCCGAGTTACTTATAAGCGTGGGTTGGGCGCAGCAATTTACGAAAAGTCTGCCGTCGTAACCGAAATATCTGGGGCAAGCCTGATAATTTCTTGCAAACGAAAAACTTATTGTATTGGGGCTTTTGTTTGTTATGTATTTTTCGCCGCCGGGCTTGAATTTTTCCTGACATGAGAACACGTCTGTAAAAGAGAAAGTATAACGCTCGCCGTTATGTTCATACATCAGACTGGGCATAAATCTGAATCTGATGGTATTTCCGTTTACAAGTTCAACCAGCTTACCGTTTTCCAAAGGAAGCAACTTAGCATATTTAGACGTATTTGCATGTTTGGTAGTGAAACTTATACCTATAGTCTTGCCTTCGGGAACATACAATTTTTCATTGTAAACGACGGTATAAGTTCTTGCATGTTTCTCATCCATAAGCGAACTGTTAGGAGCTCTCAACGAATCGCTTATCGTAACATCCTCTGTATTGATAGGTGATATTTGCATTGCGTAAGGTGCCGAAGCATAAGTTCCGAACGATTCGTTTTCAAAAATTTCGGTTATCACGGACATATGGTCGCCGATATCGTAGTCCGGGTCGTCCTCTTTGGTATAACTGTAACAATAATTGAAATCCGCGGGAATATGGTTTTCGAAATCGGGATTGTATGCCAAATCGGGTTCGATATCGATAACGGCAAACTGCCAGTAAAGATAACTTGAGTTGCCGACAACACTTACCGAATGACCGTCGTCAATTATACCGGCAACGGCATTGTTTATAATCAAAGCGCCCAAATCGGTCCAAACCGCCCATTTGATTTCGCCGGTTTCATCGTCGTAGTCCGCAAAACGATATGCTATGTGAAGCCCGTCTTCAATAAGGTCTACGGCGCCTTTATCGTTATAGCTGACAGTCGCAAACGGATACATATAAGGATTTCCGTTATCGTCAAGTCCGCTTTCGTTCTGCGTTTTATCCTCGATATATTCCACACCGTAAACAAGTCCGTCGGAGTTTGTTTTGCAGCCGTAATTGTAAGGGGACAGTTTAGGATATTTAAGCTCGTAACCGGACGAAGAAATCACGCCGTCCACTATATGGTCTACACTCTCGCTGAGAGCGCCCATATTCATATATTTATCCTTATTGGAAAGTCCGCTGTTCCAAGTAGAATCGACGGCATACCAATTTCCTTCCCCGTCGCCTTCAGACGCGCGTGCCGCTTTTGCGGTATCGGTCTTCTCTACGGGGTCGGGAAGATAAATGTAGTTCCACATATGCGAAACGGACCTTTCGGTGACCTTACCCTTTTCGTCCTTAGACATACCGTAACCGCTTACGCAAACACAAGGAATACCGAGCTTATCCATTACCGCTTTAAATGCTTTTGAATAACCTCCGCACACTGCTTTACCGACTACGAGTGCACCGTACGCGGTATGTACCGACGCCGCACTCGAAGCCGAGGAACCGGACTGTATGTAATCGTTTAAAGCGCCGTAATCATATTCGAGATTGTCGGGATTGGCAAGATATCTATTTACGTATCTGGCTTTGAGCACCTCTTTCGCGGTAGTAGTAGTTACTTCGCTGTCCGCAAAATGCGTCGCTGCCTGCGCAATTTCATTCACTTTCGCATTGAATTCAGATATTGCAACATTAACTTCTTCTTCGGACTTGAAACCGTTATCGAAGTAAGCATTCGCTTCACGTCCGCTGTCGATATAAGCGGAGTAAACTCCGTTTGTACGTCCCGCGCTGATTGTGAGCTTATACATATCGATATAAAACAGTTCGGGATGGTCGGTCAGATACGCGTCGCGCGCAGCACTGAACGCTCTCGGTATTTCGGCATTGCCGTCGTTTACCCACGCCTTTATCTCGTCTGAAGTCGCCAAATCGTTCTGAGTAAGTTCGTATTCGACAATTCCGTCTTTAAAGTCGCCGCTTCTGTTCATTTCGTCAAACACTTTATAGAATTTTTTTGCGAGCGTGAACTCATTTCCGTTAGTGTAGGTCAGCTGATTGTAAAAGTATTCGGTTGCGACATTTTGCACGCTACCGTCATCAGCTATCGCAGTGTCATCTTTGAACATATACAATCCCGAAACAAGCGAAATCGCACATGCGGAAGCAAGTCCCGCCACCGCTATTTTTTTGGTTGCAGTTTTCATAAAACCTCCATAAAAAATTATAACAGCTATTAATATTCGGCGTCGTTTTCTATGCCGAGCATAGAAAACGGGGGACGTCCCCCGTAGGCTGTAACCGCCGAAATTCTCTTATATTATATAAATCAGAAAATAAAAATGCAACATTTTTAACGTAAAATTTTTCCGGACGGCATGTTTTGCGAACGTTTGTTTTAAAATGATACAGTGAAAAACGTATAATAAATCAGGTTTCAGTCCGAACCGAAAGCAACATCAGGCGACGGCGCGGGAAACATAATATTGAGTGAAAAGATATTTCCGTCTGCCTCAAAAGCAAGCGTGCCGCCGTATTTTTCCGTTATCGTCCTCATGCTCAACATACCGAATCCGTGATATATTTCGTCGGACTTCGTTGTTTTCGGAAGTCCGTTTTCATCTATAAGCCTCTCACCGTCATAATAATTTTCTATGTGAACGCTAAGCATATTTCCCACACGTTTTACGAAAAGACTTATGTTTCTTTTGCTTATCTCCAACTCTGAAACAGCCTCTATGGCGTTGTCAAGCGCGTTACCGAACAAAGAATACATATCCGTCGGAGTGATAAAATCAAGTAATTTCCCGTCCGCGATACATGTAATTACTATATCCTTGCTGCTATGCATAAGATTTTTTTCCGCAAGAATCAAATCGAGCGTATCGTTGCCCGTTTTCACTACCGAATCGTACACGGACAAAACTTTCTCGATTTCGTCTATTTCATCGTTACCGAGCTCTACGCCGCCGAGGCGCATGCGCCTCAGCTGATGCTTCATATCGTGGCATTTTATATTCACTGTATCGAGATTCTGTTTTACAAGCATATACTGCTTTTGCTCTTCCCTCAGAATGTGTTGCACCGCATCATACTTCGTTTCTATATTCTTTTCCGTCAACTGTGAAAACTGCAACTGCAACGATAAAAGACAGGTAAACACATTGTAGCCTCTCTCAATCCAAAGAGAAATTTTGTCTATTCCCGCGTTATACATCGTTATGGCGTTGAAAATATTGTCGGTAACGATAATCATTGCCGCAAGAACTATAAAACGGGTTCGACCGAGTTTGCTTGCCTCATCGGGTCTGATTTTATCCGCATATGCGAAATAAGCAATTAAGTAGACGACAAAATAAGAAACGAGATAGACGACAGTCATAACGATAAACGGCAAGCCGCCCGTAACAACATTGTCTTCAGCGTACACATTGGAATTTATATCGAGTCCGAAAAGGAGTGCGGATAAGTCGCTGAAAGAGTCGAATATAACGAATGCGATATGCTGAATGGTATATGCGGCCAGACCGCAGAAAAGAATGTTCCACCACCTTTCGTTAAAACAGATTTTCATTGCGCAGAGAAGCGCAAGAAACATCATAAAGAACATAAAACATATCCATAACGCATTGTAAGCGACTATAGGATACAAAAACGCTATCAGAAACAGCCCCGCCGCACTGCATGCGACGCGGACGGCGAAATGGTCGCGGCGTCGGAGATTGAGAGAAAAAATAACCGCTGCGGTTATTATCTCCGCCATGAACAAAATCTTGTACCAGAAAAGTACCGAATCGAAATTGAAAAACATTACTCTCTTTTCCCGAGGAAATTGGTTAAAGCCTGCATAAAGACTTTTTTCCTTGCTCTGCTGATTTTCAGCGTATCTCCCGCAACCACGAGGTTTTCCCCCGCGACTTCGGTGATGTATTTAAGATTGACGAGATAACAAACGTTGCATCTTACGAAATTTTCGCCGTCGAGTTTTTTTTCAACGCTCTCCAAAGTCCCGCGCGAATTGAAATCGCCCTCTTCCGTATGATAAACGAGATTATGGCGACTGACTTCCACATAATGAATTGCGGATGCGGACAAGACTTTTATCGAACGGTCGGTTTGTATTGCGATTTCTACGCTGCGACGTCTGTTTACGGCATTTATAGCCCGCTGCATCTTCATTGCGAACGAATCGTATACAACAGGTTTGACTATAAAATCGAGTGCGGAAACTTCGTAACCTTTCACGGCGAGATTCGCCATATTCGTTACGAAAATAAGCGTGACGTCCTCGTCTATTTCTCTTAGTTTTTTTGCCGCGTTGATGCCGTTTATCTTCGGCAATACAATATCCATAAATACGATATCGAACTCGCGGTTATATTCCCTTAAAAATTCCACTGCGCTTTTGAACCTGCGAAGAGCGTACTTTTCGCCTTTGTCCGAAAAATATTTTTCGATATGTTCGGTAAGGTTGCGCGCTTCCTCGTCCTCGTCTTCCACCATAGCAAGATTCAACATTCGGTTTTTCTCCTTGATTTTATTTTTAAGGCTTTGACAATAACAAACGTTCCCCATAAGACGACTGATACGCCGATAACCGCGTCCGCAACATAGACATAAGCGTGCCACGCGGGAGGCGCATAGAAATATTCCACACCTTCGCCTATACCGTTCATCGCGTTGCTGTTCGCCACCGTGTAAAGAATATTTGCGGTAGCCCTTCTCAAAGCGACGAGATATTCGTCTGTAACCTCGCCCTCCGGCAATTTATGTTTGCTGAGACTCAAATCCCCGCCGGCAAACAACATCTGATCGACATTCATATAAGAAGTGGAATAATTATAGTCGGTTATCACCATACCTTCAAAACCCCACTCGTTTCTTAAAAGTTCGGTAAGGAGCGAGTAACTTCCTCCCGCCCAGACTTTACCTATGCGATTAAATGACGACATTATCGCCGTCGTCCCTCCGTCTTTGACGGCAATTTCAAACGCTCTGAAATAAATTTCGCGCATTGACTGTTCGTTTGCCCATACAAGCAGACCGTTGTTGGACCTGTTAGTCTCTTGTTCGTTCAAAGCAAAATGTTTGACGAAAGTATAGACACCCTTTTCTTTCGCTCCATTTATAACGTTCGCCGCCATTATGCCCGAAAGATAACCGTCCTCCGAAAAATATTCCCAGTTTCTGCCGCCGAAAGGGCTTCTATGGATATTTACCGCAGGCGCGTACCAACCGTTATACGGGCGCCCGTCTCCTTTTTCGTTTCCGACGAGAGCTTCGTTTCCAATCATCTTTCCGAACTCGAAAGCGAGATTTTTGTTGAACGTTGCCCCGAGCACGCAGCTGCCCGCATAAAAACAAGTATCGTAAACCGCCGAACTCCCGAGCGATTTCGTAAAGCCTGCAACCCCGTCCGCGTCCGTTGTTGCGGGTTTCCCGATAGTACCCATATATCGCGAGCCGTAAGCCCCCGTACCGACGAGCAGTCTCATATCGTCTGCGTTTAGCCTGTCGAGAAGCGATTCCCACAAATTATCGTTATAATCTTTACCTATCAATTCATACAGTTTGACGTCTTTTCCGTCGTCCGAACGGGAGACGCCGTTATAAGTCGCTCCGCCGCTTCCCGACTCTTGCGGAACATAACGGAGACTTTCGAAAAATTGTTCGTCCTTTTCACGCTCCTCTTTCGCGGGAGACTTCGGAAAAGTACCTTCGAAATCTTTACGGGACATATATTTTTTAATATATCCCGAAACTTCGTCGAATAAATTGCTATTACGGGTATTTGAATCGGTCGTATAATAAAAGTCTTTCCCCGCTTCCAAATTAATTTTCAGAACATCGTTTTCGGCATAGCAATGAGCGTTGCCCCCTATATATAGCGAATATAACCCGCTTTCGAGTTCATAGCCGCACATGCCATTGCCGTTAGCGTCGCTGTAATCGTAGGACGACATATCCCGCACATCCAGCGTAAGGGTTACCGTCTCTTCCTGTCCCGGTTCGAGCAGTTTTGTCTTGCAGAAATCGCCGAGCACAATATACGGCTTTTCTATTCCGCCTTTATACGGAGGCGAATAATAAAGCTGAACAACGTCTTTGCCTGCTACGTCGCCAACATTTATAATACGTATTTTTACGGTGATTTTTCCGTCGGGCGCAACAGTGGAACCGTTTACGGGCGAAGAGCTTACAAGGTCCCGTCTGAACTTTGTATAGCTAAGACCGTATCCGAAAGGATACACCACGTTTTCGCCGTACCACCGCGCGTTTCCTTTCAAAGATTCCGTATACGCGCGCGTTTCCCAGTAACGGTATCCGACATAGATGCCCTCTTCGTATTCGGTAAAGAAATACGGTTTGTTTTTGCCGTTAAGCGTGTACCTGTTCCCGTTTTCCTCGTTGTTATTTGAGAAGTTGCAAAAAGTCGGGTCATTTTTAAAATCGCGCGCATAGGTATCCGTCAACCTTCCCGAGGGATTTGTTTCTCCCGTAAGAATATCCGCCAAAGCATTGAATCCGGTATTACCCGTGACGCCCACCCATAGCGCACCCTTAACGTTCGGGCTGTAAGCATAATGCGCGGGATCGTCGAGGAAACCGAGTTCCATTGCGTTTGGACTGTTTATAAGAACGATTACGTTATCGAAAATCGAACCGACCCTTTTTATAAGTTCCGCTTCGTTATTATCAAGTTGAAGGTAATGAGAGTCTGCGCTCACGGCGCCAACTATTTTTTCCGCTTCGTTTGAAAAACTCGTTTTCATTGTTCGAGGCAAATCATAACCCTCGCCCCCCGCTCTTGATATAAAAATCAACGCGGCGGACGAATAAGATTTACAGCTGTCCCACACTTCGTTCGGATACGCTGAAAGAGGTGTTTCACCCGTAGCCATACCGGAAAGTATAGTGCCGGAATGCTGCGTGTCGCCGCGACCCGCTCCCGACTGCGGCGAGCCGTAAAATGTTTTCAAAACAGGATTGACTTTAAAGTTTCTTTCCAGACTTTCGTACAACGTTACTGGAACCGCACCGGTCACCGCGCCCGTACCCGTACCGCCGTAAACAGGGTCTGAAGAGTTTTTGCCGAAAACGCTTATTTTGTCGCCGTTTTCGAGCGGTAGCGATTTTTCGTTTTTAAGAAGCACCGTACCCTCGCCGCATATCGATTCGTTAAGAGAATTTGCGGCAATCAAAACGTCTTTCTTTGAAGCATAGTCGGGGGCATAATAAATGTAGTCGTCGGGATTACCTTTTGTAACCACTAATTTTTCCCCGCCGAAAATATCGTCCAGACAGGAAGAAAAACCTGCGTTATAAAACAGCGCGTAGCTCGACACGAACGTTACGGCGAATATTAAAGCCGCGCATATTATCCATATGCGGAAAGCCTTGTTTTTACCGATTATACCCATATCCGCAGTTGCGCCTCCACGATTAGTCATACATTAAAACGGCTACAAGCCGCCGCTTTTAAAGCGGCGGCTTTGCCCGTTTTTGAGCACATTCGAAAAACCGTCAGTCCTGAATTCCCGCTTCCAGTTTGTTATCTTCCCAGAGCGATTCCCAACTGAGAACGGATTCCGATTTTATTTTAATGCAGTCCACGCCGGGACCTACCGAAGAAAGCATAGGCTCATCCTTAAAACCGAGGTTATTTTTCTTGATTTTTACCTCGATAAGATTGTCACCCGCCACCAAATCGAAAGTCGACGAAAGTTTATAGTCCGCAAAAGGAACCTTATAACCGCTGTACTGCTCCACACTTGTCAGATTTTCTCCTACGACGTTAATCGCGTCGTATTCAAGCGCGACTCCGTTTACTATGACGTCCATTTCCGCGGGAGTAATCCGAAGAGTACCGAATTCCGTACCGAGGCGTAAAGTTATAACGTTTCCCGTTGAAGCCTTATCAGCTTTTATGGGAAATTTAAGCGTCAAACCTTCGGGTTTGGTGGTATTGAAACCGCCCACGAAATAACTGTTACTTAAGGAATTAAGAACGTTTGAAGGGAATGACGGTGTATTTTTGCCCTGAATAAGGTCGGTTTCATTATAATTTATCGAATAACCGAAACTGGACATACCCGTAAAATCAACGCCCTCAGCCTCGAAAGTATAGTTCGAAGCCGAACCGCCACCGCCGTTTCCGCTTCCGCAGCCCGTCGCAACGCACATGCCGCAAGCAAGCGCAAGAGCGGCAATTCCTAAAAATTTCAATTTTTTCATTTTTTGTTTCTCCTTATTCTGATTTTATTTATTGCCATTATTCCACCAACCGCAAACACCGCGGGTAATAATACCGCAAATATATTGCCATTTACCGATGCTCCGCATCCCGCGCCGTCACCGGCTGCGGGCGGTTCGTCCACCGGAGTTTCGAAGATGGTATAGAAACTCATCGTGACGGTCGCCTCCACTTCGACGTTTCCTTCCGATTTTGCAACGACGGTAAACGTCTGAGTGCCCCAGTCAAGTCCTGAACCGAACAGTGTTCCGTCGGCAAGCAACTTCATTCCGCGGGGAAGCGAAGAGCCCTCTTTAAGTTCGTAATAAATTCGGGATTCCGAGCCGTTATTTGCCGACGCCGAAAGTTTAAACGAATAATCTTTACCGATAATAAGATTTTCGAACTTAGCGTCGTCGAACACCACCCCCGCAACGTTTACGGAATACGTAACTTCTTTGGGAATAGCAAGATCGCCAGAGGCTACTATCGTAAATTCGAAATCATTATACGCCCTTTGAGGAATTCCCGAAATCAAACCCATACTCGAAAGCACCAGTCCCTTCGGCAGCGAATCGCCGTCTTTCAGCGCATATTTTATCTGTATTCCATCATCGGTAGTAGCGTTTGCAACGCTTACGTTAACGGGTTTTCCTATCGTCATATCGTCGAGAGGAACATATTCGTAACTGATACTGTACGCTTTGACCTTTACGATAAAGTCGAGCGTAGCACTCGTCTTGCCCTCTTTCGACGCTTCGACCGTGAAGAAGTAAGTTCCGGGAGCCGCTTTTGCCGTACCGCTTATTATACCGTCTTTAAGTTCGAGACCTTCGGGCAGAACGCTGTTTTCCACGAGTTTGTACTCGATATCGCTGCTGAGTTTGCCGTTCTCGTCAAAAGCCGCCGCATTTTTAATACTCTTGCTGTACTCGTAGCCGTAGGGAATGACTCCGAGGTCTACGTCCTCGTAAATAATATTGTCGGGTATTTTGTCCTGCGCATATACGGTAAGTCTGAAATTCTTGCTTACATCCTTGTAAGGGTAATGCGCCCCGGAATCTTCCGAAGCCGTAACCGAGAAGTTGAAAGTTCCCGATTCGGAAGGAGTTCCCGTAATCGTGCCGTCGGAATTGAGTGTCATGCCTGCGGGCAGCTCGCTGCCGGCTTTAAGCGAATATTTGAGTTGTGCGTTTTCGTTTGACGATACGGTAGCGGTGGCGACCGATAATTCGTTATCCACGTTTGCAACCGTATAAAGAGCGTCCGCACCCGTGTATTTTATTCTGTCCAATCTTTCGCCGCCGACGCCGTTTACGCCCGACGAATTCGCCATTGCAAAGAAAATGTTTTTGACAGCCTTTCTCATCATAGACACATGCGTCGAGGTGAGATGCGCGGCTTCGGTAGAAGGATTTTTGGGGTTAGGATAGGACATCATGGTATCGATACCCGCGCGGATACAGATATTCGTATCTTCGCAATACATATCGGTGATTATAAAGCCTTCGAAGCCCCATTCGTCTCTTACAAGCGCGGTCAACAGGTTATAATTCAATGCGCAAGGTATATCGCCTATGGAGTTTACGCCCGTCATTATTCCGAGCGACCCCGCTTTTATACCGAGCTCGAAACCTTTACCGTATATTTCACGGATAGCCTGCTCGCTTGCCCAGGTCTGTATCGTATTTCTCTGGGTCTCCATATCGTTAAGCATAAGGTGCTTGATGGTATGATAACAACCCTTCGTATTCGAGCCCTTGATAACTTCCGCGCCGAATATACCAGAAAGCCATCCGTCTTCCGAGTAATACTCGAAGTAACGTCCTGCAAAAGGCGAGCGGTGGATATCGAGTCCGACACCGTAAGTGCCGCCTCTTCCGTTGGGTCCCGTAAATATCGTGTTACCGAACATTACACCCTCGCGGTATGCGAGTTCGGTGTTGTACGTTTGGGCGAGAATGGTATTTGCCGCCCACTGAATATCGGTCGATTCGCGTCTTCCGAGAGGTCCGTCCGTATCCCATACGGTAGGTTTGTCTATCGATGCGATTTCTCTGGGACCGCGGAACCCGTTGCCTATCTGGTTGGCCATTTCCTCGATGGTAAGCTGGTCGAGAAGTTCGTCCCAAAGAGGGTCGTCGTAATCGCGCCCTTTCATATGCCAGAGCTTGACTTCATTAGTAGACGATGTGCCCGCCGTCTCAGCCTGCCTGGGCATATCTTCCTCGTACCAGGGACGTTTCATGTCCTCCTGTTCGCTCATAACGAACTGCTGTTTGCCCTGTCTGAGCCCGGACTGTTTCTCTCTCGAATGCGTGGGGAAAGTTCCTTCGAAATCGTCTCTGGAAAGATACTGTCTTACACCCTTGAATTTTTCGGGGTCGTTCGTCTTGCCCGTGCCGCTGGAATAATCGAAAAGATTCTTTACTTCTGCGCCCGTTTCGGCATCCGTCGCATAATGAACGCCCGTCTCGAGTGTGTATGCGACAGTCCTGTCCTCTGGCAGTTTAGCCGCGTCGTGCGCGTCGTGCGCCAATATGATATTGTAAGTTCCCGCGTCCAGCTCGTAACCTTTGATACCGTTTTCGTTGGCATCCGACCAGTCGTAAGAGCGCATATCTCTTACGTCCATTTCAACGGTCACGTCCTCGTGCTCGCCGGGCTGTAAAAGCCCCGTCTTTTTAAAGCCGCCCAGAACTACGTGCGCCTTGGAAATTCCTCCCGTGAAATAGGGAGCGTTGTAATAAAGCTGAACTACTTCCTTGCCCGCGACGTCGCCTGTGTTGGTTACTCTGACTTTTGCCGTTATCTTCCCGTCCTTATCAAGAATTTTATTTTCAGGCTCATCGAGCATCTGCCACGAAAAGTCGGTGTACGAAAGTCCGTAACCGAAAGGATACATAACGCTGCCTTTATACCAGTCGTCGCCGTTCTCGCCCTCCGTTTCGTAGCGCGTCTCGTAATAGCGGTAACCCATATAAATATCTTCGTCGTAATGAACGTAATATTCGCCGTACCGCAACTCTTCGAACGTCTGACCGCTCGTTCCCGCATTCTGAAATGTGGGGTCGTCTTTCATGTTTCTGACCCAAGTGTCGACAAGGTGTCCCGAAGGATTGACCGTACCATCCATAATCTTAGGCAGAGAACATATGCCGTCCGAACCGGGCATATTAACGTTGATAAGAGCCTTGAATTTACTCATTTTCGCCGCAGCAGTAGCCTCGTCGGTAGTATATCCGTTATCCGTATAAAGATAATGCGTAGGGTCGTCTAGGAAACCGAGCTCGATGTAGGACGCGCCGTTCATACAGATTAGTATATCGTCGAAATTGTCCATTACCATTTGAAGCATAGCAACTTCGTCCGCGTTGAGCTGAAGATAATGGTCGTCCCAATGACGGGCGCCGTCCTGTTTGTTTTCGTCGTTACGCGCGGAGAAATTCTGTTTGAGACTGGTCGTTGCCATATCGGTACCTTCGCCCGCCGTTCTCGAAAGGAATACTACCGCCAGTTCGTTATACTGCGAAAAACTGTCTTTTACTGCTTTGGTATATTTCGACACGGGAGTTTCGTAAACTGGCATACCCATATAGTACGAGTCGTTGCAATCGTGTCCGCTGTTGCTGTTTCCCGACGCATTATTGTCGTTATAGAAACTTTTAAGCGTGGGATTTAGCTCGAAAATCGAATCGTTGAAAGCGTCGTACACGGAAACAGTGCCGTTCCAGGTGTCGCTCGAACCAAAGCCGCAATAGATAAGATTTGCCGAATGCTTTCCGAACATACTTGTCTTGATTTTGGTCTGTCCGGCTTTGGGCTTCATAGGAAGCAATCCGTCGTTTTTCAAAAGAACGAAGCCCTCTTCCGTAATTTCTTTATTGAGCGCCAACGCTGCGTTTTTGAATTCCGTCGTATTTGCGTAATCGAACTTATAGTAATTGTAATCCTCCGCTGCCGAGGCTACGGAGAAATTGACCCCCGTTCCCGCGGCGACGGATGCGGTCATAAGAAGCGCCATCGGTATTACCGCGGTTTTGAGTACTTTTTTGCTTTTAATTTTTATCATACCTGTCTCCTTATCCTCAGAATTTTATACCGTTCGTGCCTATATCGGAAATATCGCTGTCGAGCACGAAAATATCGTCGGGCAACGCTATCTTTTGCGCAGCAAAGTAATAAGCCTGATTTGCATTATAGTTCGCCCCGAGTGCCGCTTTCACCAGCTCGTTCAGCTGAGCGCGTTCGATAATATAGTAATTTGCTATATCTCCGCGGATAATTTCGGTCTTTCTTGTTCCGTCCATAAGCGTGAAATAGCCTACGAATGCAGAACCGCCGCCGGCGCTCGCGTGAATATCGACATATACCCTTATCGCCCCGACATAATCGTCCTTTTCCGCGTCGGGCGACGTATACATATAGAATACAGAGTACGCCACGTCGTCGCCGAACAACGTCGAAACGCGGGGATTCGAACCGTTAAACGTTCTGTCTATCGCTATCGTACCGCCGACCTGTTCCTCGTATATGATTTTATTATCGCCCATTACGGGTGTATCGAGTTTTGAGAACTCGATGCTGCTCTCGTCGACTATGTGCGCTTTTAAGGTTACGTTACCTTTTACAGTATAGGAACAAGTGAGATTCCTCGAAATTAAATCTCCGTATACTTCTTCTTCGCCATTCATCGTGACGGTTTTCCAACCCAGGAAAATCATCCCTTCGGCGGGAGCTTCTATGGAAAGAGTGATGTTTGCGCCGTATCCGGCGGTAACTTCCGTAAGATTTCCGTCTATGCTGCCGTTCAATACGGTAACCGTAAATTTATCTTTCGGAGCCGAAGCATTTTCTACAAACGCGCATGTACAAATATCGGAAATATCGCCGTTTTCGTATCTGAGAGCGAAATCGTCGCGGAAAGTTATAATATTGTTTCCGCTTCCTCTGTATTGCGCGGCGAAATAATATTCCTGTCCGGCGCTGTAATTATAGCCGAGAACATATTTGATAAGATTCTGGAATTTAGGATAGTCCACGCCGTCGAAATACATATCTTTATCGTTTCCGCGGACATTCATAGACATTTTCCCATCCATCGACGATAATTTCGCATAATCGGCAACACCTGTCGACGCCGAATTAGGATAGAGTTTGATTTCTCCGAGACAATCGTTTTCTTTATCGGCATCGACCGACGAATAAATCCTGTAACAGATATAGTCAACGCCATCGGGGAAAGCCGATTTACGTTCCGCCGCGGTAGTAGCCGTTCTCATCAATGCAACTGCGCCGCCCGGTTCACGGTAAATAAGTCCGGTATCGGGATAATCTTTGTTGTCTTTACTGCTCAGCGCAGGAAGCTGTTCCGTTCTGAGCTCGCCGAAGCCCGCTTCCAGCGTAACGTTTTGTGTGACGGTGAAAGTATAATCTTCATTGAGCGAAACCTTGGTTCCGTCTTCATACCAACCGATAAACGCTTTTCCGGAAGGCGCCGCGGAGGGTGTAACCGTTACTGTCTCCCCGTCGAACACTGTAACGTCTGAATCCGCCTCCGTTCCCGAAATTATACCGTTCACCGTTTGTACAGTATAATAATCGAGGAACTTCGCATATATCTTCATAGATTCGTCCAAAGAAAACGTGTATTCGGTTTCATAGGAGACAATCTCTTCTTTGTAATTTTCGTCAAGCGTATACCAGTACTTGAATCCCTGGTCCTGACTGCTCGCGTTCGCCGTAACGGTGACCTCGCTGCCTTGCGCGAGTATCTTGCTGCGTTCACCGTCAACCGTACCGCCGCTTACAGAAATCATACAGTATTCGTCAAATACGGCAACCAGCGAAATATTTTCTCTTACCGTTAGCTTGTAAGGGTTTTCCACGGATTCCTCTCCGTCTATAAGCCATTTTACAAACTTTCTCGATTGTGACTGCGAGGCGTTGATTTCAACCGTGGTTCCCTCTTCGAGCGTTGCGGAAGAAAGACCGGTATCACCTATCATTCCTCCGTCCACCGTGACGGTAAACTTGTCTTTTGGCAACGCCTCGTAAACCGCAACGAGAGTTATATCGAAATCGACGTCAAACGTATAAGGATTCGCCGTGGAAATTCCGTAACCGTAATTTGCCCATTCCACAAATCTGTATCCGGCGGGAACTTCCGCGGTAACGGTGCATTTGTCCCCTTCTTTATAAGTACCGCCTCCGCTTCCGCCTTCGACTGTGACGGTCACGTCGGCTGCGGTAGGCGTATTGTCTGCACAAGCCGCAAACAGCGGAGTCGCCGAAAGCATGAGCGCCGTTAAAAGGCATATAGGTTTTTTAAATGATTTTTTACCCATTTCGTCCTCCATTTATTTTTGCGTTGCCCGCGGAATATGCGGCGGGCAACGCCGAATTATTTAGATATTTACCCAACCTTTGCCCTTTGCGCCTATTTCGCTGTCCGCATAGTTTCCGCTGTCGTCGGCTACCGATTGGAAAGCGTAATAATAAGCCTTATCCGCACTGTATCCGGGTATTACGCTCTTGATGAAATTATGCGCTTCACCCGTTACCGAATAGAAATTCCCGGGCTGTTTGCCTTCGGTCATTCCGTCGAATTTTCTGCTGCCGTCCATACTTTCGAGCCAGAATTTATTGCCGTCCCACATATATTTGAAACTGCCTATAACTCTTGCGCCCGCAGCGGCGGAATCGTAAATATAAACGCGGATATAATCGACGCCTTCGACGAATGCGGTCTTTTTACTTCCGTCCTCGTTCTTCTGTCTGTCGTATTCGATAGTGGCTCCGTTGAATTTAATCATCTGGTTATCCGAATTATCGGGAGCGTCGAGTTTTTTAACTTCCTCCGCGGTTTTGAATACCGGACGAACGGTCATGTTTTTGCTCAATTCGAGTCCGTATCCGTTGCCCTGACCGATATAGACAAGCGTCTCCTCTTCGCCATCAAGCGACACTTCGTACCATAATACGTACGTTTTACCTTCGGGAAGGTCTGCGGTTAATCTGAGCGTCGCTCCCGAATAGCCTGTAAATACTTCCGCCTGCACGCCCTCAGTTCCGCTTTCCACGGTAACCGTATATTCGGTAACGGCGACGTTAGCATTTTCGGCAAAACCGTTTTCACCGATAGCGGATATTTCTCCGTCAGAACATATTGTGCCGACATAGTTCGTGCAAGCCTGCGCGGCATAATAATAAGTTTTACCTGCGCTGTATCTGATACCCAGTTCGTAGGATAAAATGCCGTAGAAGTTTTCAAGTCCCGTATCGGCATAGTAATTATTGGAGTTGCCTCTGAGAATATTGAAAGAAAGTGTGCCGTCAAGCGACTCTATCCAGCCGACAAAAGGCGCCGAACCTCCCAGTCTTACTTTGAATGCGCCGACATATTCGTCAGACGCCGCACCCGCGGACTCGTATACATAATATTTGATGTAGTCTACGCCCGTCGTAAACATCGGTTTACCGGGTACGCGATCGAATTCGATTGCTCCGTTTGCCGCTTTACGTATAAGATTTCCGTCGGTATTTACAAGCGTGGGAAGCACGATTTTCTCTGCAGTTGTTTCATCGACGAATTTAGCCGTAATTACAGCGTCGTCGGCTGCGGAAACTTTGTAGTCGTAAGAAAAGGCATAAGAAAGCACTCCGTCTCCGATACACCATCCGGCAAAAAGTTTACCTTCCTGCGCTTCGGTTGTAAGTTTTATTATGTTACCGGTTCCGACAGTAAGCTCGGTCAGTTCTCCGTTAATCAAGCCGTTTTCCACTGTTATGTTAAGCAATTTGTTCGGCTTGGATTTATCAAACACCATTGCATGAGTGGGATTGCCGTTATTTTGCGTGCCGTTGTAGCAACCTATCTCCGACATCTCGCTGTCCATATATCTTGTATCGACGCCGTCAACTTCCACGATGTTTGTCTTGGCAAAGACTTTTGCCGCAAAATAATAGGTTATGCCTTCTCCGTTCTTATATCCGATTTCGTGATTGACTATTGCGAAGAAACCCGCAGGGTCAATCGTGTAATAATTTCCCGGTCCGCCGTGAATGTCTATCATCAAAGTGCCGTCCATAGAGGAAATGTTTCCGGTGTTCGCAGTATTTGCGAGCGTTTTTACGGTGAATTTAACCGAACCGAGTGGTTCCGTAGCGTCAGGCGCGTCGAAAATATAGAACAAAACATAATCGGTATGCTCGGTAATCATAGTTTCGATTCTGTCAATCGCGATTGCCGTTCCGACGCTGTCGTTCTCTTTGAAAATTATTCTGCTACGACTGTTGTCCGGGGTGGCGATTTTTACAAGCGTAGCATAATGGGCGACGACCTCTGCGTTTTCGGCAGGCATCGTGAACGTATTCCCCTCGATTTTCTCGCCGTTAACCGACCAATAATAGAACTCTTTCCCTTCGGGAGCTTCGTTCGCCGTAAGAGTGACTTCATCCTCGTAATTTGCGGTCGTATGACTTGAGGAACCGCCGGTTACCGTAACCGTATAATCGGTTTTATCGAATACAGCTACAACAATAGCGTTTTCCGCTTTCATTACGAAAGAGTTTCCCTCTATCCGCTCGTCGTTTACAAGCCAGTGACTGAACGTACTGCCGACAACCGTTCCC
>CATKEF010000065.1 GCA_949747905.1 uncultured Eubacteriales bacterium
GCCGTGCAGGAATCAGACTTTGAAGTGGGAACAAAGAGATAAGAAGAAATATGATAAGATATTAAGTAAAGCGGACGTAGTAACGTTGGTGAGCGAAGAATACAGCAGAGAATGCATGATGAAGAGGAATAAGTACATGGTAGATAAAAGCGATTTGGTGTTAGCGATATATAACGGAAAAGAGAGAGGAGGGACGTGGAACACGATGAAGTATGCGGAGAAGAAGGGGGTTAAGACAGAGTGGCTGTATTTGCCTTTATTCGATGATTTGCTTTGAAAGAAAGAGTCCCTCGCTACGCTCGGGATGACGGACTGCACAATAAAAAGCACGCCTGTGCATTTGCGCGGGCGTGCTTTTTTGCCGATAGTTTACGTTTATTTCGTTCTGGAAATTTTGACGTTGTCGTTTTTACGGTTTCTCAACTCTTTTACTGGATGTTCGCTGTCCTGATAGCGGTAGTCCTGTCCGAGTCTCTCGATAGCTTTTTTGATAACGAGGTGAGAGGGGTTGTTTTCGGGGATGCCCGACATATATTTCTGATAATCGAAATATCTGTGTGCGGACGGTATTTTTCTTACGTCGGTATAATCGGAAATCTTCGCAGTATTGTCTGCCGTAAGATTTATCGTGCTTGCAAGAACTTTTCTGATATATTCCTTATTTCCGCCGAGCTTGAGGAGCTGAGGGAATTCACCCGTGCCGCAAAGGCTTTCAAAAGTTCTGCCCTCGTATTTTTTAAGAAGTTTCGCCGCAACTTTAAGGTGGGAAACCTCCATTTTGAAGTGTTCGTTCCAGATTTTCTTTATATATTCGTCGCTTTCGTCCTGCATGGCGGAATAATAGAGCCAGCATTCGCAGTATTCGTGCATAACCCATTGTTCGAGCCATGTCATAGTGGGGTCTTTCAGGCTTTCGTACTGAGTAACGTGCGCTTCTTCAATCATTGCGATTTCGGCGTAAAGTTTTCTGCCTATATCGTTTTTGTACCACTGCGCGATGTTCATATAATAATTCATCGTCTGCTGTTCTGCGGCGGTAATCGTGCTTGCAACGAGTTTGGTGTACAAATCAGCCTTTTCAGCGTTCATATGGGCTTTTACGTCGTCGGACGGATAGCGGTGTTCGGCGACGGTGGGACGACCGGGCATAATTTCCGTGTATTTGCCGACGAGCATATCCGCGTCCTCGTCCTTGTCCATTTTAAGAAGGTTTGCGTAGCGGTAGAGGTGGTCGAAGTCTTCCAGAAGCGCAAAGTTGAGAGCTTTTATATTGTTTTCGTCCGTTTCGTGGCGTGCGAGCACTGCCGTGAGGTCTACCGCAAGCTGTTCGTATGCGATAGTGGTTTCGAGAATGCTTTCGTTGAGCGGTTTAAGGCAACTTATGCGTTTTTGTTGCTGCTGTTCCTGACGGCGCACCACAGCGAGCGTTTCGCAAATTTCGGGAATGTCGCAATGCCTTGCAAAGTTATGCATAAACCACTGCGATTCGAATTCCGTTCCGTTCATAAGTATTACGCGGGTCTTTGTGTAGGGAGATGTTTTTGCTTTGTTGTAACTTCTCGGGTACATTTTTTTCAGAGGTAAAAAGTTGTTTTCAAGCGATTTGCTTTTTTCTTTTATAGGGTTCATAAATATTCCTCCGTAAAAGTTTTTGTCTATTAGAAAGAATTTTAATCGCCTGAATCAAAAAAACGGCGGACTTTATTTTTGGTCTGCCGTTTTTTTCTTAAAAATAAAACCCCTCGCAAATGAGGGGGCGTAAAATGGAGCAGGTGACGAGAGTCGAACTCGCCGAAATCAGCTTGGGAAGCTGACGCCATACCGATAGGCGACACCTGCGATAATTATTTTATCGATTACTTAAAACATTATATACTTAAGGAAATCAAAAGTCAAATATTTTGCGGGGCTTCATATTGTTGTGCATTCGGGCGCAGATATGTTTTGCAAAAGTCGCGCCGATGCAAACGGTTTCTTTGATATCACCGTTATTCTGAGGTATGAGGGCTTGTTTCTGCGGCTTTCGTTAAAATTTTTTTGCGGGCGTTAAAATCGTTGACGAAAGTTTATTTTGTATATATAATTAATGGGTATTGAGGCGTAGCGCAGTTTGGTAGCGCGTCTGGTTCGGGACCAGAAGGTCGTGGGTTCGAATCCCGTCGCCTCAACCATAACAGGCAAGCACTGAAAAGTGCTTGCCTGTTATAATTTGCGGGTATAAGTTCATCAAAACGACATATATTGTCACCCTGAGCAAAGCGAAGGGTCCCTCGGCAAGCCTCGGGATGACAAAAGGAAGACTCGGGAAGATAGCAAAAGCAGCTCCGCTAATGTTGCCCTGAGCAAAGCGAAGAGGGTATTGCGTTGCCCGGAACGAAAAATCAGAATTCCAGACTTTTTTCTATATAATTTTCCAGTTCGTCTATTTTAAGGCGTATCTGCTGCATACTGTCGCGTTCGCGTATAGTAACCGTATCGTCGTTGACGGTGTCGAAATCCACCGTTATGCAGAAAGGCGTGCCTATTTCGTCCTGGCGGCGGTAACGTTTGCCTATGGAGCCTGTAACGTCGTAAGTGACGGAAAATTTCTTTGCAAGTTTTTTATAAACTTCGTCCGCTTTTTCGGAAAGTCCTTTCTGAAGCGGGAGAATTGCGGCTTTATAGGGTGCAAGGAATGGATGCAGGCGCAAAACCGTTCTCGTGTCGTTCTTTTCCGCGTCGAGAACTTCCTCGTCGTAAGCGTCGGTGAGGAACGCAAGAACCATTCTTTCAACCCCGAGCGACGGTTCTATAACGTAAGGAACATACTTTTCGTTTGTGACGGGGTCGGTATATTCCATATTTTCGCCGCTCTCTTTTGCGTGCTGGGAAAGGTCGTAATCGGTTCTGTCCGCAATGCCCCAAAGCTCTCCCCAACCGAACGCGAAATTGTATTCGAAGTCCGTCGTTGCTTTGGAATAGAAACAGAGCTCCTCTGAGGAATGGTCGCGCAGTTTGAGGTTTTCTTCCTTCATGCCGAGAGAGAGAAGGAAGTTCTTGCAGTAGTCTTTCCAGTATCCGAACCATTCGAGGTCCGTTCCGGGTTTGCAGAAGAATTCGAGTTCCATCTGCTCGAATTCGCGCACGCGGAAAATAAAGTTGCCCGGCGTTATTTCGTTTCTGAATGATTTTCCTATCTGTCCGATGCCGAACGGTACGCGCATACGCGCCGAACGCTGAACGTTTTTGAAATTGACGAATATGCCTTGTGCGGTTTCGGGGCGGAGATATACCGTATTTACGCTGTCTTCGGTTACGCCCTGAAAGGTTTTGAACATCAGATTGAATTTTCTTATGGGAGTGAAATCGCTCTTTCCGCAGACGGGACAGACGATTTTCTTTTCGGATACGAACGTTTCAAGCGCGTCGTTGTCCATAGATTCCACGCTCACATCTAACTTATGTTTTTTGCAGTATTCTTCTACGAGATTGTCCGCGCGGTGTCTTGCCTTGCAGTTGCGGCAGTCCATAAGCGGGTCGGAAAAGCCGCCGAGGTGTCCCGAGGCTTTCCATGTGCTTGTATTCATTAAAATAGCGCAGTCAAGTCCCGTATTCAGGGTGTTTTCCTGAACGAATTTTTTCCACCACGCTTTTTTTACATTGTTTTTGAATTCGACTCCGAGCGGACCGAAGTCCCAGGTGTTTGCAAGTCCGCCGTAAATTTCGCTACCGGGGAAAATAAAACCTCTGTTTTTACAAAGCGCAACCAGTTTTTCCTGGGTTACCGCTCTCTTTTTTTCTGTCATAAAACATCTCCTTTGCGCCGTATATGGATAATACGGACGGTATTTAGATTATTGTAATAAAATCGGTTGATTAAGTCAAGTAAGCGACAGTCAAATCTTTATGTTAAAAATAAAAAAAATTCAAATAAATGATGTACAATCGACCGTTTTCTATGATATAATGACATTGAAGGAAAAATAAGAATAACTTGATGAGAGGTGACTATGCTTTCGGATATCGAGATTGCCGAAAACTGTAAAATGCGCGATATTCGCGAGATTGCGGAAAAACTCGGTCTTTGCGAGGACGAGCTTGAACTTTACGGAAAATATAAAGCGAAGATTGACATTAAAAAAGTCAAGCCGAAGTCGAAGCTCGTTCTGGTTACCGCAATAAACCCTACTGCGAGCGGAGAGGGAAAGACTACCGTTTCGATAGGTCTTGCGGACGGTATGTCAAAGCTCGGCAAAAAAGTCTGCCTCGCTTTGAGGGAACCTTCGCTCGGTCCCGTGTTCGGTATCAAAGGCGGCGCTGCGGGCGGCGGGTACGCTCAGGTTGTGCCTATGGCTGACATCAATCTTCATTTTACGGGCGATTTGCATGCGATTACCGCTGCCAACAACCTTTTGTGCGCAATGATTGACAATCACATCCTTCGCGGCAATATGCTGGACATAAAACAAGTATATTTCAAGCGCTGTATGGATATGAACGACCGCGCGCTCAGACGCATAACGATTCACGGCGACGCGGGAAATATGAAAGGATGTATAAGTTACGAAAGGGAGGAAGGTTTCGAAATTACCGCAGCCTCCGAAATAATGGCTGTTTTGTGCCTTGCGACCGACCTTGAAAATCTCAAAGAGCGTATAGGAAATATTGTCGTCGGAGTCAATAGTAACGGGGAATACGTCCGCGCCCGCGAACTTAAAGCGGACGGCGCTGTGACGACTCTTTTAAAGGACGCTATAAAACCCAACCTCGTTCAGACTCTCGAAGGAACGCCAGCAATAGTTCACGGCGGACCGTTCGCCAACATCGCGCACGGCTGTAATTCCATAAGGGCGACATACACTGCTATGAGTCTTGCCGATTATACGGTGACGGAAGCGGGTTTCGGCGCGGATTTGGGCGCCGAGAAATTTCTGGACGCAAAATGCCGTATAGCGGGCATAGAGCCCGATTGCGTCGTTGTGGTGGCTACGGTAAAGGCTTTGAAACTTCACGGCGGCGCGGACAAGCGCAGCCTTTCCGAAGAGAACATACCCGCGCTCGAAGCGGGTTTGCCCAATCTTTTGAGGCACGTGGAAAATATAAGGGACGTCTATAAAAAGCCGGTAGTCGTAGCAATGAACAGATTTGCTAGCGACAGCGCCGCGGAAATCGAAAAGGTGCTCTCTTCTTGCACCGCCGCGGGTGCGGAAGCGGTGTTCACGGACGTTTTCCTTAATGGCGGAGAGGGCGGCAGAGAACTGGCCCGGGCCGTTTTAAAAGCGTGCGAAAAACTTTCCGAAATGCATTATGCTTACGACCTGAACGACGGTATAGTTAAAAAGACCGAAGATATAGTCAAAAATATTTACGGCGGGGACGGCGCCGAGTTTTCGGAAGAAGCGCTTCGCAAAGTATCCGAAATAGAAAAGAAGGGAATAAAGGGACTGCCCGTAATTATCGCAAAAACGCAGTATTCGTTGTCGGACGACCCCGCGAAACTTTCGCGCCCTTCGGGATTTAAGATAAAGGTGCGCGACGTCGTTTATAAGGGCGGCGCCGGTTTCATTGTAGTTGTGGCGGGGGATATAATGCTGATGCCCGGTCTTTCCAAGTCGCCTTGCGCGGAGCGCATAGACATAGACGGCGAAGGAAACATTACGGGACTTTCCTGAGAGGTTTGATAATATGAAAATTCCCGAGGCGACAAATTTTATTGAACAGTTTATAAACGAAGAACTTGCTGCAGGCAAGTTCGAAGCAAACGGAAACAAAATTCACGTTCGTTTTCCGCCCGAGCCAAACGGTTATCTGCATATAGGGCATGTTAAGGCAATGTGCATTAATTTCGGCGTAAAAGAACGTTACGACGGCACTCTCAATCTGAGAATGGACGACACCAATCCCGCCAAAGAGGATTACGAGTACGTCAACTCCATTGTAGACGCGTTGAAGTGGCTCGGATTCGAGTATGATAAGCTCGTTTTTGCTTCCGATTATTACGATAAGCTGTACGAAATCGCCGAAAAGTATATAATCGACGGCAACGCTTACGTCTGCGACCTTTCCGCCGAAGAAATTACGGCGACGAGAGGAACGCTTACCGAGGCGGGTACGCCGTCGCCTTACAGAAATCGCAGTGCGGAAGAGAATCTAAAACTGTTCCGCGAGATGAAAGCGGGAATATATCCCGACGGTTCCAGAGTTCTGAGGGCGAAAATAGATATGTCTTCGCCCAATATCAATATGCGCGACCCTGTTATTTACAGAATAGCGCATGTCGAACATTATCGAACGGGCAACAAGTGGTGTGTTTATCCTATGTACGATTTCGCACATCCTCTGTCGGACGCAATAGAGGGTATAACGCATTCTCTTTGTTCTCTCGAATTTGAAAATCACCGTCCGCTGTACGACTGGGTAATAGAGAAAGCAGGTTTTCCTGCGCCCGTGCCCAGACAGATAGAGTTTGCGAGACTGAATATAACAAATATGCTTATGTCTAAGCGTTATCTCAAAAAACTGGTGGACGAAGGTTTCGTGCGCGGTTGGGACGACCCGAGAATGCCTACCATAATGGGGCTTAAAAACCGCGGCGTTCCGCCGACGGCTTTGAAAAAATTCTGCACTGACGTCGGCGTGGCAAAGGCTTATTCCGTCGTAAATCAGGCGCAGCTCGACAGCTGTATTCGTGACGAACTGAACGAGACGGCGGAGAGAGCCATGGCGGTTATCAATCCGCTTAAACTTACTATTACCAATTATTCAGGCGAAGAAGAACTTGTTTTCGAAAAAAATCCCGCAAAAGAAAATTCGGGAGTGCGTAAAGTCAAATTTACCGGTAACGTATATATAGACAGAGACGATTTTTCCGAAAATCCTCCTCCCAAGTACAAACGTCTCTATTTAGGCGGTACTGTAAGGCTCAAAGGCGCGTATATCGTCCGTTGTGACGAGGCGGTAAAAGACGATTCGGGCGAGGTCTGCGAACTTAAATGCACTTATTTCCCCGAAACAAAGAGCGGTAGCAACGCGGAAACGACGGTTAAAGCAAAGGGCGTTGTGCAGTGGGTAGACGCTCTGTACGGAGCGGACGCGGAATTCCGCAGATATCAGCCGCTTTTGAAAGACGAAGACTATCCCGACCAGGATTACGCGGAAAGGCTTAATAAAGACAGTGAAAAATCTTTCTTCGGAAAAGCCGAGCCTTATCTTGCGGAGAGTGCGGACGGAACCCCTTTCCAGTTGATGCGCACGGGTTATTATAAAAAATGTACTGACGGCGGACTACTGCTTTCGGAAATAGTTTCTCTGAAAGACAGTTTCAATAAATAATTTAACGAGAGGTGAAAAAAGGTGGACGCAGTAAGTATTGCGATAATTTCCTCGCTTGCTTTTTTCGCGGTGCTGGGGCTTATTGTAGGGCTTGTCAAAGGTTTCGCCAAATCAGGCAGTTGGGCTGTCGAATATCTGCTTGCGACGGTTATTGCCGTAGCGGCGAGCGGTTTTATTTCGGAAACCCTTGGTGACGACGGTATTGCGGGATTTGCAGTGACGGGCGTTGCGATAGTGATTTTTCTTTTGTTTTCGCTTATATCCGGAATTTTGCGCAAAGTTTTTGCCAAAAACAAGGAGAAGAGAAAGGGCGGCTTCGGCAATGCCTGCAACAGACTGTTCGGAGGTTTCGCTACGGCGGTCAAAGGAGCGGTTTTTGCGGGCGCGGTTGCCGCGGCTGTTCTTACGGTACTTGATTTCGCACAGTTGGAAAGCGTGGGCGAAACGTTCGGGGAGATTTACGCGAGTGAGGCGTGGGCGACGTTCAAACCGTATATAATGGACTTCCTCGTTGTCGGCGTTATTACGGCAAGCCTGAGTTGCGGTTATTCGAACGGAATTTCATCCGTGCTATGGTCGATTATAGTTTTGGGACTTGTTGCGGGCGCGGGATACCTTTCGTATCATCTCGCGTTCAATGTAGAGGCGTTCCAGGGTGCCGCCGCGTCGTTGGAAAACACATTGATAGGCGTGCTCGGAGATATGACGGAGGCGATAAACGGCAGCGGTATAACCACTCTTGCGATTGCTCAGGGTATTCTTACCGCAGGGTTGTTCTTCGGAATGCTGGTTTTCGTTATTATGCTCGCTATATTCGTGCCAAAGATGATTAACGTGGCTCGCGACGGAAAAATTTTCTGTGCGGTGGACGGAATTTTCGGCGCAATGATTGCCTGCGCCGTTGCGCTCGGCGCGCTTATGTTCGTAGGCGGAGTATTGCAGACGATATCAGATTTGGAATTTATGAATGTTTTTACTTCGTATTTCGATGACAGTAAAATAGCAGTGTTCTACTATACCCGCAACAGTTTTGCCGCTCTCGGAATCATGCCCGAAATTCCTTTGAGGGACTGGTTGGCATAAAAATATGTAAAAGATTAAGCGCGCGGCAATAAAGCCGCGCGCTCTCTTTTCAGGTTAAATCTTTTCGGAATAGCTTTCGCAGCAAGTGCAATCCTGACCGCCGCAAGCGCAGCCCACTTTAATGTGGTCGAGCGTGCAGTTGCAGCCCGCATGATTGTACTTACAGGTAGCTACGTCGCAAGAAATGTCGCGATTAACGTTTTCCATATTAAACCCTCCGAAAATTATTGTGTGCCGTAATAAAATAAATATACGCCCGTTTACGGGGAGGTACCTTGACAAATGCCGAAAATAGCGGTAAAATATAGTAAAAGGAGTTTCTTATGAAGATAATTTTGTTGCAGGACGTAAAGGGACAGGGCAGAAAAGGCGAAGTTAAGGATGTGAACGAAGGATACGCCCGTAATTTTCTTTTCAAGAAAGGTCTTGCGGAAGAGGCTACCGCAAGCAAACTGAACGATTTGAATCAGAAAAAAGCCGCCGCCGATTTTCATAAAGCCGAAGAAATCAAGGCGATGCGCGCACTGTCCGGCGAAATCTCCGGCAAGACGTTTACCGTAAGAATAAAAGCGGGACAGGGAGGAAAAGTTTTCGGGTCGGTAACCGGCGCGCATATATCGGATGCGCTCAACGCGGCGGGATATAATATCGACAAGAAAAAAGTCGTTCTCGAACAGCCGGTTAAAAACGTCGGCGTGTATGAAGTTACTTTAAAACTTATGGAAGGCATAACGGCGAAAATCAACGTTTCGGTCGAAGCCGAATAAACAACGAAGTAGCGGCGCGGCGACGGATTCCGTTGCTCCGATACCTTTAAATAAATAGTTCGAAAAGCCCTCTCTACTAACGGTAGAGAGGGCTTTTAAGATAGTAGAAGAGCGGTTTTACAGGTAGAAGACGGCAAAAAAAGAGTAGGGCAAAAAGTTAAAGAAATAGGTTTTCTTTCTGCGGCAAAGATGTCTATAATTTTATTGTAAGCAAAATTATTCGAACGGAGGCTGTTATGGAAGAAATCGTATTAAAAGGGAACGCCGGCGTCGTTTCCGAGCGGAAGAAAGATTTTTATTCGTTTTACACAAAGGGAGAGGAAATTTTCAACGCTGTTTCGCATATCGTCGGAGGCGCGTTCGGACTCGTCGTCTGGATAACGCTTTGCGTGTTTGCATATCCTTCGGCGGTCAATATCGTCGCTTCGTCGGTATTTGCGGCGAGCATTGTAATTTTGTATACGATGAGCGCGCTATATCATTTTTTGCCCGGCGGCAGAGCGAAAGGCGTTTTCCGTATTTTCGACCACTGCACTATTTTTCTTTTGATAGCGGGCACTTATACGCCCTATTGTATGATTGCTCTGGGCGGAACCACGCTCGGTATTATTACGTTGATAGTTGAATGGGTATGCGCTGCTGCGGGAATTACGATGAACGCAATAGCAATGAACAATAAAGTCGTCAAGGGTATTTCTCTTGCGCTGTATCTGATAATGGGATGGCTTGCCGTATTCGGGTTCGGTAAACTATGGGGAATGATTTCTCCCGCGTCCATGTGGTTGCTGCTTTCGGGCGGGATTGTTTACACGGCGGGAATAGTTTTCTATGCGCTCGGCAGAAAAGTCCGCTATTTTCATTCGGTATGGCATTTGTTTGACCTCGCGGGTACGGCGCTGCAATTCGCAAGCATTCTTTTGCTTTTAATCTGATTGTCGGTTTATAAAACAACGCGCTTTTAAAAGCGCGTTGTTTTTATTTTTTTGCATTGTATTGTGAGATTCTTCACTGCGTTCGGAATGACTGTGATGGTGTCGGAATTATGCTTTTTGTCACCC
>CATKEF010000066.1 GCA_949747905.1 uncultured Eubacteriales bacterium
CACGCTCTCGGGCGGACAGAAACAGCGCATTGCAATAGTCCGCGCGCTCGCAATGAATCCCAAAGTAATGCTCTTCGACGAGCCCACTTCCGCACTCGATCCCGAGATGGTAGGCGAAGTTCTCGCCCTTATCAAGGAACTCGCAGACGAGGGAATGACTATAGTTATAGTCACTCACGAGATGGGTTTCGCCCGCGAAGTCGCTACGCGTGTCTTGTTTATGGACGGCGGAAGAATCAAGGAACAGGGTCCGCCCGAACAGGTGTTCGGCTCCCCCTCGAACGATAGGCTGAAAGAATTTTTGTCAAAAGTTTTATAAAACGGCATTCCCCCCTATGTTCAGAGTACATAACGTCAGCTCCCTCGCATTGCTCGGGACGACAGTCTTCTCGTGATGACGTTTTTGCCCGTCATGTTAAGCGACAGAGAAACATCCTTTTCTTCACTTCGTTCGGAATGACGTTAATAAAGCCCAGAATAACATTAGGACGACAGGCGCTCGGTAACATCCTGAGCGCTCTGCTGTCACCCTGAGCGCAGCGAAGGGTCCCCCGGCAAACCACAGGACGACAATAGCGATACGGATGACGAACACAGCGAGGGCATAACTCGGGATGATGTTTTTGTGCGGGATGCTCCGTCATGTTGAGCAACAGCGAAACATCCGATTAATTGTCCGCGGAATTCTCCGTTATCGTCTACCGAATATTCCCGCAATTAAAAATAAAACAGCCTCTCCTTTGGGAGAGGCTGTTTTTAAATCGTAAACAGTTTTTTAAAAATCTTTCCGCCGCGCAATTTGTCGGCAAGATAACAAATTATAAATGCGAACGACCCGATAACCGTAACGAACAAATCTTCTATGGTGTCGTAAAGAGGATTGAGACCGCGTTCGCCGCTCGAGATAGCCGCGTCGATGACCCCCCAAACACCCTGAGGGTCCTCGCCGGGAATGAACGAACAATAATACTCAATCATCTCCCATATTGCGCCCAACCCCATTACGCCGAGAAATACAAGTAGCATTATCCCGACGTCGCTCATCTTATCGCCGCCCCAGCGCACAATGAACATATAGATAATCGCGCTCCCGACAAGCCCGAATACCGTATGCAGAACTTTATCGTACTCGGGGAAAAACGAATAAAACCTGAACGCTTTCGCAAAATCGAGCCCCAACAGAACGAGAACGCCGAAAATTATCGAAAGCGCGGGCGGATATGGCTTTTTCGTGATTATTCCGAATACGGGCACTATCGCAGGCACGACGAGAGCTATTGCAAGCTGAAGATAGGAAGTCGCCTGTCTTCCTCCGCTCGCCGCGTAATAAATAATCGAAACAACCGTGGCGGCGCCGAAAATTATCGTAGGAAGCCACGGAGAAAGTTTTTTGTTATTCATCGGTTCCTCCGCAATTTATTATAAGCAATTATTGCCGAAATAACTACATAAGCGGCGCAAACAGTCGCAAAAGACTTGTGACTAATCTATGCGAGAACTTTTTGCGCGCGCTGTTTTGTTCGGTTATCTGTTCGCATACGTCGAAAGTATTCGCAAAATCGGAAAAAACCGCTTTCATAACTTTCTTGTCGTCGGTATAAACTCCGTTTTCAAACTGGTTGTAATAGCTCCGCAAATCGATATTGACGGAACCGACCGCCGCGCAGAATTCCGAAGCAACGACTTTCGAATGAACGAAAGCGTGCTTCATCTTGTATACTTTGACCCCGCTCGGAATCAATCTCTCCGCATTGTCCACGCTTACACTGTATACGTACGGCTTGTCGGGAACAGCCGGCAGAACAATTCTCACGTCCGTACCCGAAAGCGCTTTTCTCGCGAGCAGATTGGCGGTATCCTCGTCGGGAACGAAATACGGCGTCATAATATACAGTTTCTCGCCCGCACCCGCCATTATATTGGAATAAACGCCCTTCGCAACCGCGGCGGAATAATCTTTACCGTCGGCATAAGGCACGACAGCGTCCCCGTCCTCGATTTCTCCGCTCAGTCCGAGATACGGAGAGTAATTTTCCTGTTTTTTGGTTACGAATTCCCACTGCCTCAAAAACGTCAGAGTAAAACCGTCCGTCGCCGCGCCTTCCGTCCTGATACCTGCATCTTTCCAGTAACCGTGCATACGTTTTTCGTTTATGTATTCATCCGCAAGGTTACACCCCCCGGTATATGCCGTTTTACCGTCTATTACGACAATTTTACGGTGGTCGCGCAAGTTAAGCGCAAACGAGAAATGCAGCGGCAGAGGGTTGAAACAGTTTATTTTCACTCCCGCTTCCTTTAACCGTCGGATATTTTTCCCCGAAAGCGTTCCGTGACTTCCGAAACCGTCGCGTATAATGCGCACCTCCACGCCCTCCCGCGCTTTGCGACAGAGAATATCGGCAACCCTGTTGAAAAGTACGCCGTCGGAAATAATGAAAAATTCGATAAATATAAATTTTTCGGCTTTTTTCAGTTCTTTTATAACGTCGTCGAAAAACTTCGCTCCTGACGGAAAATATTCCGAACGGGCGCGATAAGGCACGAAACCGCCCGCTTCATATAGATACTTCATATCCCTTTCCACCTGCGGCGACACGCCTTCGGGCGGCATATATGCGGGGATTAAATGCGCCGAGCGCGAATATATCTTCTCGTAACGCTTCTGCGCTCTGCCGAAGAAAAATTTGTCGCTGGCTATGATATAGGCGATAAAACCGAAATAATAAAAGACCGTAAGAAACAGCAGCCATATCGCCTTTTCCTGTCCGTTCTTGTCCGAAGACAGCACGTGCAGACAACATATAAGACTTAAAATAAACGCGGGCAGCATATACCAGCGGAAAGCGGCGATAAACCCGACGTACAGCGTAATAACCAAAGCAAGCTGCAACAAAATCAGCACGCCGATAAAAACCGTTTTCGCAACGCCGACCTTGCCTTCCGTACGTATTTTCACTATTCTGTAATCGGGCGAACGCCCGCGCTCGCGGCGCGCAGTTATTTTCTCTTTACGCATCGTCGTTCTCCGTGAGGGCTGCGGCGCGTTTGCAAATATCCCCTATCTCGTCTATCGCGCGCTTAGCCTTCTCTTTTGCGACCTCATCCTCGCGCTTATACAATTTATGAGAAAGTATACCCAGAGTTACCGCCGCCGAAACCGCAAGAGAGAACGCAACCACGCTGCATATCAGCGAAGGCGTGCCGTTAAAAAACAACAAAAGACATATTCCCGCGGCAATCAACCCCATAGTGAAAAGACAAGCGCCCAAAACGGCAAAGAAAGTTTTTTTGTGGGCGTATCTCTCCGTTTTTCCGAGGTCGTTCAGAGCCGATTCCATATATACCTGCATAAGCTGCAATTCGTCCTTGTGCTCTATTGCGTGCGGACGACGGAACGCAACGTTGAGAACGTCGTCGTAACGGTCGTCCTCCGCACGAGAAAGAACTTCCCAACCGAAAGCGCCGTAGCAGTCCTTCAGCCGGACGGAACTTCTCTTTTTGATTGCGGCATACAGATAATCGTATCTTTCGTAATCGCGCATGCAACCTCCCGCTTTAAATAAAGAATATAGCCAAACAATACCGATTGCGCGCCGCTGTTTTCCTTACGAAAAACGCATCAAAGTTCGAATACGGCGCTCAAAAACCCTTGCAAGCAAGTTTTTTCGCTTGTATTATAACATATAATTATCAAAAACTTATATTTATTTTGTAAAAATTACGTTAAAGAACTTTTTTTCGCCCCATATAGCCGTACTTCTGCCCGAACGAAAGCGTAAACGCAGCCGACAAAACAAGAGAAAAGAATTCCGCGAAAATTATAGCGGACCACACCCCGTCAAGCTGCCAGAACAGCGGAAACACGAGAACGGATACAATCTGAAACACTAACGTTCGTCCGAATGCAAGTATGCCCGAAACGAGCCCGTTATTGAGAGCGGTAAACATAGACGACGCGAAGACGTTGAAACCCGTAATAAGAAAAGCGACCGAATAAATTCTGAAACCGCGCAAAGACATATCGAACAATTCCTCTTCATACCCGAAAATCGATATAAAAGGTGCGGCAAGTCCCTCGGATACCGCGGTCATAGCCAGACCGGCAACGGAAATTATCAGAAGACTTTTACAAAAAAGATTTCTGAGTTCGTCTTTGTTTTCCGCCCCGTAATGATACCCGATAAGCGGCGCGCTGCCTATCGCGTAACCCATAAACACCGAGTAAAAGACCATAACCACATACATAATCGTTCCGTACGCCGTGACCCCCGCGTCGCCGACGAGCGTTCTGAGCTGATGATTGTAAACTATCGTAACAACGGCAGCGGCAACGTTCGAAAGAAATTCCGACGAACCGTTTGCGCAAGATTTAAAAAGCGCCCCGAAATATAATTTCGTTGCGGTAAGCCTCAAAAGGCTGCCGTTCCTGCAAGCGAAATATATTACGGGAATCACCCCGCCTACCACCTGTCCCGCAACGGTAGCGGCAGCCGCACCCGCAAGCCCCCAACCGAAACCCGCGACGAACACCGCGTCGAGAATAATGTTTGTCAGTCCCGCGCACGCCGTAATAACCAGTCCGAGTTTTGGTTTTTCGGCGGTGACGAAAAAGCTCTGGAAAATATTTTGCAGTATAAACAGAGGCTGAGACGCAAGCAGAGCTCTTCCGTAAAGCACGCAATATTCATAAGTCAACCCGTCCACGCCGAGCAACTCTACAATATAAGGCACACATAAAGCACCCGTTACAGCAATGACAAAACCCACCCCGACCGTCACGTAAACGAGCATGGAAAAATAAGCGTTGGCGCGTTCTTTGTCGCCCTCGCCCAAAGTTTTCGAAACAAGCGCGCTCCCGCCGGCACCCAACATAAAGCCCACCGAACCGAGAATAAAAATAAACGGAAAGACATAATTAATCGCCGCAACCGCAGTTCCGCCGACATATCTCGCTATGAACAGTCCGTCCACAACGGTATATATATTGGTGAACACCATCATTACTACGGACGGAGCGACGAAAAGCAACAGTTTTTTAAAAGTAAAATGCTCCGACAACTGAATTCTCAAAAAACACCTCCAATCCGCGAACGCCATTTTGTTTCACGGATTTTTCAATATAAAAATAACGCCGCGGGTTATTTTACAATAACTCGGGCGCACCCGCATCTTTTCAACCGTAGCCGCTGCGGCGGCAAGTTCTCCGATGAAATATTTTAAGCAGAGCGTATTATAATACATAGTTTTTTAATTGTCAACAAAATTAAAGCTCGTGTATACCTTTTTTCGGTTTGAACGGCTGTATGTCGGGTTAAATATATTATAAGGAGTTTTATGATTTTACAATGAGAAAAATTATCGAGAGAGAAACACACGATGAAGAGCGCGCGCTCTATAACCTCACGGACGCCGACGTGAACGCCTGCGTTTTCGCAGGCCCCGCCGACGGCGAATCGGCTTTGAAAGAATGCCGCGGCATAACGGTGAAAGATTGCGCGTTTTCACTGCGCTATCCGCTATGGCACGCAGAACAATATACCGTTGAAAACTGTTCCATGGACGAACTGACGCGCGCGGCGCTTTGGTATTGCAAAGACGGAAAGATTTCCAAAACCTCCCTGCACGGAATAAAAGCGCTGAGGGAATGCGGCAATTCCGCGCTTTTCGACTGCGACATCGTATCGCCGGAATTCGGCTGGCGATGCCGGGGAGTATACATAGACGGAGGCACGGTAAATTCCGAATATTTTATGTTCGAAAGCCGCGACCTTAAACTGAAAGGCGTTAAAATGAAAGGCAAATATTCATTCCAGTACGTTGAAAACGCCGAAATCACCGATTGCGAGTTCGACACTAAGGACGCGTTCTGGCACAGTAAAAACATAACCGTAAAAAATTCCGTTCTGCGCGGCGAATACCTTGCCTGGTATTCCGAAGGACTTACGCTTATAAACTGCCTTATAATAGGGACTCAGCCTTTATGTTACTGCAAAAACCTGACTTTAATTAATTGCCGCACGGAAAATTGCGACCTTGCTTTCGAGTATTCCGACGTAAACGCGACGATTGACGGATACATACAATCTATAAAAAATCCGAAAAGCGGAACAATCACCGTCGAAGCCGTCGGCGAAATTATTCGCGGTGATAACGTAATTCCTTGTACCGGAGAGATAATAATTAAAAACTGAGCATTGCGGCGGAATGTAATTCCGCCGCAATTTATACATTTATAGAAAACCGAGCGGATATTATATTCACATCTAACGGCAAATATGTGGATAACCTGCCATATTGCCGCAAAAACCACACAAAAACCGACATTTATCCACCGAAAGTTGTCCACATTTTTATTGACCGTTCCCGATAATAAATAATAATCCGAAAAAGTTATCCACAAATATTCCACTTCTTATCTTGTTTATAACTTTTTTGCCCGTTTTTCGGCATATTTCGCGCGTTGTCGCAAAAAATTTATCCACAATTTATATTTTAAGCAGTTTTATGCATTGCAACACAGATTACTCGGCTACACCTCGGAATGACAAACACAAAACACTCGACCGCGGCGAACATCACACACGTCTGTCCCGCACCTTGTTAAACTTCGTCCGCAGCCTCATAACCCATAATTATGTCGTGTTGAACTTAGTTCACGCCATATTTTAACCTCATAGTCGCGTTGAATTTCATTTGCGTCATATCGTACTTCATTCGCGTCGCGGCGAGCCTCATTCGCGTCGTGTTGAGCGCAGCGAAACATCGGATTCCTCGCGCTACCCGGAACTATAAAAGCACGTGAAACGAAGAAATGCAAATATACTCGATTTTACAATATGTTGTCGTTCCGACTATTTTTTCTTTTCGAATTTTTGTCATTCAAAATAGTCCTTACAAAAATTTGTCATTTCGAGGCGCAGCCGAGGAACCCGACAGCAAATCACCGAAAGCGATAAAAACGCCCGCAACACATCCGCGGGCGTTTTTATCGTATTTTATTGTTTTTCTATTTTCTTTCCGTAAATTGCGGATACGTCACCCGCAAACTTCTGCATATTATCGCACGATTTCAAAGGCACGCTATCCTCATAATCGCTAAGTTTTCTGCCCTGCTCGCGCGAGAGCTTTTTAGGCACGTCTATCTCGACGGTCACATATAAATTGCCAGTGCCGTTGACGGTTTTTACGCCCTTGCCGCGCAGACAGAATCTCGTCCCGGAAGCCGTTCCCTCGGGCACGGTCATTTCAACGGTATCGTCTATCGCAGGTACGGATATTTTGCCGCCAAGCACTGCCGTTTTATATGATATAGGCACCGTAACGAACAAATCTCTGTCCTCGCGCCTCAATAATTTATGCGGTTCTATACGGAAATAAACGTATAAATCTCCGTTCTCACCGCCGTTACCCGCCGCCTGCCCGTAGCCGCGCTTTCTTAAACTGCTGTCTTTATCAACGCCCGCCGGTATGTTGACAGTAAAACTCGTTTCTTTTCGCGTATAACCTTTACCCTTGCAATCGGAACAGCGTTCGAGAATTTTCTTGCCTGTACCGCCGCAATCGGGACACGCCCCAACCTGAATGGTTCTTCCGAAAATGGTGTCCTGCTGAAATTTTACTCTGCCGCTACCGCCGCAACGTTGACACTTCTGAAACGCCGTACCGCCTTTCGCGCCCGTACCGCCGCAGGACGAACAGGGCTCGTTGCGGGTATAACTTATTGTCTTGGAACACCCTTTAATGGCGTCCAGAAAGGACAGATGAACCACCTGCTCTATATCGGCGCCGCGAGGAGTCTGCCTTTCACCGCCGCCGAATCCTCCGAAACCGCCGCCGAAAACAGAGCTGATTATATCTTCGAAACCGCCCATGCCTCCGCCGCCGAATCCTCCGAAAGGATTTCCGCCGCCCATTCCGGGATGTTCGAGTTCGAAGTCGTACTGCTTGCGCTTCTGATCGTCCGACAGAACGGCGTTGGCTTCGTTTATTTCCTTAAACTTCTCCGCAGCCGCAGCGTCGTTCGGATGAAAGTCGGGATGATACTGTTTTGCGAGTTTCCTGTAAGCCGACTTAATCTCATCAGACGAAGCGGTTTTGGAAACGCCCAGTATATCGTAATAATTTTTCTTTTCTGCCATAGTTAGTACCGCAATATGCTTTAAATACCGTTTAAAGGGGTGCGTCCGTACACCCCTTTAATTCAGTTGATTAATACATTTTTCCTTATATTTCACGGCATCTCCAAGCCCGATTTTTTATCGACAGCCGTTGAAATCAATGCTGTCTGAACTCGGTATCGCCGCCGTTCCCGCCGTTATCGCCGCCGGGAGCGCCGCCCTGAGTCTGCTGATATATCTTTGCGATAACGGGCTGAATTTCTGTGGTTAGAGTTTCGGCAGCCGCCTTTATGCGGTCGTTATCACCCGACTCGAGTTCGGTCTTTGCCTTGGCAACTGCGTCTTCCACCGTCTTTTTGTCCTCTTCGGAAAGTTTGTCGCCGGCTTCCTTGACCGTCTTTTCAAGACTGTCTATCATACTTTCGAGATTGTTCTTGTTATCCACCGCCTCTTTGCGTTTCTTGTCCTCTTCGGCATACTTCTCTGCATCCTTGACCGCCTTGTCGATATCCTCTTCGGAAAGATTGGTTGAAGCTGTAATCGTTATATTAGTGCTCTTGCCCGTACCCAAGTCTTTTGCCGTAACATTGACTATGCCGTTTGCATCCACGTCGAAAGTAACCTCAATCTGAGGAACGCCGCGGGGTGCGGGAGGTATATCGGTGAGCATGAATTTACCCAAAGATTTATTGTCACGGGCAAATTTTCTTTCGCCCTGCAAAACATTTATCTCAACTCCGGGCTGGTTATCCGCAGCCGTGGAGAACACCTGGCTCTTCTTTACGGGAATAGTCGTATTTCTCTCGATAAGGGGAGTCGAAACTCCGCCCAAGGTCTCTATTCCGAGCGTAAGAGGCATAACGTCGAGAAGAAGCACGTCCTTTACTTCGCCCGAAAGCACTCCGCCCTGAATAGCCGCGCCTATGGCGACACATTCGTCGGGGTTTATTCCTCTGAACGGCTCTTTACCCGTAACGCTCTTCACTTTATCGAATACGGCGGGGATACGGGTGGGAACGCCGACGAAAAAAAACTTCGTTATATCGCTATACGAAAGTCCTGCGTCGTTCATAGCCTTTCTCATGGGTTCTATGGTTCTTTCCACGAGGTCCGCGGTAAGCGAATCGAATTTCTGTCTGGAAATATCCACGTCGAGATGCTGAGGCGCACCGTCGACAACCGTTATGAAAGGAAGGTTGACGTTGGTCGACGTCATTCCCGACAGTTCTATTTTAGCTTTTTCGGCAGCGTCTTTAAGCCTCTGCATAGCCTGCTTGTCTTTCGACAGGTCGACTCCCGTTTCCTTTTTAAATGTCTCTACAAGATAGTCAATGACTTTGTTATCGAAATCGTCGCCGCCGAGATGCGTGTCGCCGTTAGTCGCGAGAACCTCGAACACGCCGTCGCCGATTTCCAGAATTGATACGTCGAACGTACCGCCGCCGAGGTCGTATATCATTACTTTCTGGCTGCCTTCCTGCTTATCGAGACCGTAGGCAAGCGCCGCCGCCGTCGGTTCGTTTATGATACGCAGAACATTAAGCCCCGCAATTTTACCCGCGTCCTTGGTAGCCTGACGCTGAGAATCGTTGAAATACGCGGGACAGGTAATTACCGCGTCGGTCACCTTGGTTCCAAGGTAGCTTTCCGCATCCGCTTTGAGTTTGGAAAGCACCATCGCGGAAATTTCTTGCGGCGAATATCCTTTGTCTATATTTACTTTGTATGACTCGCCCATATGACGTTTAATGGAAATTACCGTCTTGTCGGGCTGAGCGACGGCAAGTCTTTTAGCCGCCTGACCCACTATTCTGCTTCCGTCGTTCTTGAAAGAAACCACGGAAGGAGTTGTTCTGGTGCCTTCGCTGTTAGCTATAACCACGGGCTCGCCGCCTTCCATAACCGCAACGCACGAGTTAGTGGTTCCCAAATCTATACCGATTACTTTTCCCATATATATGCTCCTCCGCCGCAAACCGTGCGGCAATTTGTTTTATTTATTTTCTTTTTTTCACCGTCCTATTCTCCGACGACGGCTACCTGCGCAAAACGGATAACTTTTCCGTCCCTTGTTCTGTATCCTTTTTTCAATACCTGTTTTATCGTATTCGGTTCGGAACCTTCCTCGCAAGGATAACTCAGAACCGCTTCCATAACGCTCTCGTCGAAAGCGTCTCCCGCGGATATTGCGATTTCTTCCACCCCGATAGAGGCGAGCACGGTGTTGAAACTCTTGATTACCTTATCGATTCCCGCTTTTGTCTTTTCGTCGGACGCGGAATCGAGCGCATATCCGAAATTATCCGCAACGGGCAGAAGTTTTAAAACGGCTTCGGCAGCGCCGTCCGCGTACGCTTTGGATACGGCAGCGGTATTGCGTTTACGGTAATTGTCGTACTCCGCGGAAACGGCGTACCATTTACGTTTGTATTCTTCGGCCAACGCCTGCGCCTTTTCCGTTTCGGAAGGCTCCGCAACGTCCTCTTTCTTCAACTCTTCCTTTTCTTCGGCTTTCGCCTCTTCCTTTTTCTTTGCCATAATCGCACGTCCGTTTTTATTCTACATTAATAATATAAAACTTTCCGCGCGCCGTTAAACAAAAAAGTTACAAAATTTTTCATTAACCGGCAACAAATAAGAACGTTTCTTTGAAATTCCACTTAATACTCGCGCCGTAATGCCTCCTATTCGCAATTTTCAACGCCCGCCGACAAAAGCCCGTTAATTTCGAGCGCATTCGCCCCTCCTTCCCGATTCCGACAATACTCTTCATTACGGTCGCTTTATCATACCCCACAAGTTGCGTCATCCCAAGATTTACCGAGGGACCCTTCGCTACACTCAGGGTGACAGAAAAAACGTCGTCACGAAAAAAGTGTCATTACGACCGCTTTGTCATCTTGAATCAATTTTGTCATCCGCTGTCGGTCGAATCATCCCGAGTGCCGAGAGGCCCTTCGCTGCGCTCAAGGCGCAGGAAATACAGAGTGGCAGAAAATATTCCGCCCAAACTGTCTGTCATCCCGAGCAAAGCGAGGGACCCGTCCCCTCAACTTAACATAAGATATTGCCCGCAATGATTATCATTGCGGGCAATTTTAAACTTTCAAAATTTTTAAATGAATAGTGCTCTTTGCCATTCAGCGCTCTTTATCATACAGAACTTTTTTGCCATACAGAACATTTTTTCATACAGAACTTTTTTGTCATTCCGAACGCAGTGAGGAATCCCAAACTCCGCGCCACGCGCCGACATATCCGATACGTTTCACAATTCTTCACCGCCGTGCGGCTTATACCCCTCTCCGTATATTTCATTGGCGGAAGAAACAATCATAAATGCGTCAGGGTCGGTTTCTTTAACAATATCCCTCAGTCGCGGATAAAGATAATTTCTTACCGCGCACATAATTATCCTCTTGCTTCCGCCCGTATACGCACCTTCACCGTCAACGTAAGTCGCCCCTATGTCGAGTTCACGCAGAATTCCTACGCAAATTTTTTCGGCTTTCCCCGATGTCGTGATTATATGAACCAGCTTTGCGGAATTGCCTCCGTAAAGTACCCAGTCGAAAAACAGCGTAAAAACACCTATGGAAAGCAAAGTACAGAAAGTAAGGTCGAAATTTCTGTTCACAATAGCCGAAGCGCAGACGACCACAACGTCGAGCGACATCGATATTATGCCCGTTTTTATGTGGCGGAATTTTTTTCTCAAAAGTTTCACCACTATATCAGAACCGCCCGTAGAGCTGCCCATTCTGAAAATAAGACCAAGTCCCGCGCCGAAAAGCGCGCCGCCGGCAATAGCGGAAAACATAAGATTTTCCGTCAGAGGCGGCATATCCTTAAATGCGTGTTGCTCGAAAACATAGACCAGCAAAGAAGAAAGCGCGGTTGAGTACAGCGTGGAAAGAGTAAAACGCTTTCCGAAAAAAAACGCACTAACAATAATGAGCGGCACGTTAATAATCATAATAAGCATACCGGCATTTATGGGAAATACCCCGTCCAACAGGTCGCTTATCAGTATAGCCACACCTGTAACTCCGCCTGCGGCAAGAGAGTTTGCGTCCAAAAACAGCGCTACGCCCAGAGAATATATAACGCAGCCGACGGTTATAAGCGCATAACGCGCAAAAAACCAAGGCAAGGCTTTTTTATCTTTCATACACAACCTCCGAACCGCACGAATATAGTATGCATATATACAATTATATTATATTCGTTTTACACCCACTGTCAATGCCGCGGAAAAAATTCCGACAAAATATAATATGTTTTTCGCATATTTTCGTCGTTCCAAGCGCTTTTGTCATGCTGTAAATTTTTTGTGTTTTCAAATGTTCTTCATCGTTCCTCGCGCTTTTTGAAATAAACATGCTTTGTCATTCTGCATGTCTTTTGACATTCTGAACGAAGTGAAGAATCTTATTTCGCTATCGCTCAACATGACGGAAGCTCCTCGCAAGGCAACGTTCGCCATCACGCGCGAATTTGCGTAACGAGCGCTCCTTGTCATCCCGAGTTTTAATGTCATTCCGAGCATGCGAGGAACCATTCGCTCAAAGCGACATGCCCTTGGCAATAAGATGCGCCGCCGAAATTTTTAAACTCCGCGGCGGACAACCAAGGTCCCGTTCGCGGAGTTTAACATAATTATAACAAATGCTTTCTGATTGCTTTTATCGCAGTATCCGCTATCAGACGCGAACCGCGGTGTGTAGTATGAACGCCGTCGAGAGAGTATTTCAAATAGCTGATGCTTCCCGTAAGTCCGTTGAACATCTCATCATAGGCGACGAACTCATCGGCATATTTCATGCCGATTTCCTTTATAATTGCAAGCTCCTCGTCAAACAGCTTTCGCATTCTCATTTTGTCCGGGGAAGGCAATAGAAACGGTTCCAGGAAAATAACCGTGTCTACGTTCTCTTTAAGTTTCCGCAACAGCGTTTCGAAATCGGAGGCAAACGCTTTCAAATCAAGAGGCTTACCGTTTTTAAAGTGATGAAGCACGTTATTTATGCCAATCATAATCACCACAACGTCGGGCTTGTAAGCCAAAACGTCTTCATCCAGCCGCAAAAGCAGGTCCCCCACCTCGTCACCCGCAACGCCTTTGTTTATAATTTCAAGCAACATATCGGGATAAATGGGACGCAGCTTGTCCGCAAGAACTTTTACATACCCGTTACCCAAAGATTTCGCCTCTTTCCTGTCTCTGCCGCAATCCGTTATCGAATCGCCGAAAAATAGTATTCTCATAATTTTCCTCTTATCAATTATTACCGATTGCAAATATTTTAACACAACGCGAATTCATATGCAAGCACGAACTGAAAATTCTTTTTTAAATTTGAAAATCACGGAAATAATGTTTTGACAAACGAATAAAATTATGATATATTGATTTAGCGCAAGCGGAAGTACCCAAGCGGCTCAAGGGGCTCCCCTGCTAAGGGAGTAGTGCGGGAAACTGCAGCAAGGGTTCAAATCCCTTCTTCCGCGCCATGCCCAACGTATCGCCTTTTCGGCGGTACGTTGTTTATTTTTACAAAAAAACACAGCCTGCGGCGCTCGTTCTTTCACACCTTATATTTTCACTGAAATGTATAAATATAAGCATAATTATAAATAATTTAACGATAAATTTCCAATTTTTGGTAATAATACAAAATTCGGCAATAGTAGAATTGTTTTATATACGAAGGAGAAACAATTCTATGCAACTTTCCGAAGCATACTCTATGCGTATTATAGAACTTATGAACGAGCGCGACTGGACCGGCTATAAACTTTCCGGCAAAAGCGCCGTTCCGAATTCTACCGTATCAAACATACTTCTCGGAAAATGCAAGTCCTGCAATTTAACGACCGCGCTGAATATTTGCAGAGGCTTCAACATCACTTTGGAAAATTTCTTTGCTTCCAATCTTTTTTCTTTCGAAAATCTCGACGATAACTGAAAAAAAATTTATTAAAAAAACTCCGCACGGCTTATGCTGTGCGGAGTTTTAAATATCGTCAAATGTTTTTTCCCATTTCGTAAGCCTGCGCCGCAAACTCCGTTTTCAAGACGGAGCCGCGTTCTTCAAGCCCTCTTCCGCGCAAAACACCCTTGAACCCAACGCCGTCGAAACAGGCAAGCCAGCCGTCGATGTCCGAAATCGCCCCGTCGAAAGCGGCGTCGTCGTCCTCGGCAGCCGAAGCGAGAAGATATACTTCACTGAATTTATTCTTACCGTTATAAAGAGGGTTCAATCTGTCTAAAAAAGTTTTCATCTGTCCGCTGACAGAATAAAAATATATCGGGGTGGCAAACGCCAATACGTCTGAGGACGCTATTTCCGGATAAAGTCCGTTCATTCCGTCGTTCAGTACGCATTTCCCGTGAGACTGGCAATACATACACCCCGTACAAAACTTTATGTCCAAATCTCTTACGCATACCGTATTAACTTCGTGACCCGCCGCCCGCGCGCCTTCGGCGAATTTTTTTGCGAGAGTTTCCGAATTGCCGTCCTTTCTGGGCGAAGAAGTTACAACCAATACTTTTTTCATTTGTTTGACCCTTTTTCGTTTTATTGTAAAACAGTTTGCAAATTATGTCAACCTCAACGAGCCGTATTGTCGTAATTGCGGATAAACGAATCAGCCGTCCGCATTCGCCGCAGTCTTCTCGGCGGTTAAAACTTCGTTTTTAAAATCGGGCAGGAGTCTTGCTTTTTTAAGCTGAGCTTTCAAACGGCACACATAACATATAATAACGGCGACCGCTATTCCCACAATTTCCTGCAATATATTCGCGGGCATCTTCATAAACGCTCCCTCGACGGGCAGCCCTTCCCACGTCACACGCTTTGTAAAATATCCGAAAATTACGATTAAAGCCGGCAATATGCTTGAAATAACGGCGATTACCAACTCTTTTTTATCGCTTCCGTCCTTATTGAAAAACTTCTTTAAAAGTCCGAATATAAGAGCCGCGGAAAAACCCTGCAGTCCGTGAATAATCAACGACGGCAAAGCATTGTAAGCGGTGCCGTTTATTCCGAACAAATCAAAAAAAGTCGTGCCTATACCCCCGACTATGAGCGCGCTAACGGGGTCCATAAGATACGCAGCGGCATAAATCGCAAAATCGCACCAATATATTTTACCCGTCAACACGGGTATTCCCGGCACATATCCCATAGCTACCACGAGAGCCGTAAACAACGCGGTATACGCCAGCCATTTCGTAGAAAAAAGAGCCTTGCTTTTCATAGATTAATTCCTCGCTTCGATTTTTGTACAGTTGACATTGTATCATTTGTATGATATTATTAAAATAACCAATTTAATTAAATTTTATAATATCAGATATGTTTAACGTAAATCGCAACACCAAAAATAAGTACTATTCTTTATATTCCGAGATTCGCGGAGAAATTCTACGCGGAAAAATAAAGTCGGGCGAAAAGTTGCCCTCAAAACGCTCGCTCGCGGAATCCCTGGGCGTGAGCGTTGTTACCGTAGAGCTTGCATACGAACAATTGCTCGCCGAAGGGTATATACGCGCCAAAGAGAGAAGCGGGTATTTCGTAGAAAAAGTAAACACTATACGGATTGAGCCGCGCATATCCGCCGCTCAAAGTACGGAAACCCGTGAAAACGAATATAAAATCGACCTGACTAAGGGCAGCGCCCCCGCTGCCCTGTTCCCCTTTTCCGTATGGACGAAACTAATACGCTCCGTACTCTCAGACTGCGGAGAACATCTTTTAGAGCGCGTTCCCTGCGACGGCGACAAAGAACTTAAAACGGCAATAGCGGATTATCTCTACCGTTCCAGAGGCATAGACGCCCCTCCCGAACATGTTATCATAGGCGCGGGGGCAGAACACCTTTACGGCGTAATCGTTCAGCTTCTCGGAAGAGACAAACTTTTCGCGGTAGAGAATCCCGGCTACGGAAAAATCTCGCACACTTACAAGCTGAACGGCGCAAAATGTCTGCCCATAGCCGTTACGGACACCGGAATCGACTGTACCGCCGTTGAAAACAGTGCGGCGTACGCCGTGCACGTTTCACCATCTCATCAGTTCCCGACTGGGGTCGTCACGCCCGTTTCCGTTCGGGCAAGACTGATAAACCGGGCGAAAAGTTCGGGGGGATACGTTATCGAAGACGATTACGACAGCGAATTCCGACTTTCCGGCAAACCGCTGCAAAGCACATACGGTTTGTGCCCCGAAAAAGTAATATATCTGAATACGTTTTCCAAAAGTCTCGCCCCTTCCATGCGCATGGGATATGCCATACTTCCCGACGAACTTTACGAAAAATATAAACAGCTGTTTTCCGGAAATGCCAATTTAGTGCCGCTGTTCGAACAAAAAACGCTTGCCGCAATGCTGAACGGAGGATACTTCGAAAGACACCTTTCGCGCCTCAGAAACTATTATAAAATCATACGTAAAAAATTAATCGCCAAACTCGACGAATTTGGAGCCGAAACGGACGACAGCGGCAGCGGACTGCACGTCATAGCAAAATTTCCGCAATTTGCCTCCGACGACGAGCTGAAACAGACCGCTGCCAAAGCAGGTATTAAAATAAAATGTCTTTCAGACTATATTACTGCCCCACTCGACGTGCCGACAGGTTGCGCAGTAATCAATTATTCGGGAATTACGGAAGCGCAGATTGAAAATCTGAAAATTTAATTTATATTTATTTCAAATAAAAGATTCCTCGCTATGCTCGGAATGACAGAATTCTCCTTGTTCGGAATGACAATATTTTTTAAAGATAAACGTTCCCTCGCGATAACGAACCGCCAATCAATAAAGAGGTTTAAAACTATTCCGAATAATCATTGAGCGTATCGGATTCCTCGCTGCGCTCGGAACGACAGAATTTGCCTTGTTCGAAACGACGGGTTTGTCTTTGAATGACAATGTTTTCACCTTTATTTGTTCCCCTGAACGTCTTTCTTGTCATTCAAAACGTCTTTACGGGCACCTTATGCCCTCATTTGCCCTTTTCCTGTCACTCTGAGCGCTTTTCTTACCACATTAAACATCTTTCTCATCACCCTGAAGGCCCTTATTGTCATCATAAGCGAACTTTATCTCCCTGAGCACCTTTTTGTCTCCCTGAGCGTAGCGAAGGGTCTGCAAAAAAAGCTTCGCAAAAATCAAAACATACAAAAACCGGTCGGCACCAGCCGCCCGGTTGATTTCAGAATTTTTTTGCGCGCAGCTTTATAAAGCACGCGCAACTTCCGGTTATCTTCAGCAGTTCGAACAAAGCACGGTAACGGGTAATTCCGTTCCGTCCGCGATACAGTCAGACTCTTTCAGTTCTTCTTTGATTTCGCGGGGGTTAAAAGACTGCCGATATAACGCAACCAGTGAATAAATCTCATATAACACCTCTCCGTATTTATTTAAAATCGTTTTATTCCCGATTTCGATTGAAGTATAACATTTGTATTTTTGTTAGTCAATTACATTTTAACAAATTTTATAATTTTTAATTTTGTTAATATATAACACTATTTTATGTTTAAACGGATAATTAATGTTAACTTACCTTAATCAAAAAATAATTATGTAATTTAATTTCATAATTCACAAAAGTTAACAATTTTTAACAAAAAAGCAGACTCGTTTTCGATAGAGTCTGCTTTTTAATGCACGCCGACGCACTTTGCCGTATTTTTGTGCGTTATTTAGAAGTTATATCTAGATAAATATCGGGGTCGACCTGAACATTGTTTTTGAATACTTCGAAATGCAGATGGTCGCCCACCGCGTTCTCCGCGCCCGTAGCTTTTGCAACCTGACCTATTACGTCGCCGCGTTTAACGGTTGCTCCCGCTTTGAGCGTTTCCGACGGGTCGATATACTTATAAACGGTCACAACGCCGTCCGCGTGCTCGATTGTAACAACCGCGCCGTAAAGCGTATCTTTGAGAGAAACTTCCTTCACCGTGCCGTCAACAGCCGCAAGCACCTGAGTCCCCGCATTTGCCGAAAAGTCCATACCCTGATGCAGAGCGTATCTGTCAAGCGTCTTGTCGTAGCAGAACACGTGCGCCTGACTGAGATTTACTTCTTTAACAGGAACGATGAACTCGTACTTGGTCGAAGTGTCCACGGAGTCGTCGGGACCGTCGGGATTATCAGGATTATCGGGATTATCCACATCGATGCTGTTATCGACGGAATTTCTTACCGCAAACACTACACCGACGGTTACGGCGGCAATGACTAAAAGGGAAGCCGCCAGAATAAGGTAGTAAGCTATAATTTTCTTCTTCGTAGGTTTTGTTTTTTGTGTGTTTTTCATTGTTTTGAACTCCTTTTCTTTATTTCTTGACAGTATTTTTACCTAATATTCAGTAACCGCCGAAAATTATCGGCGACGCTACTTTTGCAGTCTCTCCCCGCACGGAAATATGCAGGTTTATCTTTTCTCCGTATAAGTTGACCGAATAAGGCAGGTCGGCGGTGCAATAATAATTGACGCTGTCGGAGAGCTCTTCCGTCGCAACTATTCTGCCGTTGACTTTTTTTAAAAAACCCCGCAAATCGAAATTTTTGTAAACGGTGCTTTCCCCGCACACTTCGGAAAGCGTAAGCCTTGCAAGAGCGGCGCCGCTTCCGACCGTGACCTCGCGGCAGTCCGCAGAGCTTGTCCCGCAAAAAAACGTATAACTCTCTCCGCCCTCGAAACACAACCTGTCGGGAAGCGCAGCCACCGCCGCCAGTATTATAAACGCTGAAAATATAACGCCGAAAAACTTTGCAACGCGCATTACCTGCCTCCCCGAATTATTTGCAAATAAGTATTTGACCGATTTTCTCACGTTTAAACATCGCAAAAATTATTTGACCGAAAAACTTTCAAATATGGACAAATCGGATTTTTTATGGTATAATGCGGATATGAACGACATCAGATACGCCGGATACGCAGAATATTCGGATGCGCTTAAATCGAGCAGATATTTTACGGTTGTTTTGCCGCCCGCAGACGGTAAGTTGTTTCTCGAAAACGGAACTGCGGAATTCCGCGGCGGCGCAGCCTTAGTGCTCCCCCCTTTCGTCGGTCATACGCTTTCGCCTTACGGCAAAGCGCTGACCGTACATATAGAACAAGCCGTACTGCCCTTCAAGGAAGTACTTGTTATTCCCGCCGACAAAGCCGAAGGCATAGTTTACGCCTCGAAACAGGCTGCGGAGTTCATGCTTTCTCCTCTGCCGAAAAAGGAACTCGTCCTTTCCGCGCTCGGAGAGCTCATAGCCTCTTATACCGTCGTTCTGACTGCCGCACGGGAATTTTCCCCCGTTGTGGAACTGATTTTAAACGATATTTCAAAAAATATTTCCGACAGCTCTTATTCTTTGGAAAACTTTTTAAAGAAACTGCCTTTTAATTACGATTACGCGCGCAAGCTGTTCAAAAAAGAAGTGGGCAACACCCCGCACGGCGAACTTTTAAAACAACGCATGGAACTTGCGGCAACCCTTCTTTCAGGCGGACAAACCAATCGTTATTCCGGGTATTCCGTTTCTCAGGTCGCAGAAGCATGCGGCTATGCGGAGCCTCTTTATTTCTCACGCGTATTTAAAAAATATTACGGAACGGCGCCCGGATACTACGCAAAAAAACATCCAAGCCCCACACCGTAAAGAAATTTTTCCGCGCGCTTTTTCTCCCGTGCGCAACTCCGTCATCCCGAGCGTCGCCGTCATCCCGAGCGCAGCGATGGACCAGATGTTTCGCTCCGCTCAACATGACAGGGAAAAACGCGCAGCATGACAATACGAACAATATAAAACCCCCGCCGTTTCCTTTTTAGGAAACGGCGGGGGTTTTTACGCTCATTTATCTTTAAAATATTCCAAAAGAAATTCAATATCTTTTTCAACCTCGTCAAACCTTTGCAAAGATAAATCATAGCAAATTTCTTTTTTCGCCAATTCCCGCAAAAGCTATTTCGTTGAACCAATTCTTCATTAACGCAGCAATAATACAACTTATCCCGCCAAAATATGCAGCGGGATTGCCTGTAAACGCGTTTACACTCGTCACACCCTCTACATTTCTTCATTGTCGGTTGTCTCTCCGATATAGTTCGCCTCTATAACGTCACGAATAGCCGAAATATCCGTAAGTATGTCACTCAGATAGCGATATAAATATTTTTGTCCGCTTTTCACAGGTCTTTTTTCTTCATATCTCGTACACCAGCCGTCAACATCCGCATTTTCTTTATTAGCGATACACCACCCGCATTTTGTTTGATTAAATCTCTTTCGCCCTTTTATAAAATAAGCGTCAAAGTTTTTACAATTGTTGCATTTTATACTATGATTTTTCATTTTTTACCTTTCATATTTATCTTCTTGTAATTATATAAATATTTTATCTTGCCCATTAGCGATATGTCAAGCATTTTATCGCTAATGGGCACATAATTTTATTTGGAGATAAGCATTATGATTACATTGCAAGAAATTCAAAAAAGATTAGCAGAAACTATTAAACACAGCGGACTCAGCCAGTCAAAAATTGCCGAAATGTTAAACATAAATCAATCGAATATTTCCCATTATGTAAAGGGAGATAAATTTCCTGCACTCGACACACTTGCAAATCTTTGCAAAATTTTAGACGCGGATGCTAATTATATTCTTTGTCTCGAATAAAAAAACAGGCGGCGTTACCGCTGCCTGTTTTTTTATTTAATTCAGCTCACCACATTTACAGACATTCCGTATTTTATTTGGAGATAAACAGTATGATTACACTTTCTCAGATTCAAACAAGAATAGCCGAAGCAATCACTCAAAGCGGAATGAAGCAAACCGAACTGGCAAAACAATTGCGAGTTACGCAATCCGCGATTTCCCATATTGTAAACGGCGACATTTTACCTGCGCTCGACACGCTTGCGAATCTTTGCAAAATTTTAGACGTTGACGCCAATTATATTCTCTGTCTCGAATAAAAAACAGGCAGCGTTTCCGCTGTCTGTTTTCTTATATTTAATATCTTCAATTCAGCTAACCACGTTAATAGGCTTTCCGTCGACAAATGCTTTGAGATTTTTCAAAGCAAGCGAAATGAGCCGTGTTCTCGTCTCTTTAGCAACCCAGGCGCAGTGCGGCGTGATTATACAATTCTTCGCCGTCAGCAACGGATTATCTGCAAGAATCGGCTCTTCGCCGACAACGTCAACGCAAGCGCCGCCGATTGTACCTTCGTTAAGAGCTTTTGCAAGCGCCGCCTCATTCACGAGCCCGCCGCGAGCGGTATTGATAAGCAACGCGTCTTTTTTCATAAGCGCCAAAGTCTCTCCGTTGATAATCTCGGCGGTCGCATCCGTCAACGGACAATGCAGAGAAACTATGTCGCAGGTTTTTAAAAGCTCGTTAAAAGAAACTATTTTATAAGGGCAATCTTCGGGAATGGTCCGCGTGGAGACAACCACATTTGCGCCGAAAGCCGATGCAATACGCGCCACCGCTTTTCCTATGCTCCCGTAACCGAAAACGCCGAAAGTTTTTCCGTACAACTCACGGGTACCGAACGGAAAGTATGTAAACGTCTCGCTCTTCGTCCAGTCTCCCGCTTTAACGGAAGCACTGTATTCGTTGATTTTATTATAAAAATTCAGAAGCAAAGCAAAAACATGCTGACTTACGGCGTTTGTGGAATAATCAGGCACGTTGCACACCGTAATTCCCCGCGCTCGGCATGCGGCAAGGTCAACAACGTTGTAGCCGGTGGCAAACACTCCGACGTATTTTATCTTGGGGCAAGCGAGAAGAAAATCTTCGTCAACATAGGTTTTATTGACGACTATTGCGTCGCAGTCCGCGGCAAGCGATTTAAGCTCCTCTCTCGGAATTTCACCGAAAAACTTAATTTCCCCCAGCGTTTCAAATTCCGAAAAGTCCATATCTCCGTTGGTAAGAGCGCTTGTATTGACCGCAATCTTCATTTTCTTCTCCTGTTTTCCGTTAATTCGTAACTCAAATCAATCAGTTTCAGTAATTCCTCGTCGGGCACGTCCGAACCGAGAAGAACCGAAATCCAGTGATTTTTATTCATATGATAGGCAGGCAGAACACCCTTGTACCGCGCACGAAGAAAAGGCTGTAAATCGGGCGGGCACTTGAGATTGAGCACCTCTTTGTCGCCGTTCGAAACAACCCCGCATTGCACAAAATATTTTTCCGGAGCGCGCAACAGCACTCCGAACCATTTTCCGTTCGTCCGCCTTAAAACCGCGGAATGAAAATCGCCCTCAAAAGGATAATCTGCTTTTCCTTGCAATTTTTCGGCGTAACTTATTATATCATTTCTTCCGTACACGGTTAAGTTTATCAAAATTTCACATAAAAAGCAACAAAATTTACGTTTGCGTGTGTACAAAAAGAGCAGTCGGTGCTATAATACAAGCGAGAAAACTTGCTTGCAAGGGTTTTCGAGCGCCATATTCGAACTTTTATGCGCTCTTCGCAAGAAAAACAACGGCGCTTAAGCGGCGCAAAAAATCTTTGATTTTTGCATCGCTATGTTATAATTAATAATACAATGTGCGAGGTATCGGAATATGACAAGAGAAAAAACCGATTTGAGCGATATTAAGTTTATCACAATGGGAGAGCTTCTTTTAAGGCTTTCTCCCCCGAATTACGAAAAAATACGCACGACCGACGAATTTAAAGTAACCTACGGCGGCGCCGAAGCGAACGTCGCCGCAAGTTTAGCAAACCTCGGCGTCGACTCTTCCTATTTTACCGTCGTACCCGACAGTTCGATAGGGAAAGCCGCTATCCGATATCTGAGAAGCAACGACGTTCACTGCTCGCCCTGCATTTTTTCCGACAAGGGCAGAATGGGCATTTATTTTCTCGAAGAAGGCTTCGGCGTCCGTTCCTCGAAAGTGACTTACGACAGAAAAGATTCCGCTTTTGCCGTATTCGATTTCAAGACACTAAACTTTAAAAAAATTTTAAAAGGCTATACCTGGCTGCACACTTCGGGCATTACCCCCGCCCTGTCCGAAAATTGCCGCAAACTCGTAATGTTTGCGCTCAAAGCGGCGAAAGAACTGGGCATTACGGTAAGTTTCGACTGTAATTTCCGCTCCGCACTCTGGGAGTGGCAAGAAGCGCGGGACTGTATAACGGAATTTCTTCCGTATGTCGACGTGCTTTTCGGGATAGAGCCCATTAATCTGAGAGACGAAAACGGCAAAGATTTAAAAGACGGAATTTCAATGTATCCGACTTGTGACGAGCAGGACGCAATTTTCCGCGAGTTGAATAAAAGATATAATTTCAAAGCCATAGCAAGACACGTAAGATATGTACATTCAGGCAGCGAAAACAGCCTGAAAGCGTTTATGTGGTATGAAGGAAAAACTTACGAAAGCCGCACGTTCCGCTTTAATATTTTAGACAGAGTCGGCGGCGGAGACGCATTTGCAAGCGGTCTGGTATACGCCGTTATGCGGCAGATGTCTCCTGATGAAATAGTTAATTTCGCCGTGGCTGCATCCGTCATAAAGCATACGATGCACGGCGACGTAAATTTAACCGACGACGAAGAAGCGATAAAACAAATTATGAATCAGAAATTCGAAATAAGACGATAAAAAAGCCGCCCGCATGTTTAAAATAAGTACGGGCGGCTTTTACTACGGACAATTACAATAAATAAATTAGCCGAATTCGAACAAATACAGTTTAAATTCAAAGACACATAAAAATTTAAAAACCGCATTAAAATCGCTTGTCATTTCGCCAAATAGAATATATAATATTAACGAAAATACGTTTATGCGTTTTTGTCACGCGTAATATAAATTTATTGGGGTGTCGCCAAGCGGTAAGGCAACGGACTCTGACTCCGTCATTCGTTGGTTCAAATCCAGCTACCCCAGCCACAGACACTATATATTGTAGG
>CATKEF010000067.1 GCA_949747905.1 uncultured Eubacteriales bacterium
ACAGGTTACGACGATACCCGTTGGGAAGTGCGTTATTCTTATCGCCGTCTCCGTCTTGTTTACCTTTTGTCCGCCTGCGCCCGACGAGCGGTATACGTCCAGCCTTATATCTTCGTCCCTGATTTCAACCTCGACGTCCTCGGCTTCGGGAAGGACGGCGACCGTCGCGGTGGACGTGTGCACTCTGCCCTGCGATTCGGTCTCGGGCACGCGCTGCACCCTATGAACCCCGCTCTCGAACTTCAACTGTTTATAGGCGTCTTTCCCCGTTATATTCAGGACGACTTCCTTAATACCGCCCAGCTCCGTCTCGTTTTTATCGACTTCCTCGATTTTAAGTCTGTGCCGCTCACAATAATTAATATACATTCTGTACAGTTCGTAGGCAAACAGCGCCGCTTCCTCTCCGCCCGCGCCGCCGCGTATTTCCATAATACAGTTTCTGTCGTCGTTTTTGTCTTTGGGTAAAAGAAGAATTCTGAGTTCTTCTTCCAGCTCTCCCAGTTTTTTAAGGCAGGACTCCGTCTCCGCCGCAAACAATTCCCTCATTTCCGCGTCGGTTTCCGTTTTCAAAGTTTCTGCGGCGGCGTTCATCTGCCTTTCAGTTTCCGCGTATTCAGCGTATTTCTGCGCCGTTTCCGCCAGTTCCGACTGAGCCTTTGCAGTTTCCGTAAACAATGCGGGAGAGGAAATAACTTCCGGAGAACTGAGCTTCTCCGAAAGTTCTTCATACCGCGCGTATATAGTTTTCAGTTTTTCGAAAAATTGATTGCGCATATCGCTAATATGCGGAATAATTCCGCCTTGTGTTAATCTGAAATTATTTTAAAGATAAAAGCCCGGCGATAAAAGGTTAATATTTTTCACTGCGTTCGGATGACAAATTTGAATTCGGAATGACAAAATTATGTCCGGGGAAGTGCTTTTTATGTCATGTTGAGCGTTTTTCCCTGTCATGTTGAGCCTTGGCGAAACATCCGTCCCTCGCTCCGCTCGGGAAGACAAACAGCTTAACTTTTTTTATACTCCGAGTACTTTGCAATACACTTGCGGATAATTTCAATCGCGTCGTACTGATGACATATTTCTTTGACCGCCGTCACCTTGTGTTCCAGCATTTTATACACCTCGAAAAAGTGCATCATCTCATCGAAAATATGCTTGGGCAGCTCGTGAATATCGTAATAATGTTTATAGTTAGGGTCGTTTATCGGTACGGCGATTATCTTCTCGTCAAGCTCTCCGTTGTCAACCATTTTGATTACGCCTATCGGCATACAGGTGACAAGCGTCATAGGATATATGGCTTCGTTGCACAATACAAGAACATCGAGCGGGTCGCCGTCGTCGGCAAGCGTGCGCGGAATGAAACCGTAATTGGACGGATATACCGTGGACGTATACAGCACACGGTCGAGGCGCAACAGCCCCGTCTCCTTGTCAAGCTCGTACTTTGCCTTACTGCCCTTCGGAATTTCAATCAGCGCTTCGAACCTGTTTTCCGCAATTCTTTCAGGGTCTATATCGTGCCAGATATTCATATTTTCTCCCTCGTACAAAAGTTTTTATTTAAAAAACTATTTTAATAAATCTGTCCGCTCCGTACAAATCTTTTAAAACTATCGCATATTCGCGCTTGGGGAACATATTCAAAATAGCCGCGGACTGACCTTCGCCGCACTCCATAATGAGCATGCCGTCTTTGGCAAGATAGGACTTGACGTCCGCGGCGAGCCTGCGGTAGAATTCCAGTCCGTCCGCGCCCCCGTCAAGCGCAACGCGCGGCTCGTGCTCGCGCACTTCCCTTTGCAAAGAGGGTATCTCCTCGCTCTTTATATACGGAGGGTTACTGACTATTATGTTGAATCTGCCGTGTACGTTTTCGAACAGGTCGCCCACGACGAAATTTACGTCGACGCTGTTGTAATTGGCGTTTTCGCGCGCAAGCATGATAGCCGCGTCCGACACGTCCGACGCCGTAACCGAAACGCCTTTATCCCTGCACGCTTTGGCAACGGCAACGGCTATACAGCCCGAACCCGTGCACATATCGAGAACTTTGTCGCCGTTTTCCACGCTCTTTATTACCGCGTCGGCTAAAAGCTCCGTTTCGGGACGAGGTATGAGCGCCCGTTCGTCCACCTTTATTTTACAGTCGCAAAAATCGGTATCGCCTATTATATACCACAACGGTCTGCCCGTCAGGCGTTTTGTTGCAATATCTTTTATTCTCTTGCTTTCAGCGGGCTTTACCGTTCTTTCCTTCGTAAGCTCGCTGCGTCTGATTCCCAGAACTATGGAATACAACCACTCCGCGTCGCTCGAATCTATATCCGCTTTTGCAAATTGCTCTTTCGTGGCTTCGAGCATTTTGGAAAGTATTCCTCCCGTGACAAACTCCGTTTCGGGCACTTCGGGGTCGGCGTCCATTTCCAGAACTTTATTGAAAGCCGCTATGGCAACTTCGAGCATATCGTCCGTAGGCTCGCGTGTGGTGAGCAGCTTCTGCAACAGCATGCCGGGCGCCTTGAAAACGTTCACGAATTTGTTATCGAATTTTGCAAGCAGCTTTAAGATTTCGTAAGATATACCCGCAATAAGGGGCAGAAGCACGACTTCAACGCCTATCCTCGCAAGCACCTGTAAAATTTCGTTCTCTACGCGGTGTATGCCTATGCCCCAGTTGACAAGAGAAATAAGCACAACGTTGATAAGAAGAACAATGAAAAGAAAGGAAGTGCCGCATCTGTCGTGAATTCGCGAACTTTCCCTGACTTTTTCGGGAACAAGCTCCACGCCGTGTTCGTATGCGTTTATCGTCTTATGTTCCGCGCCGTGGTACATATACAGCCTGCGTATGTCTTTAAGCAATAAAATAGCCGTAAGATACGCAAGGAATATGGCAAGTTTGAAAATGCCGAGAAGAACGAACTCCCATACGCTGCCCGCGAGAACGGGAAATGCACCTTTGAGGAGCCCCACAACGAAATTCGGAAGAAAAATAAACAGTCCCACGGCAAGAACAACACCCAAAACGACGGATATAACAGTAACTATATCCATCACGTTGACTTTGAGTTTCTCCGCGAACCATTTCTCGACCTTGCCGCCCTCTTCGCCGTCGTCGGCAAATACGGCGGCGGAACGCATAAGAGTCTTTGTGCCGCGTATCAAAGAGGTAAATAAACTTACCACCCCGCGCACAAGCGGTATTTTTGCGGCGACGGTTGCAGCTTTACTGCGGTTAACGCGAGTAGCTTCAATCTGAATTTCTCCGTCCGGGTCGCGAACTGCGGTTGCCGCGCAGCTTTTACCGAGGAACGTTACCCCCTCTAAAACCGCCTGACCGCCGATATATGTTCCGCACTTTTTCTTTTTTGCGGTTTTGGTTTTCCTTTCTTTTTCCGACATTGCTCCGTGTCCGTCTCGTTTTTACTGTAAAGAAATACGGCTCCAAATATTATCCGGAGCCGTGAAATTATCTATTATATCTTTTATTGAACTTTTCAACACGGCCGCCTGTATCGACAAGTTTCTGCTTTCCCGTAAAGAAAGGGTGGCACTTATTACAGATGTCCACTTTCAGAACCTCGACGTTTTTGGTCGTGCCCGTCTTGAAAGTCGCGCCGCAAGCGCAAACTACGTCAACCTCGTGATATTCGGGATGTATTTCGGGCTTCATATTCATTCACCTCGCTAAATTTCTTCTGATGCCTATTTATTATATACGAATAAATCGGCATAGTCAATCGTTTTCCCGTCCGTTGAAAAAATTTTGTAAAGTTTATTGTTATAAATTCCTCGCTGTCGCTCTGAATGACAAAACACTCGGAATGACAAAACACTCGGAATCCCCCTTCGTTGTGTTGAGCCGCCTGTCGTCGTGTTCGTTGTGTTGAGCGCAGCGAAACACCTATTTCCTCGGCTACGCCTCGGAATGACGTGTTGTCGTCACCTTCTCTTTTCCGTCACCCCGAGCAACTTATTCTCTGTCACAACGAACGACTTATTCTCTGTCACCCCGAGCGGTAGCGAGGGGTCCTTCGCCCATGGCTCAGGACGACGGGAGTGAGTACGGAAATCTGTAATCCGTCATTTCGGGGCGTAGCCGAGAAATCTTATCTTATTTACTCTCTGCCTTTAACATCCCTTCCAATAAGTTCGTCAAGGCTTATACAATAAAAGTCCGCCAATTTAACACAGAAAGAAATGCTCGGGTCAACTACATTATTTTCCCATCTGCTTACATTTTGAGACGATGTCCCAATCTCTTTTGCCAATTGTCTTTGACTTATCCCCGCTTTTAATCTATGTACTATCAGTTCTTCACCGAAATTCATCGTTTATGTTACTCCTTTATATTATTTTGCCACAAATTCGTGCAATTTGCTTGACTTCCACGATTTTGTGGCATATATTATATGTACCACAAATATGTGGCAAAATTTTTAAGGAGAAAAACAAATGAAAGATTCAAGACTTTTAGACTATTTGGAACGCGAGGAACTGTATAAAGAGCATAGCGCAGCAATAGAAAAAGACGAATGCGGTTTCAGAAAGCAAGAAGAAGAATTAAAGGAAGAACTGCTGCCGATGCTAAGCGCAGAGGGAAAAGAAAAACTGAAATACTATTCATTGTCGATAGAAAACAAGTCGGATGCGGCGCATTATTGCGCTAAATACAAACTTTTGTGCGTAGCGTTGAAAATAGGAATGGAAATACAAAAGAGTTTTGACGAAGAATTGTTATAGATTCCTTGGCTACGCCTCGGAATGACGTTTTGTCGTCGCTTTACCTTCTCTGTCACCCCAAGCGACAGCGAGGGGCGGTTTAACGTTTTACGCAAATCTTTGCTCAATCAGTTGCAAAAGTTCATTTTTTGGCGTATAATGGGCAGTAGGTTATGGATAACTGGATTTTAAAAGGTGTCAAAAATCTCGTCAACGAGCCTTGCACCGTAAACATTACATCTCCGACTCAGGTCAAAGTAAAGGTCACACACCTGCTTTTAACCGATACGGACGCGCTTTTATACGGCGGAGAAATCGAAACGTCGTATCCCCGTATTCCCGGACGCGCCGCTATCGGCGTGGTTACCGAAGCGGGCGAAGCCTGTTACGGTATGGAAAAAGGCACCAGAGTGTATTTCGAACCGGTGCGCGCATGCGGCGAATGTCTTGCCTGCAAATCGGGCAAACCCAAAGACTGCGTAAGCACGATTTCCGCGGGTAAGGACTTTGACGGATTTATGCGCGATTTTGTCGTGTGCGAGTACACCGACGTAGCGCCTCTTCCCGATTCGGTGGACGATTTTCACGCGCTCTGCATAGAAACAATAGCTATTGCCGAAAATATTTACGACAAACTTAATCTATCCGCGGGTCAGAGAGTCGCTGTTGTAGGCGCCGATTTTTCGGGCAACATACTCGCTCAGGTTCTTCAGTACCACAAGGTTATCCCCGTAGTGATTGACAATAACGCCGTAAATCTCGAAAGAGCGCATAAATGCGGAATATATTACGCTTTCGCCGCCGATGACGAGCTGAAAAATAAAATCCTTAACGCGACAAGCGGAAATCTTTGCGACGCGGCAATCTACTGTGCAAATTCCAAATTGCCCGTATCCATTACGACAAGGCTTATCGGCAACGACAAGACCGTAGTGCTCGGGTTTACATCCGCTTCGAACGCCGGTATGGAAATAGGCGATATTTTAAAGAAGAACCTGACCGTTACGGGCGTTTCAACAGCCCACGACTACACCGACGCGGTCATAAATATGTTGGTGCACAACGCCGTAAACATCAATTTCTTCGAGAAAAAAGTACTTACGGAATATAACCCCGCCGAACTTTTGAGCGGCGGTACAGACCTGAAAAAGGGTATTATGACCATTTTGAAAATGATTTTCTGACGCGCTATCAAAAGACTATGCGCAATTTTCCGAAATTTCTGTTTTCACTCAATTTTTTGTATATCGTTCTGATTGCGGCACAAGTTGCCGCAATCGTTTTTTTATGCCTGTATATCCCCGCTTTTATGCCTTTGGCGCTCAGCTACGTGGTTTTATGGCTCGTCACGGCTATAGCCGCAACCGTTCTCTTTTCGCGTGAAGGTGCGCCCGAGGTAAAATGCGCCTGGTTCGTTCTGATAACCGCTCTGCCCGTCGCGGGTGCGCTTATCTATTTTTTAGCCACCGTCAGAAGGAAACCGTACGGCATACTCGACGTCAAAAGCGCAACTGAACACGGTCTGTCCGCGGCTGCGAATTCGCTATGCGGCACTGCCGAAACAAGCTACGAAGCGGCGAAATATTTTTCAAGCGGAGCGGAGTTTTTCAATATACTCACCGAAGAGATTGCACACGCAAAGAAAAGCGTGTATATGGAATTTTACATTATCTGCCGCGGACACATTTTCAACAGCGTAATGAGCGCAATCGAGCGCGCAAAAGAAAACGGAGCTGAGATAAAAATAGTTCTCGACGGAGTCGGCTCGGCGTTCAAAGCGGGCAGAAGAGAACTTAAAAAACTGAAAGCAATCGGCGCGGAAATAAAGGTCTTTCACAGGCTTACCCCTCTTCCTCTCGCCAAACTCAACCTGCGCGACCACAGAAAAATAGTGACCGTGGACGGCAGAGTAGCCTTTACGGGCGGTTTCAACCTCGCCGACGAATACGCGAATATCGCAAGTCCTTACGGATACTGGAAAGATTCGGGAATCGCAGTTTACGGAGGCGCGGCGAAAATATTCGAGGGAATGTTCTTGTCGGTCTGGAACGGGAAACACGAAATGGACGCGCCGACCGACGGAGGCGCGCACCGCTGTCTGCCGTTCTACGATTGCCCCTCGTACCGCGCGTTCTTCGAAGACGCCTGCATTCATGCGCTGCACAGCGCCAAAGAAAGAGTTCATATAACTACGCCGTATTTCTGCGTAAGCGAAAAAACCGCAGCGGCGCTGGCGTTCACCGCAAAGCGAGGCGTAGACGTAAAAATAATAATTCCGCATATTCCGGATAAAAAACTGGTATTTACCATATCAAAGACTTTTGCGCGCACGCTTACCGACAGCGGCGTTAAATTCTACGAATATACTCCCGGCTTTATGCACGCCAAATCCGTCATATGCGACGACGCGGTTTTTCTCGGAAGCTATAATTTCGATTTCAGGTCCACTCATTTCAATTACGAATGCGGCATAATGTTCCGCGACCGCATCACCGACGAAGTCGAAAGAGATTTTCAGGACTGTCTGGCTTTGTCCTCAGAGCTGACCGAGGGTAAAATCTCTCACGCAAAACGTTTTACGCGATTTATTTTAAAACTTTTCGCTCCGCTCATATAGTCTCGTTGTAGTTAAATATAACTATATTTTAAAGTTTATATAACTTTATTTACTGTTAAATTTCATAGTATAATAATATAAAAATTACAAAAGAGAATATTATGGACATCATCAAAAAATTAAACGCTATGAGACTTGAGCGCAACATGAGCGTTTACAGGCTTGCAGAACTTTCGGGTGTGAATCAAAGCACTCTCGCAAACACTTTTTCACGGGGAGTTATTCCTTCGATAGCAAATCTCGAAGCCGCATGCACCGCAATGGGAGTTACGCTTTCTCAATTTTTCAACGAAAACGAAAAAGAATTTTTTCTTACCGAGGATGAAACGGAAATGCTGATTTCGTTCAGAAAACTTCCGTTTCAGGTAAAAAAACACCGTAAGCAAAATGATAAAATCAGTCGCGGAAACGCAGTAATATCAGGAGCTTTCAACGTATAAAAGACCCTTCGGCAAACCTCAGGGTGACAAATAAGGCGCATGCCGCGCTTCTTGTCTTCCGAACGTAGTGAGGAATCTCCTTACTCGATTATTGACAAAGCGCCGTAATTCGGGTATAATTTATCTATGAAAATTTTAATCGCATCCGATATACACGGCTCCGCAAAATATTGCCGTCTTCTGTTACAGGCTTTCGGACACGAGAAAGCGGAAAAACTGCTGTTACTCGGGGATATTCTGTACCACGGTCCGAGAAATCCTCTTCCCGAAGAATACGCCCCCGCAGAAGTTGCGGCAATGCTTGGAAACATCAAAGAAAAAGTACTCTGCGTGCGCGGCAATTGCGACAGCGAAGTCGACGGGATGGTTCTGCCCTTCCCCGTTATGTCGGATTATGCGGCGGTATTTGTCGACGGTATTAATATTTATATTTCTCACGGACACAGAGAAACGCCGCCTTTGAATAAAAGCGACGTCTATATTACAGGGCATACGCATGTTCCGGTTATAGAAAACTGCGGATATACGCACCTCAATCCTGGCTCGGTCTCGCTTCCGAAGGAAGGCAGCAAACACGGGTATATTCTCTACGATAACAGGACTTTCTGCTTCAAAACCTTTGAAGGAAACGTTTACGATAAAATCACGCTTTAAAAAATGCGTCCTTTAAGGACGCATTTTTCATTATAAACGTATTAAAGCAACCAGGGTCTCTTGTTGATAAGAGTAAAGATTATATCGATAAGCCAACCGATAAACAATCCGTACCAAATCCAAAGGAAGCCGATAATAATTTTAACGATGTTTCCCTGCAAAATACCGTCGACAAAACGGCAAATACCGAATACAAAGTCAAAGAAAATCGCAACCAATACTTTAAGAATCCAAGGCAATGCCCATACCGCATCGCCCAAACTTCCGCGTTTCTTTGCCATAAAAAATCTCCTTTTATGTATTATTGATTATATTATATCATATACGTTTATTTTGTCAACAGAAAGTTAAAAATTTATGATTTTTTAGTTAACAATCAGACAATTTTTGCAACTTCCCGCTATTTATTATATTCGCATACGAAACCGTTTATTACAAAATTTATAAGGCGATAATAGTTCTGTTTTCTCGCTACGCCTCAAACTGACAGTAAGAGAATTTTATTCGCTGCGCCCGAAATGCCACATAGGAATTTTTGCTGCGTCCGGAATGACAACATAGTGTGGAAACGAAAGAAATGTCGCGACAACGTATGTAGTGTTGAGCGAAGCGAGAAAACCTGTAGTGTTGAATTTAATTAAGCATCCGAAAGATTCCTCGCTACGCTCGGAACGACGGACAGAACTATGTTCATGATGTCGGACAGACGTGATTAAACGCCGATGCACCCGCATAACAGTAAGTTCGGTTTACGAATGACGACCGGCTGTTAACATGAGCATGTTTGTCATTCCGAGCGTAGCGAGGAATCTTGTCAATATCTTTTGCAACAAAAAACAGCGGCAAACGCCGCTGTTTTTAAATTAAATAAGTTCGATTATTGCTTCTTCCGCACCGTCTCCGCGACGCGCGCCCAAAAGATAAATTCTGGTATAACCGCCGCCCTGACCCTTTTCTTCCGCGCGTTGCGCGTACTTGGGTGCGATTTCGTTGAAAAGTTTCTCCATGAGAGGATGTTGAATGTCACCCGTTCTCTTCTTGAAATCGGACTTCTTCTCGGTAAAAGGCTTGATTTCCTGCAAGTCGCGCAATTTAGCCATAAGCTCACGGCGTACCGCAAGTTTTTTCGCGCTGTCCTTAACGCCTTTTTCGGTTATTTCCTTACCCTTTTTATCGGTTTTTACGATGTCGAATTCAACGTTGTCGTCGTAAACCTTGATTGCCTTGGTTATAATTTTTTCAACATAGGGCTGAAGTTCCTTAGCTTTTGCTTTGGTCGTGGTAATTTTACCATACCAGAGAAGCTCCGACGCCTGATTTCTCAAAAGCGCTTCTCTCTGTTCAGCCGTTCTCCCTAATTTGCCGGGCATATTTTAGTCCTCCTTGTTTGAAAGTGAAAGTCCGTAAGACTCGAGTTTTAAAATAACTTCATCCAGAGACTTTCTGCCGAGGTTTCTCACCTTCAACATTTCGTCTTCGGTTTTCTTTGTCAAATCTTCAACGGTGTGAATATTTGCGCGCTTCAAGCAGTTGTAGGAACGGACTGAGAGGTCCATATCCTCGATTGCCATTGCGAGTATTTTTGCCTGCTTATCGTCCTCATTCTTGACGAGAATATCCATATCTCTTATTGTATCCGAAAGGTCCACAAACAGAGAAATATGGTCCTGCATAATTTTAGCGGCAAGCGAAACTATCTCTTTGGCGCTGAACGCCCCGTTCGTCCAGACTTCGAGCGTAAGTTTGTCGTAGTCCGTGTTCTGCCCGACGCGGGTGTTTTCCACTGCGTAATTAACCTTTTTAACGGGCGTATAAATGCTGTCGATGGGAATATAATCCAGAAGCTCAGTACGGGTATGGTCCGCGCCCTTGTAGCCCCTTCCGCGGCCTATCGTGATTTCCATATCAATCTTGCCGCCGGCATCGACCGTGCAAATATGCTGTTCGCGATTTATAATTTCTATTTCCGCATCCTCGGAAATGTCGCCGGCTTTGACTTCGCAGGGACCTTCCTTATAAAGATGAACGACTTTTACGTAGTCCTTGTCGGTTATGGTCGTTTTAATTGCAAGCGTCTTTAAGTTGAGGATGATTTCCGTCACGTCCTCTTTAACGCCCGCAACTGCGGAAAACTCGTGCTTTACCGTGCCGTCCATAAACCTTATTCCCTGAGCGGCAGCTCCGGGGAGCGCGGACAACAGTATTCTTCTGAGGCAGTTGCCTATAGTAAGACCGAAGCCCTTTTCAAGAGGTTCGACGACGATTTTCGCATAGGACTGGTCCTCGCTTTCTTCGGCCTCTATTTTGGGCATATCCATTTCGATCATTAAAACTTCCTCCTTCTAACCGGAATTTACTTGGAGTAAAGCTCGACAATCATGTGCTCTGCAATCTGACTGTCAATATCTTCTCTCTCGGGAGTAGCCAAAATCTTTCCCTGCAACTTTTCGGTGTCGAATTCAAGCCACTTGGGAGTATTTCCGCCCTTGGTGGACTTGAGCGCCTCGAAATATTTATTGGAGGTTTTATTTTCCTTGACGGTAACAACGTCGCCGACTCTTACGATAAAAGAAGGAACGTTTACTTTCTTGCCGTTTACAAGAAAATGTCCGTGACTTACAAGCTGTCTTGCCTGAGCACGGCTGACGCCCACGCCCATACGGTAAACAACATTGTCCAGTCTGCGTTCAAGAAGTGAAAGCATATTTTCACCGGTTATGCCTTTCATTCTGTCGGCTTTCTCGTAATATGCGCGGAACTGACCTTCCTGTACGCCGTAAATTCTCTTGACTTTCTGCTTTTCACGAAGCTGCTGTCCGTATTCGGAAACCTTCTTTCTTCCCAGACCGTGCTGACCGGGAGCCATAGGTCTCTTTTCAAACGGGCACTTGCCGTTATAACACTTATCGCCTTTCAAAAACAGCTTTCCGCCCTCTCTTCTGCAAAGGCGGCACTTAGCCTCTCTGTATGTTGCCATAATCCGTTACCTCCTTAAACTCTGCGACGCTTGGGGGGTCTGCATCCGTTATGGGGAATAGGCGAAACGTCGGAAATCAAAGTAATTTCCACATCGCACGCACTGATTGCCCTTATTGCCGACTCTCTGCCCGCGCCGGGACCCTTCACGTAAACTTCTACGGAACGCAGTCCGTGTTCTTTTGCCGCTCTTACCGCCGTCTCGGTTGCCTGCTGCGCCGCAAACGGCGTACCTTTTCTGGAACCCTTGAAGCCGAGGCTTCCCGCCGACGACCAGCTGAGCGCGTTTCCGTTTGCATCCGTAACCGTAACCAATGTATTATTGAAAGAAGACTGAATATGAACCTGTCCTCTGTCTACTTTTTTAAGCTCTCTGCGCTTTCTTACAGTTGTCTGTTTTTTCTGTACCGCTGCCATTTTTCAGTCCTCCTTACTTAGCGCCCTTCTTCTTGGCTACCGTGCGGCGGGGACCTTTTCTCGTCCTCGCGTTGGTCTTTGTGGACTGTCCGCGTACGGGCAGACCCTTTCTGTGACGGATACCGCGATAGCAGCCTATTTCCATGAGTCTCTTCACGTTAAGCGAAACTTCCGTGCGGAGTTCGCCCTCGACTCTGAGGTTATGGTCGATATATTCTCTTAATTTGGAAACCGTGGTTTCGTCCAAATCTTTAACTCTCGTATCGGGGTCAACTCCCGTCTCGGCGAGAATTTTTTGTGACGTTTTAAGCCCGATTCCGTAGATATAGGTGAGCCCTATTTCAATTCTTTTCTCTCTGGGTAAATCTACACCGGCAATACGTGCCATTTTGATTTAATTCCTCCGTTTAATTTTTAAAATGATAGTGAATGTATATAAACCGCACCGCGTTCACCGCTCGAAATTTCGGAATGTGAGCGGTAAGTCCGGTCCGGAAAGTAGTCCGTGTTTTCAACGAAAAGCATACAGATTATGCAAATGAGTATTTTATGTGTTGACTGTTATTATAACACAAATTTTACCGGAATGCAAATATTTCGGCAATGCGATTACACATATTGCGTCGGGCGAAACGCCGTGCGAGCGCGTATTTTTCAAAGAAACGCACAAAAGTTACGCATATGAAAAAAACATCTGCTCGAAGCGGAACGAAACGCACGGGCGCCGCCGGGAAAACTTACTTAAAGTAAGCGACCGAGCGACGGGGAGTGCAACGGTTTATCGCTTGGCACTTGCGTTATAGCCCTCAGCCCTGACGCTGCTTATGGCTCTTGTTTTTGGAACAGATTACCATAACTTTACCGTTTCTTTTGATAACTTTACATTTATCGCACATAGGTTTTACAGAAGGTCTGACTTTCATAATTAAATCTCCTCAAAAAGTTTATTCACGAAAATTCCGCGCAGTAACGCGCAATTTTTCGTGAGCATATTTTTCGCGCAATCAGTTTTTGCTGCGCCAGGTTATTCTGCCTTTTTTCAAATCGTAAGGACTGATTTCCAGTTTAACGTTATCGCCCTCTATAATTCTTATATAGTTAAGACGAAGTTTACCGGAAATATAGGCCGTTATAATATGACCGTTTGCAAGTTTTACCTTGAAATTTGCGTTGGGAAGGCACTCTATTACTTTGCCCTCAGTTTCTATAACGTCATCCTTTGACATTTAAAAACGCACCTCTTACTTATTCTCTTCGCCGCTTTCCGCGGGTTTGGGATAGTTATAATCTTTAAGCGCGGAATACACCTCGGAATCGTAAACTTTGGCTCCTTCCGCAAGTTTTGCCGCTATTGCCTCGGCTTTCTCCGGCAAAAGCCTCAAATGCCTGAGATTTTTCTTTTTGGGCGAACAGAATTTTTTGAAATTCCCGTCGACCACCATGACTGCGCCTTCCGCGGAAATTTCCGATATAATATAAAACCTGTCCTTATCTCTGCCCTGTAAACTTTGGCATATACCGCCGATAGTCGGTTCTTTGATTTTCATAACAATTATAAAGTGAGAATCTCTACGCCGTTTTCGGTTATCAAAACCGTATTTTCATAATGCGCAGCGGGTTTTCCGTCGGCGGTCACAACCGTCCAACCGTCGTCGCCACCCATAAACACTTTGTACGTGCCCATATTTATCATAGGCTCGATACAAATGGTCATACCGGCTTTCAGCCGCATACCCGTTCCCTTCCTGCCGTAATTGGGCACAGCCGGGTCTTCGTGCATGCTTCTGCCTATTCCGTGACCGGTCAGCGCACGCACCACTCCGTATCCGTTTGCTTCCGCATGAGCCTGCACGGCATAACCGATGTCAAATAACGGCGACCCCGCGCGCAGCCCCTCGATTGCTTTGAAAAAGCATTCCTCGGTGACTTTGACGAGTCTTCTTTTCTCTTCGGAAACGTTGCCGACAAGAAACGTTCTTGCCGCGTCGCCGTGAAAACCGTTCTTTTCCGCAGTTATGTCCACGCCCACTATATCGCCGTCGAGAATGACCCTATCGCCCGGTATTCCGTGAACGACAACCTCGTTCACCGAAACGCACGAACTGGCGGGATAACCCTCGTATCCGAGTTCGGACGGATATGCTCCGCAGGAAATTATATATTTATATACGAGTTCGTCCACTTCTTTGGTGGTCATTCCCGCACGAATATTCTTGCCGACAAAGTCCAATGTTTCTTTGACTATACGGCAGCTTTCGCGCATCAGCGCGATTTCCTCACCGGTTTTTACAGTAACCATTATTTATCGAGAATACGGCAAATCTGTTCGAACACTATATCGGGACTGCCTTCACCGCTCTTTACCGTCGCAAGTTTACCCTGCGCGCCGTAATATTCGATAAGCGGAGCAGTCTGCGTTTTGTACGTTTCCAGTCTTGCTTTCACGGTTTCGGGATTGTCGTCCGCACGCTGATAAAGCTCTTTTCCGCACTTCGCGCACGTAGTAACGCCGTTGAGCGTGGATATATGATAACTTTCTCCGCACGAGCATACGCGTCTGCCGCATATTCTGTCCATAAGGAGCGCTTCGTCAACGTCTATGTTGAGACACAAGTCGATGTGCGCAAATTTATCCAGCTCCTCGGCCTGAAACAGGTTGCGGGGAAAACCGTCGAGCATATAGCCCTTTTTCGCGTCGTTCCAAGTCAGTCTGTCCTTAACTATATCGCAGGTTACTTCATCGGGCACGAGTTTGCCCGCATCGATATACGATTTGGCTAATTTGCCTATTTCCGTGCCGCCCTTTATGTTGGCGCGGAAAATATCGCCCGTCGATATATGCAGAAGATTGTATTTATCCTGAATTTTGCTTGCCTGAGTGCCTTTACCCGCACCGGGAGCCCCTAAAAGAATGATATTCATAAAAAACCTCAGCTACGACAATCCGAAAAGCGAAGACGCGACACAGTATTGCGCCGCATACACGCTTTTTAACTTATTTTAAGAAACCCTTGTAGTTCTTCATCATCAACTGGCTTTCAAGCTGCTTGTCGAGTTCGAGCGCAACAGATACCACAATCAGAATACCCGTTGTGGAGAACACGGAGAGAAGCGACAAATCGCTCTGACCGAGACTGGAAAGTATCATTGAAAGTATCGAAGGTATAAACGCAACAAGCGAAAGATAAATAGCTCCGAACAGAGTTATTCTGTTGTTGATTTTCTTGAGATAATCGGACGTGGGCTTGCCGGGACGAATACCCTGAATAAAGCCGCCGTTCTGCTGAATTGTCTTGGAAACGTCTTCGGGATTGAACTGCATCGACGAATAGAAGAATGCAAACGCAAATATAAGAAGACAAAGAACAATCATATATATGAGCTGTCCGTACCATGCACCGCTTCCCGAGAACCATTCGACGATACCTGCCTGCGCGGGGTCGTCCTTGGCGCAGAACAGACTTATAATCATCTGGGGGAAGGATATAAGCGCAAACGCGAAAATTAAAGGCATAACTCCCGAACCGGAAATTCTGATGGGAATGACCGACGACTGTCCGCCGTACATTTTCCTGCCCTTAACCTGTTTTGCGTACTGAACGGGTATTCTTCTTTCCGAAAGGTCTACCGTGACTATCGCGAAGAATTCCACGACGGTAAGGAGAACGAAACCGAGAATTTCCCAGAATCTTTCCGTCTTGCCGCCGAAACCGAGTTCGAAACTTCTGACTATCGTAAGTCCGGCAGTGGAAATTATACCGACGAAAATTATAAGCGATATACCGTTGGAAACGCCGTATTCCGTTATTCTCTCGCCCAACCACATAACGAGCATTGCGCCCGCAGTATATACGACCGTAAGGAAAATACCCGCAACAACCTTTGCGCCGACGTCGGAAATATGTCCGCCGCCGAAAATCGTCAGGTTGATTGCCATATCTTCGCCGCCGCCGAGAAGACCGCCGAAATTCATAATGATACCGATAGCCTGCGCAAGCGCGAGAACTATGGTTACGTAACGGGTAATCTGAGCGATTTTCTTTCTGCCGTCCTCACCCTGCTTGGAAAGACGTTCCAGTGCGGGAATACCGACCGTCAGAAGCTGAATGATAATGGAAGCGTTGATATAAGGACTTATACCGAGCGCAAACAACGTTGCGTTACCGAGCGAACCGCCGGTAATCGACGACATTATATTCAGAAAGTCGTTGGATTCAATTACTTTATTGAATGTTGCGGGGTCAATGCCGGGGACGGGAATATAACATCCGAGACGGAACAAGAGAAGAAGCAGAAGGGTAAACCAAATCTTCTTTCTTATTTCCTTGACCTTAAAACAATTTTTTATTGTTTCAAACATAATAAATCTCCTTGCCGCAGGTCGCCCCGCGGAGGCTTATGATTTCAAATTTGCCGTCTTGCGGGCAACAAGCCACGCACGCATTTCCCGTACAGCACAACGTACTTATGCCGAGAGAGAATGCGAAGCGCAACAAAGCGTTGCAAGTTTACTGACAAATTTCACACGTGCCGCCCGCTTTCTCAATCGCTTCCTTTGCGGACGCCGAGAATTTTGCGGCTTTTACGGTAAGCGCGACCTTGATTTCGCCGGTGCCGAGAATTTTAAGCCCTTCGGAATTCTTAACCTCTTTCGCAAGACCGTTAAGTCTGACATAACCGAAGTCGACAACGGTTCCCGCGGGAACGTTCTCAAGCTGGCTGAGATTTACGATAGTATAGCTTTTAGCCCATTTATTGTGGAAACCGCGCTTGGGAATTCTTCTCGCAAGAGGCATCTGACCGCCCTCGAAACCGGGACGGACGCCGCCGCCCGAACGCGCCCACTGACCTTTATGTCCTTTACCGGAGGTCTTACCCGTTCCCGAGCCTATACCTCTGCCAAGTCTTTTAACGGACTTTCTTGAGCCCTCTGCGGGCGATAAAGTATCGATACGCATAATTTCTCCTTAAACCTTCTCTACCTTTACGAGATGAGCGACTTTTTTGAGCTGACCCATATTCGCGGGGGTTTCTTCCAAGGTTCTTTCCTGACGGATTTTTTTGAGTCCGAGTGCGGCAACCGTTGCCTTAACGGACGCTATTTCTCCGTTTGTACTTTTAACCAAAGTAACTTTAACCATAATTTATGCCTCCATTAACCTTTGAGCTCGTCTACGCTCTTACCGCGCGCCGCAGCGATTTCTTCGGGTGATTTCAAATCGAAAAGCCCGTATACGGCTGCTTTGACGCAGTTTATGGGGTTGGAAGTGCCGTGCGACTTGGTTCTTACGTCCTTGACGCCTGCCGCCTCCATTACCGCACGGACGGGACCGCCGGCAATAACGCCGGTACCTTCTTCGGCGGGCATCATAAGTACGGAACCTCTGCCGAATACGCCGAGCACGGTGTGAGGAATGGTAGTTCCGCTGAGCGCTACTCTCTGCATATTCTTCTTAGCCTGAGCATTGGCTTTTTCGATTGCCTCCGGAACTTCCTTGGACTTACCCATTCCGTAACCGACCGAACCCTTGCCGTCGCCGACGACAACAAGCGCCGCAAAGCGCATGTTTCTGCCGCCTTTAACGGTTTTGGTTACTCTGTTAACCTGAATGAGCTTTTTGATTAAACCGTCGTCTTCCTGCCTTCTTCTCTGTTCTCTTCTTGCAGGTCTTTCTTTCTTTTCTTCCATATCAAGCTCCTTAGAAATTGAGTCCGGCTTCTCTTGCGCCGTCTGCCACTGCCTGTACACGTCCGGTGTAGATGTAGCCGCCTCTGTCGAATACGACTTTTTCCACGCCGAGAGCTTTCGCTTTTTCCGCTACGGCTTTGCCAACCGCCTTGGCAGCGTCGGTTTTGCTCATTTTTGCCGTTTTGCTCTTCAAATCTTTTTCCATAGTGGACGCCGCGCAGAGCGTTACGCCCTTTACGTCGTCTATAACCTGAGCATAAATATGATTGAGACTGCGGTATACGCTCAGTCTGGGAGCTTCCGCCGTACCCTTAATCTTTCTGCGCACTCTTACGTGCCTTCTCAGGCGCTCCTGATTCTTGTCAATCTTATTAAACATAATTTCTCCTTCAAGCAAGCCGCCGCAACGCGGCGTTTGTTCTCATTGCGCAATGCGCACGGAATTACTTCTTGCCCTTGCCTCCCGTCTTGCCTTCCTTGCGCTCGATAACTTCGTCCGAGTACGCAATTCCGTAACCGTGATAGGGTTCGGGAACTCTGAGCTTACGTATGTTCGCCGCCGTCTGACCCACAGCCGTCTTATCGATTCCCGATACGACAATCTCGTTGGGCGAAGGGCACTCGAACTTTACTCCCTCGGGCTCCGCAAACTCCACGGGATGCGAAAAGCCTATGTTCATAACCAGTTTGTTACCCTGTTTTGCAACCTTCCAGCCGACGCCGTTTACTTTAAGGCTCTTCTTGTAGCCTTCGGTAACGCCTACGACCATATTGTGCAAAAGAGCGCGGTACAGACCGTGTTTTGCGTTAGCGTCCGAGGTATCCGCCGTCTTGACGACCTCTGCTTCCGCTCCGTTTACCTTAATATCGATATCGCCGACCACTTTCTGGGTGAGCGTACCTTTGCTGCCTTTGACCGTGACGACGCCGTTCTCGAAAGTTACGGTTACGCCTGCGGGCAGCGCTACGGGTAATTTACCTATTCTCGACATACCTAAATTACCTCCTTACCAAATATAGCAAAGCACTTCGCCGCCCACGTTGAGCTTCTTTGCCTGCTTATCCGTCATTATACCCTTATTGGTGGAAAGAACCGCAATTCCCAGTCCGTCCATTACTTTGGGCATGGTTTCCACGTCGGAATAAACGCGGAGACCGGGACGGGAAATTCTCTTCAGACCGTTGATTACGGGCTTCTTCCTGCTTACGTATTTAAGGGTAAGAACCAACTTGCCGTTATATCCGTCCTCTGCGAACTTTACGTCGGAGACGTAACCTTCGGAGAGCAAAATATCGGCAATAGCCTTTTTCATATTGGATGAGGGAACCTCAACCGTTTCCTTATTTGCTCTGAGCGCGTTTCTCACGCGGGTGAGCATATCTGCTATAGGGTCTGTCATTGTTATTCTCCTCCTCTCACCAACTCGATTTCTTCACGCCGGGGAGCTGTCCCTTGTATGCGAGGTTTCTGAAACATATACGGCATACTCCGTATTTGCGAAGAACCGCGTGGGGTCTGCCGCATATGGAGCATCTGGTATAAGCTCTGGTCGAGTATTTAGCGGGTTTCTGCTGTTTGTTTATCATTGCTTTCTTTGCCATAATTTACTCCTTACCTCTTGAAGGGCAGTCCCATCGCCCTTAAAAGCTCTCTCGCTTCTTCGTCGGTCTTTGCCGTGGTTACGAAACATATATCCATACCCCTTATTTTCTCAACCTGGTCGTATTGAATTTCGGGGAATATAAGCTGTTCCTTCATACCCGTGCAGTAGTTGCCTTTTCCGTCGAAACTCTCGGTGGAGAGTCCCCTGAAGTCGCGCACTCTGGGAAGAGCAATGGAAACGAACTTATCGTAGAAATCGTACATCATCTTACCGCGAAGGGTAACTTTGAGCCCTATGGGCATTCCCTCGCGCACTTTGAAGTTCGCGACCGATTTCTTTGCTTTGCAGAGTATGGGCTGCTGACCCGTAATCTGTTTGAGTTCGTTCTGCGCAATCTGTATCGATTTCGCATTGTCCTTAATGTCGCCAAGTCCCGAACTGATTACTATCTTGACGAGCTTGGGTACCTGCATCGGATTTTTATAGCCGAACTGCTTTGTGAGGGCGGGAACTACTTCTTTGTCGTAATTTTCCGCAATTCTCGACTTGTAAACTTTTTCGGCTTTCGCCGCTGCTTTCTTAGTAGCCACACTGCACCTCCTTATTCAGCCTTGTCGCCCGCCGGAGTCTCGGCGGTTTCTTCTTTCTTGGCGCGTTTTCTGACACGCTTCTTGGGAGCCTCTTCTTTCTTGACGGATTTTCCGCCCTTGCCGGCAAACGCTTTATCGAGCGTTGCACCGCACTTGGGGCATACTCTTACTTTTTTACCGTCAACCAAAGAATGCTTAATCCTGATTGCCTTATCGCAAGCGTCGCATACCACCATGACGTTCGATACGTCAAGCGGTGCGGGAATTTCGACGATTTTGGAAACTTCGTTCGCTTTTCTCGCTTTCTGCGCCTTCTTGTGAATATTTACGCCGTCCACGGTTACCGTGCCGTTTTTGGGAGAAGTGGCAATAACCTTGCCCTGCTTGCCCGCATACTTACCGGTGATAACCAAAACATTATCATTCAATTTCACGTTCATAGCTTTTCTCCTTTATTAAAGCACTTCGGGTGCGAGCGAGATTATCTTCATATAGTTCTTCTCGCGAAGCTCTCTCGCAATGGGTCCGAAAATACGGGTGCCGCGAGGTTCTTTGTTGGCGTTTATTATTACCGCGGCGTTGTCGTCGAACGTGATATGCGTTCCGTCGTCGCGTCTGATGCCTTTGGTACTGCGCACGATTACGGCTTTTACTACTTCGCCCTTCTTAACCGCGCCTCCGGGAGTCGCCGTCTTTACCGAACAGACGATAACGTCGCCGATGTTCGCAAATTTACGGAACGAGCCGCCGAGCACCTTTATGCACATAAGCTCTTTGGCGCCGCTGTTGTCCGCAGCCTTGAGCCTTGTCTGAGGTTGTATCATAAAAATTCTCCTGTTTTTGAACTTACAACTTTTTATTTTTGCAGAGGATTGCGCCGCGCCCACATAAACGGAGTTGAGTGCCCCGTTCTACTTTGAACGCCGTACGAAATCTTGACTTCGATTTCCGCAACATTAAAGTTACGCCGAAACGCAAATGCGCGAGCATAAATGCGTTTTTAATTATTTAGCTTTTTCGATAATCTCGGCAACGCGCCAGTTCTTATCCTTAGACAGCTTGCGCGTTTCGACTATTCTCACCTTATCGCCCTCGCCGCACTCGTTGTTTTCGTCGTGCGCCTTGAAACGGGTAGTTCTTGTTATTGTCTTTTTATAGAGGGGGTGCTTGGATTTTTCCATTACGGCGACTACCACCGTTTTATCCATCTTGTCCGAAACGACAAGCCCTACTCTTTCCTTTCTGAGCGTAGTTCTTTCCATAATTGCTCCTCCTTACGCCTTTAACTGCCTTGCACGTATTACCGTGTTCACCCTTGCGATATCCTTTTTTACAAGGTTTATCGACATGGGATTTTCGAGCTGACCGCTCGCGTGGCGAAAGCGCAGATTAAAGAGTTCGGTTTTGAGCTCCTGAAGTTTCTTCAAAAGCTCTTCATCCGTCAAATTTACTATTTCCTTAGCCTTCATTAGCGTCACCGCCTTCTACTGTTACTTCGGGTTCCTTCACGAGAAACTTGCATTTAACGGGGAGCTTATGGCTTGCAAGGCGCATTGCCTCACGCGCGACGTCCTCGCTTACGCCAGCCATTTCAAACATAACTCTGCCGGGTTTTACTTCTGCCACCCAGTATTCAACCGAGCCTTTACCTGAACCCATACGGGACTCAGCGGGGTGCTTAGTGATGGGCTTGTGAGGGAATATGTCTATCCAAACCTGTCCGCCACGCTTGATAAATCTCGTCATCGCGATACGCGCCGCCTCTATCTGGTTGGAGGTGATTCTGCCGCCCTCCAACGCGACGAGTCCGTATTCGCCGTAGGCAATCTTGTTGCCCTTCTGCGCAGTGCCGTGAATCTTGCCGCGGTGCTGCATTCTTCTTTTAACTCTCTTGGGGATTAACATTAATCTTCGCCTCCCTCTGAAATAATCAGACGTTTAGC
>CATKEF010000068.1 GCA_949747905.1 uncultured Eubacteriales bacterium
AATTGTTTTTTTGATTTTATTAACGCCTGCACTTAAGGCTTTTCCGACGCCGTGAATGACCACACCCGTAACAAATCCGACAGTAAAAGCTTTGAAAACATCTTCCAAACTGCCGCCGTCGACTGCAGTCATTGCCGCTTCCGTTACGCCTTGTATCAAACCTGCGCCGAACCACCCGACGCCCGGAATTGCCGAAAGAACACCGGAAACCGCGGCGACGCCGACGCGCAACCAATTTATATCTTTTATAGGTTTGCCCTGTATGACGGTCTGCATAAAGACTTCCATACCGGCGCCTATAAACGCACCCATTATATAGGGTGTAGCCGCACTTGCTGCACCTCCTGTAGCAATATTTAATGTCGCTACTATAATTACGCCTGCAACGATTATTCCGACGGAAATTATTGCACCAAACAGTCTATCCAACCAACTAGCTTTGCTTTCGTCTTCGTTAGGCGGAAATTCGAGTTTTGTAAGATTTCCGTCTGCATCTACAGTATAATACTCGTTAGGTCCGACAGTGCGTTCTATATCGTAAAACTCTTGCACATCTATGCCGAGCAAGCTCTCATCTTGATGAGTTAAACAGTATGCCTCTAATGCTTCGTATCTTATATATACAAAGTTCATAGTATCAACTGTAAACCCATTCGCCGTTTGTTCTGCAATATAACGGTTATACTCGTTTTCGGCTATTATGGGATCAAGAAGTGTGTTCAAAGATGTGGTTATCGTATCCACACTTTTACCTATATCCGGATCAAACACATAACGGTCATCATCATAGCTAAATATAGCACCATATTCTAAATTATAGGCACCCACATCGTTCGGAACAGATGTATAATCAATTACTGTTTGATTTATCGTATATGTAACATATTTTCCGTCTTTGATATAATGTTGATGACTGTGGCTTTCCGTCATCTTAAGCAAATACGCATATTTGTTCTCGTCTCTTTTAGACCTATCCATCTCGTAGATTTTTATATCATTGTTTAAATCATCCTCGGTAATATGTTGTTGATTTAAAAACTCTACAAATCCCGCACTGAAATAAAGAAAATCTTTTCTATCGAGCTCATACACATCTAAATAATTAGTATATCCTATACCAAATATCTCCCGACCATTCGGTAAAACCGCAATCGCAGGAAATGTGTAATACCCCAATTCTTGCAATGATAACATAACAACAGAACAAAGAAATACTTCCTCATTTGTCATATTAATATCAGCCTGCTCTATATGACTGCTTTCTTCGCAAATAGAATTGGCTTTTTCTATTGTAAGTTCTGAATCATTTAGGAAGCCGTCATTCTCTTCTTTGGAAACTAATAAATTAGTATTTACATTAAAACTTCCGCCGAAATCTTGATCGATTTCTCCGCTTTCAACCGCTTGATTTTGATCGAAAGAAACGACTTGAACGGTTTCCGCGACAGCGACAGTCGAACGTTCCCATGAACCTATCACGCCCGTGAGTGCCATTACAACCGTCATAAGCAAAGCCGTACATACGGTCACGGACAGCGGATTGAGTTTGAATCCCGAAATAAACGCTTTTAGTTTTTGGCATCTATTAAGTTGAGTTTTATATTCCTCTTGTCTTGTAACTAATCCGTCTTTTTTCAAGACGGGCGCAACACCGATATTCGCGCATGCCGATACCGACGTTCGTTTGGTAAATGCGATCGACCCTTTCTTTTTCGCAAGTCTGACTGCTATTATTGCAACAACAATGATCGAAAGAATAATACTCGCAAACGCTATCGGCTCATGTTGAATAAATTCGGCAATAGAATCAAAAAATCCGCCGCCGACATTATGTTCGGTTACACTGCTCGCAACATACGCGCCGTTATTTACGGACCGAGCTATCCAAAGAGCTTCGAGCACGATCTTCCCGTCGGTATTTTGCGGAACGGTCAAAGTGTCGCCCGTATATATCTTGCCCGAAATAGGAGTAGTTCTCCACACCCAGCCGACAAAAGTAAATCCTGCGCGCGACGGAACAGGCATAGAAATGTTTGTTCCGACAGACGCGGTTATCGTGTCGTTTTCAAAAAGCGTGCCGTCGATAAAATATATCGCCGTACGTCCGCCCGTGCCTTGAGCAAGCAAGCTTTGCTCGACCTCGCTGTTATGTATCCACAGCGCGTCGAGCCGCATGTATTCGATATTTTCGAGTTTAGTTATTTGCCCGTAAAAAATCTTGTTCTGTCCGTTACCGAGGTCGAGCCGCCAACCGAAGAAAGTGTAGCCCGTTCTCGTAGGGAACGGCAATATTACTTTATCTCCAACATTGGCTGTAACAGTGTCGACCAAATTGCCGTCATAAAGCTCTATGTCGGTTTTTATATAATTCCACACAGCTACAAATGTCGGGCTTGCAGTCGTCGGAGTATATGTACTGCCGTAAACATTGCCGCCGTATTGCCAGCCGCCGAATTTCCAACCGTTTCTTGTCGATAGCGGCAAATCGCATTCTTTGCCTATCTCCGCCTTTATTCGTTCGACGGATGTACCGCCGTTTGAATCAAAGTTAAGATAAGTGTACTTTTGCGTAAACTGCGCCCATATATAAATATCCCCCGCCTTTGTCGGTGTATATTTACCGTTCGTTATAAGCACATCGTCACACAGCCATCCATCGAACACATAAAGCTCGTTTGCGGCATTAATGTTCGGCAAATCTATTTCCTGTCCGACAAAAACATTGAACTCCGTTTGTATATCGTCCTCGTTTTCGTCCAGCTGTAAATGGATATTTGCACAACCGACGGGCAATGTAACAACAATCGCAAACCGCATTTCATTGCCAAGCCGGTCCACTATATCGATGTCGTAAGCGCCGCCGTCGGAAAACAGTCTACCATCTGCTTCCGACATAGCAAATATTTCAGTTGCACCGTTATGCGTTATTTTTACTATGCCATACGGATCGAGCTCATTTGCTACGGAATTTATTATAAATCCGCTTATATTCCTTACCGTATCAAGATGATTTTTATCGAATATGCGCTCGGTAAATTCGCCGTCACAATACAAAGAAACATTAGCAACAGCCGTCATATCGCCGGGTCGGATGTAAACAGCCTCATATTCACTGTCTCCGCTATTGGCATTGTGTTCCGTTACTTTATATTTGCCGCTCGGCGCATTCAATAAACCGAGTTGGTATTCTACCGATACGCCGTAAGCAATATTATAACTGACACTCGGATCGTCAACGAGCGACAAAGTTATCGATTGTGTTTCAAAATCATCCACTTTGATAAAAGCAAACGACAAAACGCCTTCGCTTATGGGCGATGCGCCATTTGATTCGACGTCGACAGGCATGATATAGCGGTATTTTCGACCGTTGAGAAATGGCAACCCGACTTTTAAATATTCTTGTTCGAGATCGTTATTGAAAACGATAATATCACTGTCATAGTTTAAGTCGGATAGTTTTGTGCCGCTTATGTCCGCCGTCTGATAACTTTCGGGATCTGTCGCGTCGAAATATTTTACCGCTATACGACTTTTAGCCGTTAGATCTATCGCTCCCAACACATCGTACTGCGTTGTATATGTTTTTCCGTTGTACTCGTATCCGCTATTTGTGTTTTTAACGATTTCTCTTTCCAGCTCGTAAGCAAAATCATATGCGCCGCCATAATCGGCAAAAGCGAATACAGCGTTACCGCTTCCCTTTGTCGGAACGGTAACGGCATAGTATTTACTGTTAAGATCGCTGAAACCTATAAGCCCGTTAAGATACGCCTCGTTTATAGACGGCTCGACCGCCGTATCTGCATCTACTATTTGAAATTTGAAAACAAAATGATAAACGTCGCCCGATAATTCAGCATTATCATCTAAACATTTAGCGTTATTCCAAAACTCCGCCTTATACAACCCCGGTTCTTCTATTTTTTGTGTCAATTCCCGTGCCGCATAACCGTTACCGACTCGTTGCGGAATTATGTCTTTTTCGGAATCATCTATCGGTTTTTCGTCTTCCTCATTTAATCTACATAACTTACCGACCAATGGACTAACCGTTCCGTTGGTCGCATTCAAGTGTAATTCCGCTCCTGCCAAATATGTCGGATACTGCCCCGTCGTGTATATCCTCTTGCTGTTCGGAGTAAATATTGTTTGACCGAAATACCCGACTATGGCGTCGTTTATTTCCCGCCTATCGACAAATATAGTATGATTTATCGTTTTTCCGAGTTTTGTTTTTATGGTAAAATCGTATCGACCGTGTTCTAAAAAGAACTGCCCGTCGGACACGTTATGAGCCGTAGTTTCACCGTTATGCTTATATGTAATATCATATGCCGATACGCCGAGCGTATCCATGCGAAAGCCGTTGATCGTGACGTCGCCGTCAAGAATAGTGTCGAAGTCCTCTATGGATATAGCTCCGCTTGAGCTTTCTTCGCCGACTTGTCCGAAATTACTTGCATTGTGGAATAAAACAACGCCCGAGTTTTGCACCATATAAAATTCGGCGGTTTCAATAATATTATAGTACGTTGTATGAGTAACGTCTTTCCAAATGCCCCAAAAATTTTTTTCCGGCGTTACCGTTGTCTTTTTCAATTCATAGGCAAACGTAATTTTTATGTAAACGCCTTTAGATAAATCGTTTCCCGACGGGGTATAAAGAATATATTTTTCCCCTGTATTACAGTAATCGCCAAGTTCGACGGTTTCGGTAAAATTAGACGTATGTAACTGATTTTTTGTTTCGCCGTCTTTTGTCTGCCATTCCCACGGGCCGTTCGGATCTGTCTTTTTTTGAAAAAGCAACGCGCCTTTACCGATAACACCGATTTTGAAATCGCCTACGCTTTGATACGTATCACTCGAAATAGAAAATTTGTCATTGCTTGTTCCAAGCAAATTTTCGGGATCGCTGTAATTATATGAAAGCCGTATTGACACACTTTGTCCGGATATTCCGTAAGCCTCATACCCTTGAACAGCCCCTTCTTGAACTTCGGGTTGAGATATTTCGCTTTGCGCACATACGGAAAGGTTTATAAGGTTTTTGCCTAATATATGCCCGACCTTATCTTGGGACTCATTATACCCGCTGTTATCGTCCAATAAATACGATGTTACATCGATTCCTTTTTCATCTTCAAGGGTAACCGTTTCACTGTCCGAATTATTATCATTTTCTGCATAGGCAATAGAGCTATTGGTACATAAAATAACAATAGCAATGCTTATAATTAAAAACACAAATATAAAGGGGAGTAAAACATTCTTAAATGACTTTCTCTGGCGTTGCATTCCTAAAACCTCTAAAGTAAGTATTATGTGATTTCATAATGACCGACAATTGTGCGGTTTCATTTAGGTATATCAAAGAAAAGCCGATTTTGTCCAAAAAATTAAAAATATTTTTATGGCAACAGTTCTTCTATAAGCGAAAAAAGCCTTTGCGCATCCGAATTATACATTAATGTTAAATAATAAGTATATGAATTATAAGTGATTATACCGTATGAATTAGTTGCATCGACGCTATATTTAACTTTTACGTTATCAATCATTATTTCATCAACACAACTATCTAATACAACGCTAAAAATATCTAATATATATTTTGACGGTGAAACATTCAATTCAATATAATCATCTGTTTCAAGATTATAAATACTCTCGTTTACACAAATAGTTACATCCGTATCATTCAAGTTGTATATACTCGTAACGCAATCAGAACCGACATCGTACCAATCAAAAAACAATATTCCGCCGCCGGTTTCCATAGAGATTTCTTTTAATGTTTTATCTGAAAAAGATATACTGTACTCGCCGGCATAACAATAATAATTTTCGCTGTCGTTATTAGACGAATCCGATCCCCCTGTCAAAAGAATACATGGTATGAGAATACTTGCCAAACATACGGCAGCCACCGGCGGCGCAAATATCGCAAAACGTTTCTTTGCGGTCCATGCTTTTCTTCTATTACGATCTTCTCTGTTATCGAACACCTCCGGATGTTTTGCAATTAAAGATTCAGCCATAGTGCTGTTATCGCAAGCATTTGTTTCTCGTATTATTTTATCAAAATCTTGAACTTTCATTATGCTCCTATTTTATATCGACAATATAAGCAGACACCAACGATGGTGTGACTTTATAATATTGTTGTGTAGCCAAATTCACGCACGGTGAAACGTATAAATAGGCGTCCGTTCTCGTGCCTGAAGATAATGTATACTGAATTTCATAATAACCATAAGCAACCAATATATGATTGGCGCTTATGTAGTTAGTCGAAATTGTATCGGTATTCGAATTATTGGTAATAGAATATAAGTTATCGGGTTTAATGAAAAGAACTACCGCTTTATTATTTGAAAATGCGGATTTCATAGATGTATAATTTAATGTGCTTACGTTACCTATATAGTCATAGTTAACGCTGAAACCTAAACTTTGCGTATAATTCTGTAAACCCGTCAGGAAATCATTTTCGGTAACGCCCGGCTGAGTGGCATTGGTATTCATTTCGTCAAAAAGCGCTTTCATTACTTGCGCAACATAAACGGCGTCTTGTTTTTTATACATTCCGTTCGGCAAAACAGAACTCCAGTTTTTAATTGTGTCCATATATTTGTCGTAAAATCCTAGTATGGTAGCTCCTGCCGCTGCTCCGCACCCGTTTGGCAAGGTTGCGTCCGGATAATAATTCGGCGCTCCGTTTGCAGTCTTTATATCGGTTTTGATTTGCTTTGAGCTATAGCTGATTTGCTCGTAATTACTATAAAAACTTATAAGCTGCGCGCCGCCGTAATAACTTTCGTTATCGGCATTAGTCGGGGTTGTCCACCCGCCGCAAAGCGGCAAACAGAATATAGCGAGTAAGATTCCCAAAATCTTTTTATGTTTCATTTTTTTGCCTCCGTCATATAGGTATAGTGCCGAAATATCGTTTTTGTCCAAATATTAAGATAAAATTTCTTCTAAATTTTTAAGCGCTTGTTTTAGCTTATATGCAACTGTACTCTTAGGCATATTGGTTATTTTAGCAATTTCTCTCACCGTCAATCCCATAAAAATGTTATACTCGACGATTTCTCTTTCTAATTTATCAAGCTTACCCATCGCTCTTTCAACCGTATACGAAAGCAATCTTTGATCCTCGTCGAATTCAATTGGTTCTTTTATATCTTGCTCATTTATATCGCTTTTTTGATTCTTTTCGGTATTGTTTACAAAATATGCCTCATTTTGAGTTATTTTAGCTATCCAAGCCATACCATTTTTATCTTTATCAAACGCCTGTATATTATTTAATATTTTATCGTAAACCGAATAAATTACATCTTCTGTTAACGATTTATCTATTAAATATTTAAAAGCAATATATTTAATATATCCGCGCGAATAATCAATGAACTCAACAAGACAATTTTCACCGTTCTTTAATCTTGTTAAATATTTATTAATATTTTCTCGTGTAGTTTTCATTTATCAATTATACTATATTACAATATAAATGTCAAGAAACCACCTGATGGGAAATCATATAAACAGTGTCCACACTTCCAGACACAATTTATTTTTTATGTTCAAACCCCTTGACATTCTTTCGTTGCAGTCGTATAATGTTTTTAATTAAACGGCACGATTGTTCCGTTTAGAATAAAGCGAGGTGTTATGCGTACTAAGAGCAGAGATATAAAGGACGCCATAAAGTCGTACATAGAGCGAGTTGCAAACTCCGGCGGCAACTGCCCGTCATACAGCGAGATCAGCAACGCTGTCGGTACAAGTAAGAGCAATGTTTGTCGGTACATTGCGGAAATGGAAAGCGACGGCGAGCTTGTTCAATCGGCTTACGGCTATGTAACCTACAAAATGGACCGCGCCGCAAGCGATATGCAAACCGTTCCTATACTCGGTTCTATTCCCTGCGGTCCGCTCGAGGAAGAAACAGAATACACCGAAGGCTATTATAACCTTCCTACTTCATTTTTAGGCGACGGCGAACATTATCTGTTACGAGCGAGCGGCGATTCTATGGTGAACGCTGGCATTGACGACGGCGATCTGGTACTCATACGCCGACAGAACACCGCCGAAAACGGAGATATCGTTGTCGCGCTTGCGGAAAATCTTTCGACGCTTAAACGGCTGTACCGTGACGACGAACGCAGATGTGTAATTCTCCACCCCGAGAATGACTACATGGACGACATAATCGTTCAAGACTGTTACATTCAAGGCGTAGCGGTAAAAATAATCAAGGACGTAAAAAGACAATGACAAGTTCTCGCACCTATATGTGCATAGATATGAAATCGTTTTTCGCTTCGGTCGAATGTGCCGAACGCGGTCTTAATCCTTTAACTACAAATCTCGTAGTTGCGGACGAAGACCGCGGCAGCGGAACGATTTGTCTTGCCGTTTCGCCGAGCATGAAACAGCTCGGCGTCAAGAATAGGTGCAGATACTTTCAGATTCCTAAAAACATAGAATTCATTACGGCAAAGCCACGTATGCAAAAGTATATCGACTACGCCGCAGAGATATATAGGATATATCTCAAGTATATGAATAAGGACGATATTCACGTTTATTCTATCGACGAGAGTTTTATCGACGTTACCGACTATCTTAAAATGTACCGCAAAACGCCGAAAGAATACGCGAAAATGCTCACCGACGAGATCGCCGCAAAAATGCACATTCCGGCGACGGCGGGCATAGGAACGAACCTTTATCTCGCAAAGATAGCGTTAGACATAACAGCGAAGAAAGTACCAGACCACATGGGCTATCTTGACGAAGATCTGTTCAAACAAACGCTATGGCGGCACAAGCCAATATCGGATTTTTGGGGCATTGCCGCAGGCACGGTCAAGCGTCTTGAAAAATACGGCATAACAGATATGTACGGTATCGCCCACTTCCCCGATGACGTCCTATACAGAGAATTCGGAGTAAACGCGGAATTGATGATCGACCATGCTTGGGGACGCGAGAGCTGCCTGATGTCGGACATCAAGAATTATAAAAGCAAGAGTCATTCGGTATCTTCGGCGCAAGTCCTTTTTCGAGACTACTCCTTTGACGAAGCGAAGATCATCGTCGAAGAAATGACGCGCACGGGCTGTTTGGATCTTATGCGCCGCAAAGTCATTACTCGCAACGTCGATCTTTATGTAGGCTATTCGAAAGACGAACGCAAATCGGTAAACGCGCATAAGCGAATGGGCATAACGACCAATCTTCCAAACGAGATACTCCCCATCGTGTTCGAGCTATACGAAAAGAATGTAGATAGACACACGCCTATAAAGCGCATAGGTATAGGGTTCGGCGACGTAATAGACGAGCGGCTCGAAGGCTATGATTTGTTTACGGATATGGAAAAAGTCAAAAAAGAAAAGCAGGTGTCACGCGCTATACTCGAACTGCAAAACAAGTTCGGCAAGAACGCCGTGGTAATGGCTTCCGACCTTCAAGAGCACGCGACGCTGTTAGAGCGCAATTCCCTTATAGGCGGACACAAAGCATGATGAAACGAGAAGATCGCGCCAAACAGTTTGCTCCGTTCGAAGCATTAACGGGACTCCGAGACGCACTGCGCCAAGTCGAATTGGAAGAAGAACGCGTCGAAAAGAAAGAAGTGTCCGAATACAGAGCGGAACAGATCGGTAAAACACTTTACAAAATAGAGAAAGGCAAAACTGTTAAAGTTACTTATTACGACAAAGGCTATTATATAGACGTTCAAGGCACGGTAAGCGCAATAGACAGAACGTTCAAATTCATAGTTATAGGCGAAGGAAAAATACATTTTGACGATATATACGAATTAAAAATTATTTAGGAGAGCTATTATGACATACCAAGAAAAATGCCCTATCTGCGGCACAGTTAATAAAGACTTAAATCTCGACGAAACCAACGGCTGGTTTATATGCGAAAAATGCGGAAGCGAAGTCAATAACCTGACGCATTGCAAAACCGTTAAAATCCCCTTTTTGAAAACAGATGACGACATTAAAAATTATTTCGGTATAACATAAGTATTTACGGTTTTTCGTTAAGCCCCAAACGAAAAAGCAAAAATAAATATTGTTTCGAGGACCACGCTATGTCTAAAAAAATAAATTCGGTAGTATGCCCGAAGTGCCACAAACAGCTTATGCGAATGGTAAGCGGCACGAACGGCTATATTTTTGTTAAGTGTGTAAACTGCGGCTCGTCGGTTAAGATACGGGCGAGCAAGGAACACATATCCACAGACGCAATAAGCGGAACTACGGATGCCGCAAATTAAAAGAACGTAAAACTATGCTCAAACTAACAATTCAATATCTATGCCGTATGGCGCTGTTTGGATCGAGGTTGCCCTGAAACATCGGGAGTGTAAAGCCGGCGACACACGTCGTACGAAGTTGTGAATGAACAGGAGCTCTTCCCCAAACGGGAAAGCGGTCGTCGCCTCACAAGGACTGAACCATAAGGTATAGTCTTTGTGGGGCGATTTTTTTCGCACGCAAAATTTAATGCCCGACACGGTTTAGTCCGACCGTAGTCGGGCTTTTTTCGTTCACTCTTAAATTCCCCGATTGCGGATCACCAAGTCGAAAAATCCAATCTCGGAGGAATTTTATTATGGAAAACAACAATGACAAAACGTATTACCTTACGGTAAGAAACACACTCACGGGCAAGGCCGAAAAAATCTATGTAGACGAAAGTCTTTACCGCGCTTATAAAAGCGACGACCGCGCCGAGAAAAAGCGCAAACAGCGCATGTGGCGATGCAAGATCCTGCGCGAAGGGTTTTCGGAACGTCAAAAATCTTTTCTTAAACGCTGCGATAAAAAATGTTCCGAATGTCCTTACGGCGAACAAATAAAGGACAGCGTGGTGTCGCTCGACGCATTAAAAGAACAAAACGCCGAAGCCGAAGATTATACTCACGATCCCGCAACGGTTATGGTGGAAGAAGTTCGCTCGGATTATGAAAAATCGAGATTATACGAAGCTATTAAATTACTGACGCCGCGACAGCAAGAAATGGTGCGTATGTTCTATTTTGAGAACAAATCACAAAAAGAAATTGCAGATGTTTTCGGCATTGATTATAGGACAGTGCAAGAAGCATTGGAGCGAATAAAGGCGTCGCTGAAAAGATTTTTTGAAAAAAGTTAAAATTTTTTTAATTTGACCCCCGTATTTCGCAAAAAAGTGTCCTAGGGATAGTGAAGGCACTTATTAGGAGCGAACAATGGAAGGCTATCAGATGATCGGTTTCATAGGTTTAGACAATCCGGACGGAACAATGACTTTTAACGTCCCGCTGTATGTGAAAGTAACCGAGCTGAACAAAAACGGCAATAGCGAACAAGCTACCGAGCTTATGCACAAGGTATCTGCGCTCATGCGCGAACATTACGAAAGTCAGTTGAGCGAGTATATCGCTAAGTTGAAATCTAAACAAGGAGGACAAAGCGATGGATTTTGTGGAAATGCTGCAAATAGCAACGAACGTGTATCGGACGAAAAACTATATAGTCTGTCAGATAGTCGGCACGAAACACGACCGCGAGCTTGATGTTGCGTGCATAAGCCAAGACGCTTACTTTGCTCGAACGGCTGCACGCGATCGGTTGTACGAAGACGTGTTCGAAGATCGAATCAACATCGACGGCAGACGGCTGCCGACAAACATGTACACACGCAAATACATAGACTAACAAATTTCTCGCTCGAGTCTGTAATGGTTGGGTTATGGGTTTTGGGTACGGACGAGTCGGGATCTCTCGCACGGACGATTAGGTACATAAATGCGACGAACGCAATTTCGGTATGACGTCTGCCGAAACGACTATCGATAAGAACGTATTGTTCTATTCAAATCCGAAAGTCGTGCAAATCTCAAAACGAGCGCGGTAAACAAAAGAGCGACGACGGAAATAACGGTCGCACGGGAAGCGTCCCATATAAACTCCGGCTCGTTACAACTAAATAGACAGCAAAAGCCGTCAAAGAAAAAAACAATTCGAGGTGAAAAACATGGCAAAAGCCGATCAAGCCGCAAAAAGCGGCGAAAACAAGTACGGCGGCGAACGCCGTTGGACCAAACCGAGCAAGCGTGCGGCAAGCTACGCGGACGAGCGCAAGGCAAAAGTGCATCAGCACGGTCCGAAAGAAGGCAAAGAGTTGACCGATTACGAGTCGGGCATTCGTTCGGGTTATCTGCAAGCCCAATCCGACCACGCGGGAATGTTCCGATACAAGCAAGCGCTCGAAGCCGGTCTCTCAAAAGAGGAAGCCGTAAAGTTCTCGCGCGAACGCGGCACGAAGCTCGGTAACAAGTCCTAAATCAAAGCCGATACAGGCGGAGTAAGTTTAATGGCTTGCTCTACCCTGCCGTCGGCACAACTATAATAATTTACGACAAGAGGTAATCATGGCAAACGAAAAGAAACTCACTGTAGAGCGCGAAGCGTTCGATCTTAACGGCAAAACCTGCTATTCGTATTTCGTAAGAGGCACGGTACGCGGCAGAGAAGTAAAAGCACAGCTCACTCCGCAGGATAACGGCGGTTACGTCATACTCGACATAGTGTTCGATAATTCGGATACGGCGGAGCTCATCATCGGTACGGTCTCGATCACCAACGACAAAGGCAAGACAGAAACGTTCCCGTCATACACGGTCAGGAACGTGGACAACAACGGCGAGGTGTTCGAGTGTCCCGTCAAAGCGGCGCGAAAGAGCGACAAGACCAAGCTCGCTATGCTTCTGCGCTAAAACCATACTAAGCTGTTTGCGGCCGATGGCTAAATGCCGTCGGTCGCAAATTTCTGTTTTATAAGGAGAAACAACCCATGAAAAAGATACTCACAATAGTGATCTCCGTCCTAATCGCGGGCGGAATGATCGGACTGTGCGTCGGGCTCGGCGTTCACTTCGGTAAGAAGAAACCGCAAGAAAGTCCGGCAGGCAAAGACAACTTTTATCTGCTCGACAATGCCCATGATTGGCAGTGGTCGGTCAATAACAGGTTCGCCGTAGACGAGAACGGGGATACGCCGGATAACGTAATAACGCAGTATGCATATACAGCGTACATAGAGGCAGGCACGGAAGTCAAGGTGTGGAAAGGCTCTGACGATTGGTCGTATAACAATTCCGAACAGGAATGGGCGTTTGCCGAGCGCAACGAGAATTTGAAGTTCACCGAAACGGGAACGTATACGTTCTATCTCAAACTGTATACCGACGGCGGTAACTCGCTGTACATAGAGCAAGCGGATATCTTCGACGCAAACAATCTGTATATAGACTACATGCGCCTGAGCCCGTTCGCACCGTTCGACGAAACGGAAATGACGGAGTACGATAAATTCAGACTGTACATATACACCGCGCCCAATTACAACGGCAGCGGATATTATACGCCCGTATACTTGGATAACCCGTTAAAGACCGGCAAACCGACAGTGCTCACGAGCAGTATAGGGTATAAGCCGGAAAGCGACAGCAACGTACAGCAACTGTATTATACTCTGACGCTGTCCGCGAGCAATAACAATACGGGCGTCAGCATTGACCTTCAAGGCTCGTATCTCATCCATATAGACAGCGCGACATACAGTCCGTTAGGACTAATATTCAAGTATTAACGGGAGGAAATACAATGTCAAAGAAATACAACGATTACTACGACGACTATGACGATTTAGATTACGACTTCGATTTTGATATAGACTTCGCCGACGATCTCAATACCCATAAGACCAAAGATAAAGTCAAGTGGATACTGACAGCTATAGCGTTCTTGCTCGTCGCGGTAATGCTAATAGGTATATGTCTGCAAGTCTTCGGTAAAGGCGGGATAAAACCGACCGAATGGTTCAATGACGAACAAACGGAAAACGTAACGTTTATTCCAACCGAAATGTCGGCAATGCGACTCAATACGTCAAGAGCCGTCGCAACAGGCAATACATATACGCTTACCGCAACGGTCGAGCCGGCAGACGCTACTAACGGCGACGTGACGTGGAGTATTGCTTGGAAGAACCCTGACAGTACCTGGGCAAGCGGTAAAACGTTGAGCAATTACATAACGCTGTCTTCCGACGGACTGACCGCAACGGTAACGGTAAAAGCCGCATTCGGTGAGCAAGCAATAATAACCGTGCGTTCGGTCTCTAATACCGACATATACGCGACCTGTACGGTAGACTATGTAGAGCGATTGAGCATACAGCACGGTGGTGGGTATATGGACATAAACCGAATATACCAAAACATGACTACCGACCAAGTATTCGCGTTCGGCACGACTATGAACATCAAAGCGGCTGCGCAGTATTCGGGCACGGGAACGTTACGCGGCGAACTCGAATTCGGTACGCTCACTATCTCTCTGTCCGACACGATAAAGAACTACATCACGAGCAAGGTAAGCGGTTATAACTCCAAGTACACGACGAAATCCGTTACCTACGACTTTTCGAACGGACTAAATACGAGCGTAAATTTAGCAAGCCCGACTAATTTCTTTAACTTCATGGGCAATCCGAGCGAAACGTCGGGCGCTATAACCAATGCGTTCATAGCCGCGTGTAAGAACGGCGGAACGGTAAGGCTGGAAGCAACGTTCACTTACTCGTATAACGGCACAAATATACAATCGGGACAAGCCATAGGCAACTTTACCGTAAACACCAACGGTCTGGCTATATCCGTGACGAATGTAGGCGTGGATAATTCGAGCCTTGTGTTTTGAGGTGAAACATGAGCAATACAGCAAACACGGCGGCAAAGATAATAGCCGCCGTTCTCGCCGTAGCGTTAATAGCAGGCGGGATAGGCATTATCTACAAATACACAAACGGGTTCAACGAGGACTTCAAAACATTCTATGTCGAGTATGACGGTAAGCAAATACTGACGACCGAAAGCAAGCAGACGTTCGAGCCGAACAAACCGTACCGTTTCGACGTCAAGTATACTTTTGCAGATACCGCCGACGAACCGAAAGATTATACCGTCAAGGTAATGCCGTACTGCACCGAAGATTTCGAATTCACGGCGGGGGATAAACGGTATATGTACTCCAAAGCGAAAGAGCTTACGAGTGCGTTCGGCATAGATAAGCACGAAACGTATTTCGAGCTGACCGTGACGGAAGATATGTCGTTAAGAAACGTATTGCGTACGGTTTACGGTACGCAGGAAGTAATAGTCCCGTCGGATACGGACGAAAAGAACGAGTATGTGTACAGCCTTGTTATCTCGTCGTATAACGGTAACGTGACATACAACATTCGGTTCAAGATAGACGGCATTAGCAACAACGGCGACCCTATAACGGGCGGGATGGATATAACGGATATATCGATAGATCCCGACGGAATAGTGTTTACGGAGGCAAGCCAATGACAAAACCTAAGATACACAACACACTTATGACAATGCTCATAACGGTTTGTATCTTCGTCGCAACGTGGTTAAGCGGTTGGAATTTCAATGTTTCAACCGCTTATGCCGAAAGCGACGACGTGCAAAGAGCTTACGAGCAAACGAACGTAATGAGCAATCTCAAAGGTTCGACTATTGCAGGCAAGCCGTTCGACGTCAAAGACTTCCCGCATAACGCAAACGCCAAACCTCAGATAATATCTTTCGTCGAGTTCTGTTATTCGTACTATGCGGACAAGCAAAGCGATTACGGCTTATATATTTATGTGTATAACCCACAAGACATAGCGATAGACACAAACACTACAAGGAATAAAATACAGCTCGCCTATGGCAATAAACCGAGCTACAAGAAATACGGTCTGACGTTTCTCAATTATTCGACCGACGCAGGGATAGAAGGACGGTTCTATAAATTCAAAATAAATCTATCCGACGCGGATAGAGCATCTATTCTCAAAGAGTTGTCGCCGGATGAGAGAGTGTACAAAGTAAGCGGTATAGAATTGTCTGTAAAGAACACTGTGACCGAACATGCAACGGCTCAAACGTATACATACAAAGGCTTTGCAATAGGTTACGGCAGTGAGCTTGCAGAGAGCGACACATTGTCCTGTACCGTAGACGGTTTCGACAAATACATGTCTCTCGACGTAAGGTCTACCTTTTGGCGACCGAACGGAACTCATGACGACTTGCACAGCCGAGATACCTTACATAGCGTGTATTTCTCTGTGCCGAATACAATAGTAAACGAGTACGGTGAAATGACGGGCGTACACGCTACATGGTTAAACGCTCAGACCGCACCTATGATCGTTACGGGCAACAAGACGGTATACAACGCAATAGAGCCGTATATAGCCAAGCATCAGGATGCGGGGAGTTCGGAAAGCTATCCCGAAAACAAAACGCTCAATTACGCAGTAGTCACCGATTCGGACATGACGCATTACGGACACGGGCATTACGGCACGCTCGCGTATAACGTGTGGACGACAAACGACAGCGGTTCGACCGCTAATTGCTACGAACGTATAATCTTCGATTTACGCTATCTGTTCTATGCGGATAACGGTAATGCGGATACATACACATTGCCTGCCGAAAAGTTAGTCGGCGATGAAAAGACGGGTACAAAGGGTTGGTTCGAAACGTACACCGAAAAGTACGGGAGTAGCAGCGGTCTTGTAAACGACAGATACAGTAAGGACTTATTCGATCATGTTGACGACGAGTTCACCGAAGTTAATATAACCGCAAACGACACATTCAAGCTGTCCGACGTAACTACGACTACATATTGGTGGAGCTTTCTTTTAGGACCGACTAAGCCTACCGTAACAGGCAGTAACAGTTATAACGTCTCGGCTATACAGAAGATAACGACCAAAGACTTCGACGAGAACGCGAAAGCAGTGTTCGAGGACAAGTTCTATGTGGACGAGAGCGACTACGACGAGTTAAGACAGTATGTTATAGAGAGCAACGCCAAGAACGAAACGGTGTACCTGTTCAGATATTACCAAAGCATATACGACAGCCAAGAAGCAAGAGAGTTTAAGTTTGTAGAAGATTGGGCTATTGCTAGAGGAACATACGGCAATTACAGCGAGCTGGATACGAATGCGTACATAGCGCAAATGTGGGTACAGCTCGATTTCGATATAATCGATCTTACGTTCACGAAAGACAATGTTGCTACAATAATTCCCGTAGTAATGAGTCCGTTGGACATAGCCGCCGACGCCGATCATCCCGTATATACGACGGACGACAGCAAAGGGCTATCTTGGTGGCAGATACTCTTGGCGATACTGCTTGTAATACTCGTAATGATCTTACTGTTAAAGTTTGCACCGGGAGTTATTGTAGTTGTAGGTAAAATACTTTTGTTCATTATAACTTTTCCGTTCAAACTACTCGGCGCGTTGTTCAAGCCTATTTATAATAAAGCCAAAGCGTCGAGGCAGCGACGAAAGCAAGAGCGAGCAAAGCGTAAAGAACAAAGACGGATAGAACGTGAGCAAAGCAAACAGCAGGAGCGCGAACGTAGTCAAGCCGAAAAACAAAAACGGCGTGATGAAAAGCACGACAAAAAAATGCGTAAGCAAGCCAAACGCAATTACGAAGAATACGTCAAGTACGAAGAGTTCCCGTGGTCTGATGAAAAGCCGAAAAGACTGTTACGAAAAGAGCAGCGGCGCGAGAAAAGACGGAAAGCACGTATGCGTAAGCGCGGCAAGAAAGGGCGTAAGCAACAAGACAGAGACTTCGCAAAGTGGCGTAAGAAAGCTGAACGTAAACAGCGCAAGAAAGATAAAAGCGAGAGTAAAAGAAAACTCACGCTTGCAGATTTGGACAATATGAGCGACGCGGAACTTGCCGAGCTGTACTACGAGGAATACGGCATTGACGAAGGGCTTTACGCGTCGTTCGATGACGACGATTATCCGATTTAATAGGAGGTTAAATGAAACTACTAAAAAGAATAATAGCGGTGACGGTGGTTATAGTCGTCGCGCTACTTATTAGTTACTGTGTCTACACGGGAGGTCAAGTCAATGCGTAGACGAATAGTTTATATTACTCTCACTGCCCTACTCTCGTGTATCTTTATACTTGTGAGCTTATTTTGCTTTACTGACTCGTTCGTTCGCATATTCGAGAGTGCAAGGGATTTCGGACTGTCGATTGCGTTTTATTTTTGTCAGATATTCGGAGTGAAACATAACATAACGCCGACGGTAAACGAGTACACGCACGTTTTCGATAAACCCTCTTCCCTGCCGTCGGACACGCAAGGTTTTACGACAGGCGCGACCAAATACTTCGAGCTGTTTTTCAGTGCGGACAATTTCACGTCGTGGGGCAACGGCGTTGCGGAATGGCTTACGAAATTTCTCATGATACTCATAATCGTCATTCCGTGCGTTTTTATGCTCATTATGCTAATACGCAGAATGTACAACCGCCCGAACAACAACTACGGCAAAGACACATTACCGCTTAAAACATATAAACGTATAGTGAATCATACGATCCGACCGTTACGCCGTTTTATTGCCGATTACATAGACTTTATCCGCAGACACAAGTGGATATGGGTATGCTGGCTCATTTTATGGCTGTGCGCATTTAATCTCATGACTATTATAATCGAGTTTTTCGCGTACTATTTCTATTTTGCCGTGGCGTTTTCGTTCTCGTCGATATACATACAATTCGTCAAGCTCATAACGGATTTACAGGTGTTTTTCGTGTATGTGCCGGCAGTGGCTATAATCGTCGCTGTTGTGCTGTTCAACCGTTGGCGTAGGAATTTCGCTCTTGCAAGACTTAGGCACATGGAAGCTCGGAATTGCGGATTTATAAACGAACTGCCTATCGTGTCGCTTACTTGCGGCAGTATGGGCAAAAAGAAAACGACCATGATAACCGACATGATTCTAAGTCAGGAAGTAATGTTTAGACAGAAGGCGCTCGAGATCTTACAAAACGCAGACATGAAGTTCCCGTTCTTTCCGTGGATATGCTTCGAAAAGGAATTGCAAGCGTGTATGGAATACCATACTGTGTACAACTTGGCGACAGTCAAAAAGTGGGTACAGTTAAAACGCCGACGGTTCGAAAACCACGAAAATGCGTATTGGCAGTTATACGGCTACGATTATAAAAGATACGGATATTTTTACAACGACGCATTAAAGACGAGCGACCTATTCGACATACTCGAAACCTACGGACAAGCATACTTTATCTACATAATAGAGAGCAGTTTAATAGTAAGTAACTATTCGGTGCGAACGGATAATTCTATGGCGGACAGCGGCAATCTACCTATGTGGATGCTCGACTTTTTCACGGAACGCAACGGCGGCAGGCACTCGCATATTCTCGATTTCGACATACTCCGATTAGGCAAAAAGCTCGTCGAGAACAACCCCAAGATCGGCTCGTTCGAGTTCGGAGTTATAGGGATAACGGAGATAGGCAAAGAACGCGGGAACAATCTCGAGCTTAAAGAAATAAAGAAAGGCGCGGACGATACCAACCAAAAGAACGATCTTTTTAATAGCTGGCTCAAGATGTGCAGACATTCCGCGACGGTAGACAACTTCCCGTTTATAAAGGTATTTACCGACGAACAGCGACCGGAATCTTGGGGCGCGGACGCGAGAGATCTTTGCGACGTCGTGCGCATTGTAGATAACAGCGAGTTAGGTTTGACTTATCCGCTGTACACGATAGAAGATATGCTGACCGAATGGGCGTTCAACGGGTTTATGCGGCTGTATATGGGATTCAGATTTAATCGCGGAGATAATACGTTACTCGTTCATATTCTCAAAAGTATAACCGCGTGGCTGTGGAAACGGAACGTGCGGATATATAACCGCTATGGGTATTGCACGTTAAAGGTCGAAACCGAGCGCGGCACTATGGACGGCAAGAAAAACAAAAAGAAATACTTTTTAATGAACGGCAAGATTTACCGCAACAGGTTTTGCACCGACTGTTTTTCGGACTACTTCAATGAGCTTGCGAGCAAGACCAACGTCGGACTTAACGACTATATGGAATATGCGACCGAAAAAGCGAGCGTAGAAGAATTAAAGCAACAGAACAGTTATTTCATTAATGGCTTATACGGGGGTGAGTCATGATACCCGAATGCAAGATTTATTCGGACGGGTCAAGCTACATTGCCATACCCCATACCGAAGGACGCAAAGGTCCGAGGCGAAAGCCTTACGAGCCACTTATAGATGTAGTTGATCCAAATACCCAAACGGAAGTAAACAAACAAGAAACGAACAATATCCAAGCTAACGAAATCGAGAAAAAACAACCGACTATGACGGCGAACGAAATAGCGGATATGGGTTTAGTAGAAGTAACGGACGAATACCTAATAAAGCTATTCGAGCGGAATGACGGCGCGGAAATATCCGCGCCCATTTCTGCGTTAAAAGAAAAGCTTAAACCAAAAGGAAGATTGATGACGCATAAAGAACTTTTCGACGAACTGTATAAGGCGAATATAGACAAACGTCCGAAAGAGCGAAAACAAATAATATTAGACGGTATGCTGCCCTATTTCAAGTCGCTTGATACAGCAAAAGCGTATGTGGATAAAGGTTTCGAGCGCAAGCGGCATAACGTCATATCTCGGCGAGTCAGATTATCTCGAAAAATATATCTGCACAAGCATTGGAATTATTTTGTGACGTTTACTTACTCGAACGAATTACACACAGAAGAAAGCTTCAAGAAACAGCTTAAATACGCGCTATGGAATTTCACCAAACGCAAGGATTGGCAATACGCCGGCGTATGGGAACGAGCGCCCATTACAAATAGATTACACTTTCACGGTTTATTCGATATACCCGACGGCACAATGCCCGGCGAACTTATAACCGTAAACGATTGGGATAGCAAGAATCATCGTAGGCAGAATACGGTACAAAACACTTACTTTAACGAGAAATTCGGACGCTCGGATTTTGAGCTTATAACGAGCCGAGAAACATTGGGCAACTCAATAGCGTACATTTTGAAATACATAGAAAAGACGGGCGAACGGATAGTATGCAGTAAAGGGCTTTCGGCGTATTTCATATCCGACATAAACGAGAACGATATACTCGCGCAGATAAACGACGAGGACAAGCCTGCGAAGTTCTTACTGTTCGACGACTTCGAATGCTGGGACGAAGGGCTATACATAGGACAAGCAAGCGACTCCGTGATAGCACAAATGCGAAAAGCAAACTGAAAACGACAGCGCGCGGGAGCGAAGAAACGGCAAAGCCAAAGCGGTTCAGCGGGCTTGCCGTTTCGCCCCCGCGTCGTTCGTTCTTTCGATTTGTTCACGGCGTGCGCTTGTCTGCGCCGCGCAGCGGCGCACTTGTTCAAGACAAGCGCACGCCCCACAGTCAATTACGCTTAAATAGCATTTACCGCACATTGAAAACTGAATAGACAGCGACTGTTGCCATTATA
>CATKEF010000069.1 GCA_949747905.1 uncultured Eubacteriales bacterium
ACATTGCAGTACATCTGTCTTCCGTCCGCAAAATAAATTATTATTTTACCGTCGTAATACGTTATGCCCGCCGCCTCTTCGGTACCAGCCTGTTCCGTCTCGGCGCTTACCGCGATTTCTTTATTTGCGACGGGATCGTATTTCTGAACTTTATAGTTGCGCGTAGGATTTTGCCAGCTAGTCCCCACTATATACAGATACGTTCCGTCGGAACAAATACTGTGCGAATATGGCTTGCCGCCGAGTCCGCCGAAAGGCTTGACTATTTCGTAATCAAATTGCGTTGACGTGCCGCTTGCCGCGTTGGAAACGAGATATTCTTCCGTAGACGCGTAGAAAGTTCCCTTATAGCCCGATTCCAGAGAGAATCTGTCTATTAATAGTTTCGAACAGTCCTCGCCTTTAAAAGCGAATTCCACCTTGTTTGCCGTACCCGCATTAAGAACGGGCGCAGGAATACTTACTTCGACAAATAAGTATTCTTCGTCCGCCGCGGCGGACGTGCTCAACATTGTTGAGCCGGGAATTTTATACGCCCTTCCGTTAACCGTCATTGTCATTACGTCTGCGAGAGCTATAACGCTTTTCGCCGCTTCCGCCTTAACCGCAACACGCATAGTCATATCGGGCTTGAATATGGTTTCGGCTTCGATATTGAACGAAATTTTGCCGCCGTTTTCGGGAGTGACGACCGTAACTTTTCCGTTTTCATCGTTAACCTCGCCGACCGTAGTATGTTCGGTAACGGCGGTCTCGGCTTCGAGTCCGCTTTTTACTATCGCCGCTGTTTTGTGGAATATATTGGGGTCGTCTTTAAGCAAAACCGTGAGTATGCATTTTTTATAATACGACGCTCTTTCCGTGTTGCCTTTTACCGTGCACTTGTCGGAAGTAAGCAAAAGTCTGTTGCCGCTTTCATAAGTTCCGCGCACAGCCGGCATCGCCTCGGAAGTCAACGCGCCGGGTTCAAGATAAACCGTGCCTTCCGGTCTTACGGCAATTACGTAACCGTCGTCGTATTCCGCCGCAGGTACAACTTTAACGGGAACTTCCAAACTTAATTCGGTGCCGCCTCTATGCCATTCAACGTCGATTTTTTCCGTGCCTACTGTAAGATTTTCTTCTGCCGCCGAAAATTCCTTAGCGCCGACAAGCTCGGTCGAGCCGTCGTTGAATTTTACGGTCGCCTTCATACCTTCCGCGTCAAACGCCATATTATCGGCGTAATATACACGGTAAGGCGTTTCTTTCAAACTTATGGAAACAGGCATTACCTTTTCCAATGAGCATACGACTTCCGCCGTTTTGACGACCGATTCGGGAGTTTCTTCCTCCTTTGCCTCGGGAGTAAACGTATAACTTATCTGAACGTTTCCGCCTTTGGAACGGAAGTTTTCCGGAACAGAAATTTCAAACGCATTGGGCTCTAAAATTTCGTCGAATTCTTTACCTTTTTCCGTAAAGTGAGCCCTTACGTTGAAATCGCCGTTAACGGGAGCCGCTTTGCCGTTATCGTAATAGGTTACGTTTTCGGCAAGTTCCGCACTTAACCCCAAAAGTTCCAAAGGCAGACTCTGAACGCGCTTTTGTTCCTCCCTCTCAGCTACTACGGCTTCGTAATATTCTTTCCACGAAATGTAAGAAGGAAGCATTATGGAAAGTACCGAAGCGGTTATAATAATTACCGCAACGCCAACCGCAACCAGACTTACGAACAGTTTATTACGGAATAAATTCAAAAATTTCATACTTCTCCTCCTTCCGTCCCGTCCTCGGCTTTACGCTTGTCGGGAGATTTCATAAATACGTTTATGAGTATGAGCGCCGCCCAAAGCACGCAACCCACGCTGACGAACACGTCGAGCGAATAAACGAGAGGCTGCCACCAGCTCCACGAGTTTATGGAGGTAGAAGCTATATATACTTCGTTTTTATCGGGATTGGCAAGATACTGTCTTTCGTTATAATCGGCTCTGAGCCACATATAAAGCACTTGTTTGGCGCTTTCCCTCAGTCTGTTCTGTAAACGGTTTGAAGAACCTTCGTTATAAGCGCCTATAGAGAGATTTACACCCATTCCGAAGTTACCGCCACAACGAATTATCGAATCGCAATATGCATTTGTGCCGATATAGTCGGTAGTTATCGCGCCTTTAAACTTCCATTCCTTTCTTAAAACGCCCGTAAGCAACGCAACCGTAGTTTCCGAGTGTTCCGCGCCTACGCCCTGATAAGTAGTCATACAACCGAGAGCGCCGCCCTCAACGAACGCTTTACGGAAAGGTCTTAAATAATTTTCTCTGAGCGCCTGTTCGGTAAGCCATATATCACTTCCGCCGTAGCCGTAAAGAGCGAAGTGTTTAAGGAAGCTGTAACGTCCTCTCGTTCCGAGCCCCTTAACCGCGTTGGAAATAATTACGCCGCAAAGCACGGGATCTTCGGAAGGCGATTCGTGATTTCTGCCGAAAAGCGAGCTTCTGTGCAAATCAATCGCCCATCCCCATACGCCCACACAGCCTACGGCTTTCATATCGTCGCCGTACGCCTTGCCGAATTCGTAGGCAAGGTTGGGATTCCACGTCTGCGCTATAACCACCATTGTGGGGTAACCCGTACCGCGGGGAAGCGCGTCCGAGAAACCGCCTATCTGGGCGGGGCCATCCAAATCTTTGAGATAAGGTTTACCTACAGAATTAATTTCTTTACTGCCGTAATAACGGTTTATAAGGTTTACCACCTCGGAAGGGGAAAGCTGGTCGAGCACGGAATCCCATTCGGGATCGTCGTAATCGGCTCCGAGTTTTTTGCCAAGGTCGGTTATTATTCCGTTTACGGCAAGTTTTTTTCCGTTATTCGCGTTCCATGTAACAGACGAATTATTTACGGGGTCGCCGAATTCGTCCGTCGTAGCGCTATCCCACGCGGCGGCTTTGGCCGAATAATCAGCCGGATTGAATTTTGCCGAAGGCGTGCACGCCCTTGCCTTATTAAGCTCTGCAAACTGCTCGGGTTTGGGAAGCGATTTGCGGGTAAACCACGGTATATCCGCCGTAAAACTTCCGTCGTTGGCGTCTATCGGGGTTGCGTCCACCGCGTCCTCGCCCGTGAACAAATTGCCGACCTTTGAACCCGTAACGGGGTCGTTTGCCACCGTTATAGTTTCGGGTACGTTGAAATCAAACGCGCCCTCAACCTGCTCGCCTTCGTAGTTTACGGTATTTACCGTATGCGAGTCAGTCATGAGCTTCAGTGTATAAGTTCCCTTTTCAAGCTCGTAACCTTTGAATCCGTTTTTATTTTTATCATAGCAATCGTAAGATAAAAAGTCATAAGCGTCCGTTTCCACCGTAATTTCCGTTTCTTTACCGGGTTCTATTACGTTGGTTTTATTAAAGCCCACCAATGAAACGTAAGATTTTTCTATTCCGTTATCGGTATAAGGCGCGGTAAGATAAATTTGCACAGTTTCGCGACCCGCAACCGTTCCCGTATTTTTAACGGTCATTTTAAAATTTATTTTTGCGTTCGCGTTTATATCGCTTCCCGGCGCAACGGATATTTCGTTTACCGTCCACTCGAAATCAGTATACGATTTGCCGAAGCCGAAGGGGAATTGCACAACACCCTCGTATCCTTTGCCGAATTTATTGTTTACTTCCGCCCATACGCCTTCGGCGTCGGCGGTTTCGTACCATTTATAGCCGATATAGATATTTTCTACGATATCCATGTGATAATCGCCGTAGTCGGTATATGCTTTATCCAAAAATACGTTTCCCGGATTGGTAAACAAATCGTAAGCAAAGGTATCCACCGTTCTGCCGGACGGGGAAACGTCGCCGTACAGTAACGACGGCAAAGCGGAAGCGCCGCGGGTACCCGTAAAACCGATATACATACATGCGTCAAGACCCGGTATGGTTTCAAGAAAGCCGCATTCAAAGGGATTCGCCATGTTCAAAAGCACGATTACCTTTTCAAAGTTTGCTCCGCACCAGGTTAAAAGTTCTTCTTCCTCGGTGGAAATTTCCATGTACTGACGGGTATTGTCATTGCTTACTCCCGAACCCGTTTTTATCTGAGAATCGGGAGAACAGTTCATTGCTTCGCCCGCCATTCTTCCCAAAACCACTATCGCCGTATCCGAATAATTTTTGCTGTACGCCAACAAATCGTCGGTATAATATCTTTTGTCGGAAATTTTAGGGTCTCTGAGCGGAATAAGATTACCTATAAAAGTACCTCTTAAATTCGCGCTCTGATGGTCGGGCTTCTTATAATTATAGTACATATCGTAAAGGCGTTTGTTATAATTAATTCCGTAACTGTTCAACGCCTTGTAAATATCCACGTTTTTACTGAAATCACCGTCCTCGGGAGCAACTCCGCCCGAAGCGTTCTGTCCTTCGCTGCCGTAAATCCAGTCTATGGAACGCCAACCGAAAACGTTTACGTTCTTTGTTTCGGCATAATTCAAGGGCAGGCAATTGTTATCGTTTTTAAGTAAAACCGCACCCTCCTCCATAATGCGCTTGGACATCGCCTGTCCCGTACTGCTGCTGAGTTCCACCGTTTCGTTATCCACGATAGGGGGAGAAAGCAACGACGAAACTTCCTGCTCATAGCGAAAAACTATCACGTTGCCTACAATCATACCAATAACAAGTATGGCAATCAACGCAAAATTGACTATGAGCTTAGCTAATTTGCTCATTTCCTACCTCCTCATATTTTAGTATTCGTATCATATCACGTATTTTGTAAAGCGGAGCAAAATTTTCCTAAAACTATGATTTTTTAACATAACTCGATAAATCTTTTCATTAAAAACAAAAACGACGGATTTAACCGTCGTTTAAAGCCCGAAAAAAATTAGGACTATCTGCTCATGAAAATTATATTAACTTCAAACATCCCGCCGTTGACGGAAATATTGAGCTCTGCTTCGTACTTTTTACAAATAAATTTTATACTCTTCATACCGAAGCCGTGCAAATCTTTGTTTTCTTTGGTAGTTTTCGGAAGTCCTTTATCGAATTCAATCCGGGAAACGAAACAGTTGCCGGTACTTACGGTAGGAAAACCGTTTACTTCCTTTACGCTGAGATTGATAAACCTTTTTTCTTCCTCGAGGTTTTCAACCGCTTCTATCGCGTTGTCCAAAAGATTGCCGAACAGCGAATATAAATCAGAATCGGATATAAAAGACAAAAGTTTTCCGTCCAGAATGCTGTAAAGTCTTATTCCGTGTTTATTGCAATACAAACTCTTTTCGGTAAGAATAATATCCAACGCTTCGTTACCCGTTCGTATACCCGCGTCGTAAATCGAAATCATATTTTCAATCTCTTTAACCGTCTGACTGTCCACACGCGTATCGTTACCGAGATGTCTGATTTGATGTTTCAAATCGTGACATTTTAAATTTATAAGCTCTATATTTTCCTTTGCGAGTTTATATTGCTCCTCAGACTGTTTCAAAAGACTGTTAGCGGTAGTAAATTCTCTCTTCAACTGCTTTCTGTAAATCACTTCGAACATTATATACATCGTAAAAAAAGAACACACGATATTGTACAGCGCGAGAACAATTACGTAAAACGCGTCGAAATGCGGTCCGCTGTAATAGGTTACGACAGAAGAAATTACAACGTTAAAAAGTACGAAACATACCGCAAATACAAATAACGCGGAATTTTTCATTTGGAATTTATCGCTGTCTTTCAACCGTTTGGTCACGAAATCGAAACCCAGGGCGTAAACGAGAATATATACAAACGCATACGAACAATAATCGAAAAGCACCTGCAACTGTCCGAACATATCCGCCCCGACCGAAGAGGACGGCACCCTGACCGCATTTACTATTATAGGCAAGTATTCGGTCACTCCGCCGTCACCGTACATACCGCCAACCGAAATACCCTGCCCGAAAACGGCGCCGATTCCCAAAACCAACATATCGAATATCTGATATGCGATATGTTGCGTGGTGTAAGCGGCAAGTCCGCGAAATATTACCGTAACCCAGCTTTCCTCGAAACACATTTTCATAGTCAACAAAGAAAAACCGAACATGAGCAAAAACACCACCGAACAATATAAGGCGTTATACGCAACAACGGGAATCGCAAACGAAAATCCGATACAGAGCGTCACGGATAATAAATACCTTAAAACGAAATAGGGTCGGCGTTTCAATTTCACGCACATTAAATATTCCGAAATCAACAGTTCCGTTGTAAAAACGGCTTTATATAAATAAAACGCCGTAAACTCATACACTATACAAGCCCTCCGAGATATTCGGCAACGGCTTTACGATAGTCTTTTTTCTTTGCATAAGAAATTTTAAGCTCGTCCCCGCCAACGACGGTGGTATAATTGTTTATAGACTGCACATACCTCGGATTTATAAGATAGCAACTGTTGCACCGAATGAATTTTGCTTTTGCAAGCTGGCTTTCGGCTTTGTACAGTGTTCCCGAAGCGGTTATATTGTCGTGAGTCGTATGATAAATAAGGCTGTGCCCCATAACTTCCACATATTTCAGTTCGGACGCGGCGACAGAAATCATCCCGTTGCTTGTTTTAACCGCTATGATTATATCGGAAAAAGCGTTTATTTTACTTAAAATTCTTTCGAATTTAACTGAAAAATGCGCGTATTCGACGGGTTTTACTATAAAATCGGTAGCGCCGACCTCGTATCCGTTTATCGCGTACTGCGCAAAATTAGTTACAAATACCAACGTAACCGATTTATCCACTTCACGCAACTTTTTCGCCGCGCTCATTCCGTCCAAATCGGGAAGCTGAATATCCATAAAAATTATATCGTAGTCGGGCGAGTAATTTTCCAAAAAATCCGTGGCAAGCCCGAAGCAACGTTTACAAAAATTTATTCCGTGCCTCTTTCCGTATTCGTCTATCGTAGCGCAAAAGCGCTCCCGCGTTTTATCGTCGTCCTCCACGACAGCCAAATTTACGGTTTTGTTCTGTTGTTCCATAATCGTATTCTATCACACATAATTTTACATGTCAATAACGACCGTAAAAATAATTGCGGAGTTTAAAGCTCCGCAATTTCAATTAAATTATTTATTTAATATACCGCATAAAGCGTTATAACCCCCGCAATATGGCGCAACTACCGCATAATTTAATATTAGATTCCTCATCGTCGGTTATATTGAAATTTCACGCATAACATGCTTTATTACAGAAGCGAGCGGCAAAATTTACCGTATCTAAGGTGTTTACGGACTCAAAGAAGAACCGCCCCGAAATCGGGGCTTTGTTACTATAAAAAGCGGATATAGACCAAAGTCTATATCCGCTTATTCCGTTCAACGCCATAAATTATTACAAAACGAGCTGAAACGGTAGTCAGCCATATTTAAGGCAAATCTCAACATCATTGCCGGCTTCAAGCACACCGTTGCTTCGTGAGAATGTTGTTGTGCGTTGACGAAATCAAAATTAAAGAGTTCGCACGGAATATGTGCAAGGATGTAAAACAGTAACGGATAATTTTTTTGATAAGGCATATTTTACTGCGCTACCCGTACCGTTCCATATCGCGATAACGCACTTTGAATGTTCTACCATATAGCGATTGCGCTTTTGCATACAATCGGAAGTGTGAGCATCTTGCAATACTATTATGTTATCACATTGCTTTAAGATTGAATTATATCGAGAAACTTGCGCATCGTTCCATTTACACGATTGATTGGCACAAGGCACAATATCATATAACGATATATTCGGGAATTCTTTTTTCAATGATATAACGATTTCGGCAGCATAGCTGTCAATACCTATCGCCATTCCCTTTAAAAAGCAATTAAAACCGTTTTCAATCTTTTCACGGATTAAAACGGCTATTCTTTTTTTCAATTCTCAACACCTTTCGTCGGCTGCGTTAAATCTAAACGGACGGCGCTGCGGGCGATGCCTCATAAACATACAGGTTATCATAATTATCCTTGATAGAAGAAGACTATAAATAGTTTACAGCGGAAAATTAACTTAGTCAAGCGTTTCCATGGGGAAACCAATTAATTATTGTCGGCATTTATACTTTTGATAAAGCGTTTACCGTTGGAAACGGAGGAATATTATGAGATTGATTGAAGCCATAGGTATAAGATTAGACAGTTTGATTAAATCAAGAGAAAAATTTACTGAATACGAATTAGCCAAACAAGCGGGCATACCGCGTTCGACAGTTTGGAAAATAATTCATCCTGATTTGACGCGAGTTAAAACTGTTAAAATGGATACTTTGTATCAACTGATTGATACTCTCGGAATGAAGTTAAAAGAATTTTTTGACGACCCCTTATTCGACGATATAACAGATTAATTAAAAACAGATTGCGCCGTTTTCTATCTCTTCACGAATTAGAGCGACTAATATTTCTCAATTCTCAACACCTTTCGTCGTCTTCGTTGAACCAAACGGACGGCGCTGCGGGCATGCCTCATAAACATACAGGTATTTTTAAAATTTTTATTGAATAATAACAAGGCTACTATCATTTTACTGCGTATGATAAAGGCAAGTCAAGCGTTCTCAATTGAGAACCGATAAATTTTTTGCAAAATGTATAATCTAATCATAGGTTCTTGATTGAGAACAGAGGTTGGGTTATGAGTTTAACGGAAGCAATAAAAATTCGTATATTTGCCTTAATGAAAGAGAAAGGTTTTTCACAGTACGATTTTTATACGAAGGGCGGCATTGCCAAGTCCACCGTTTCCCAAGTTCTTAACGGCACGAGAGAGCGCGTTGCAATGAAAACAATTTACGAAATGGTTAGCACAATGGAAGTTTCGCTAAAAGATTTTTTTGACGACCCTTTATTTAATGAAATAACAGACTAAAAACCAGCCCCGAAATGTGGCTGGTTTACTATTCATAGCGATAAATAAAAGCGAATGAGCTACCCCCCCCCACAGCATTAAAAATAACGCAACCCAAAAATTGAATCAGGTTGCGTATGGTGCACCTTAAGGAGTTCGAATCCCTAGCCTTCGGTTCCGTAGACCGACGCTCTATCCAGTTGAGCTAAAGGTGCGTATTGAACTTTTAAATTGTTTACGATTTCAACTGTCAGCCGAAAACGTATTAATTATATAAAACATAATATTTTTTGTCAATCGATTTGATTATATTTTAAAAAAATTCACATCGAAAATAATGCGGCGAGCCAAAGGCTCGCCGCATATGATTTTTACAGAATGGATTAACACAATGAGATAAGAAACATCCGTAACCGCGCCTCAGCTTGACGCATTTTGCATTATTCTCCGACACGCAAACGCGCCCATAACGACAAAACGACTATAACCGTACCGTAAAATTAAAATAAAAAACAAGCGCCTGCGAAACTTTAAACGGTAGAATTTTTATAACTGATATAAATGTGGCACACGCCGAACACGACGGCAAAAACGATGAGAGGAATATCTGCGAGCATACAGCCGCTGAAAACAAAAACTAAAGTGGGAATAACAGAAAGCGATAACGCTTTTACCTTTCCTTCACGATTGAAAAATATTACCCATAAAATGCAGTAAACAAGGCATAGTACGGCGTTAACCGATATGTATACCGCAATAGCTCCCTCAAACCAGAAACCGAAATATGTGTAAGGAATATTGAAAATCATAAGCGCCATACAGCCGCATCTGCCTATCTGCTCGACCGTTTCCAGGGCTTTGTTTGTAAATCCGGTTCCGGATAACTGTCTGTTCTTTAACGCATAAAAAATATTCGGAACCATTATAACCGCAATAAAAATAAGTCCGTAATAATTAAACCAACCCAAAATTTTAACCTTTGCTTTTAACCTTCATCAGCCTTACAATTGCCGCGCGCTCGTTTTCGTCCAGCTTATCTTTAATATATTTGATTGTCTCTTCAAGCTGGGGCAACATAATATATTCGAGCGCATTCACCCTGCGCTTGTTGCGCTCGATTTCGTCGGCAAGCAGCCTGACCGCCTTTTCAACCTCGGCAAGTTTAACCATTTTAGGCAGAAGCTCCGCCGCTTTTGCCACAGAAAAGTCCGCTTCGCTTGTCATTTCCGCATACGCATACGGCAAGCCTTCGGAACGTTTACTCGTAATTAATTCTATATCGGGCACTTCCACGCCCATTATGCTTTTAACTCCGCATTTTGCGGAAACCGCAACGGACGGCACGGCGAACGCCGCCTCCGCGCTGTAAGGCGCGGTGACCGAACGGGCAATCGCGAACTGTCTCAGAACTTCGGAAAGTTCCCTTTCCACCTCGTCGCGAAGTCTCTTGTTTTCTTTGATAAGAACGGAGAACTGTCTAATCATTTCATCCGATTTATCTTTTAAAAGTTTGTGTCCCCTCTTCGCTGTCTGCTGTCTTGCTTTCAGCTTTTTCAGCTCCATGCGCGTGGGATTTACGTTCAATCTCGCCATAATCAGTCTTTGTTTTCGCCGTCCATGTACCTGGAAATGTACTCCTGTCTTATACGTTTAAGCTCGCTGCGAGGCAGAATTTTCAAAAGCTCCCAACCAAGGTTAAGTGTCTCTTCAATCGTTCTGTCCGTCGAGAAACCCTGATTTATATAAAGTTTCTCGAACTGTTCCGCAAACTTCGCGTAAAGTTTATCGGTATCGGAAAGCGCCGCTTCGCCGAGAATGGCGGAAAGCTCCTTGCTTTCCTTGCCGCTCGCATAAGCCGCAAACAGCTGATTCATAGTGTCCGCGTGGTCCTCGCGCGTTTTTCCGCGACCTATACCCTTATCTTTAAGACGGCTCAGTGAAGGCAAAACGTCGATAGGCGGATTTACGCCTTTCTTATACAAATCTCTCGAAAGGATAATCTGTCCTTCCGTGATATATCCCGTCAGGTCGGGGATAGGATGAGTTTTATCATCCTCCGGCATAGTCAGAATGGGAATCTGCGTTATAGACCCCTCCGAACCGTGAATTCTGCCCGCCCGCTCGTACATTGTCGCAAGGTCGGTATAGAGGTAACCGGGATAACCGCGGCGCCCCGGCACCTCACGCCTCGCGGCGGAAACTTCGCGCAACGCTTCGGCATAGTTGGTTATATCCGTCATTATAACGAGAACGTGCATCCCGCATTCGAACGCCAGATATTCCGCGCATGTCAACGCAAGTCTGGGCGTGGCGATTCGCTCTACCGCGGGGTCGTTTGCAAGGTTAGTGAACAGCACCGTTCTCTCTATGGCGCCCGTTTTCCTGAAATCATCGACGAAATACTGTGCCTCCTCGAAGGTAATGCCGATAGCGGCAAACACAACGGCAAATTTATTGTCGCTGCCGCGCACTTTCGCCTGTCTCGCAATCTGCGCCGCAAGTTCGGCGTGAGGAAGACCGCTCATGGAAAACACGGGGAGCTTCTGTCCCCTTACAAGCGTATTCAAGCCGTCAATAGCGGAAATTCCCGTCTGAATGAATTCGTCGGGATAATTTCTCGCGGCGGGATTAATTGGCTCGCCGTTTATGTCCATCACTTTTTCGGGTATTACGGGAGCGCCCCCGTCGCGCGGGTTGCCCATTCCGTCGAATACTCTTCCGAGCATATCTTTCGACACGGAAAGTTGCTGACCGTGCCCCGTAAAACGCGCTTTCGCCGTTTTAATCTGCAAACCCTGAGAATTTTCGAAAAGCTGAACGACGGCTTTATCACGGTTTATTTCCAACACCTTGCCGTGACGCACTTCGCCGTCCGAGCAAATAATATCGACAAGCTCGTTGTAAGTAACGCCCTCAACGCCTTCGACAAGCATAAGAGGTCCGACAACCTCGCGTATAGTCTTGTATTCCTTAAACATCTTCGCCCCCCTGCGCAAGCGCTTTGAGTTCGGCGTTCATGCTTCTCGAAATTTCGTCGAACTCGGAAAGATTTTCTTCGGTTATATACTTCGCCCTGCCGATTTTCTCCTTGCAAGAAGAAGAAAGTATTTTAGACAGGTCGGCGTAGTTTTCGACCGCTTCCGTTGCGCGGTTATAGAACTCGTAAATGAGTTTAAGCATAAGGAACTGTTTCTTCAAAGAGGCATACGTATCCACTTCATGGAAAGCGTTCTGATGCAGATAGTCCTCGCGAATCATTTTAGCAGTCTCCATCGTCAGACGGTCCTTGGAGGAAAGCGCATCCATACCAACAAGGCGCACTATTTCGTCAAGCGCCGCCTCTTCCTGCAGGACGGTCATAATAAACTGTCTGTATCTGAAATAATCTACGCTTACGTTGCCGTCGTACCAGTCTTTCATTTTATCCGCATAGAGAGAATAGCTGATAAGCCAGTCAATTGCGGGGAAATGCCGTTTGTACGCAAGTGAAGCAGAGAGTCCCCAGAAAACTTTTACTATTCTGAGCGTAGCCTGAGAGACCGGTTCGCTAAGGTCGCCTCCGGGAGGAGAAACCGCGCCGATAGCCGTAACCGAACCCGTACGGCCTTCTTTGCCGAGAAGTTTCACTATCCCCGCGCGCTCGTAAAATTCGGCGAGTCTGCTCGAAAGATAAGCGGGATACCCCTCGTCGCCCGGCATCTCTTCCAAACGTCCGCTCATTTCTCTCAAAGCCTCCGCCCAACGTGAAGTGGAATCCGCCATAATGGCGACGTTATACCCCATATCACGGAAGTATTCGGCAATGGTTATACCCGTATATATACTCGCTTCACGCGCGGCAACGGGCATATCCGAAGTGTTTGCAATCAGTACCGTACGCTTCATGATTGGCTCCCCCGACTTGGGGTCTTTAAGCTCGGGAAACTCGTTAAGAACGTCCGTCATTTCGTTGCCGCGTTCGCCGCAGCCGATATAAACTATAATGTCCGCGTCAGCCCATTTCGCAAGCTGATGCTGCACGACGGTTTTGCCGCTTCCAAACGGTCCCGGAACGGCGGCGACTCCGCCGCGCGCTATGGGGAACAGCGTGTCGACGACTCTCTGCCCCGTCACCATGGGCGCGTCGGGAGTGAGTTTCTCTTTATACGGTCTGCCCCTGCGGACGGGCCATTTTCTGAGCATGCATACGGGGGTGTCGCCCTTTTCGGTCTTTATGACCGCGATTGTCTCTTCTATATTGAAATCGCCCTTCTCTATCGACAGAATTTTGCCGCATACACCGTTGGGTACGAGTATTCTATGTTCAACCAGTTCGGTCTCCGCAACCGTGCCCAGCACGTCGCCCTCTTCGACCTCGTCACCCTTTTTTACGGTCGGCACGAAAGTCCACTTTTTCCCGCGGTCGAGTTTGTTTACCGAAACACCCCTTGAAATTCTCGCGCCGTATTTTTCGTACAGCGCGGTAAGCGGGCGCTGTATACCGTCGAATATACCCGAAATAAGCCCGGGAGCAAGCTCCGCAGAAAGCGGCTCGCCCGTGGAGACGACCTCTTCGCCAGGACCGAGCCCGAACGTCTCTTCGTAAACCTGCACGGACGCTTTGTCTCCGCGAAGTTCTATTACCTCACCCAAAAGCCCGAGTTCGGAAACCCGCACGACGTCGTACATTTTGCAGTTTTCCATACCCTCCGCAATAATAAGCGGTCCGGCTACCTTTACCGTTTTACCCATAATAAATTCTCCTTCACGAATTCCCGACGTGCGATAACGTCAGAGCATTCAGTGATTTCGGGGAACCGAGTCCCCGCGCCGCAACGTCTGCGCCTTAAGTATTTTCAAAAAATCAATTTCCGTTGAACAGAATGTCCACGCCCAGCGCGCGCTCCATTGCACTTTTCAGAAGTTCGGTTCCGTATCCCGTACTTCCGTTTTTGGAAGGCACGCTCAAAATCACGGGATAAGTATCTTCGTCAAACCGTTTCAAAAAACCGCCCAAAGCCCGCGCCAGTTCTTCCGTAAGAAAAATCACGCGGTATTCTTTTGCTATTTTTCTTAAAATTTCTTTCGCCTTCGACTCGTTCTCCGCGGCAAAAGCGGCAACTCCCGCGGCTTTGAATACCGTTATGCTGTCGCCGTCGCCGACGAAAGCCGTTTTACCAGTTTCTTCCAATTTAAATAGCCCTCAATCGATTTTTTATTCCGCTCTCGTCCATTCCCGACAGCAGACAGACGAAAAGTATTCTCACGTTTGCAATTTCCGCGTGTCTGCGGAAAACGTAATAAAGGAACGGTTCGGAATTTTTCAGCTCGTACTTTTTCTTCGAAAGTTCGATAGTTTCAATGCTTTCGTATAATCTCTCCGCTTCGGTAAAAGGCAGTCCCTTTTCAATGGCGGAAAAACAAACTTTCACGAAATCATAATACGGCGTATCCGCAAACGAGCGCGCCGCGCGCTCCCTGTCGTCGCCGAAAAGTTTTTCAAGCCGTTTTCGGGAAAGTTTTCCGCCGTCAACATAATTTTTAGCCGCAAATTCGGGGGAGTACGAGCGCAACGCCGTTAAAATATTGAGCATATCTGCTTTTTTCGCAATAAGTTTTTTCAAAAAACCGTTGCGCTTGCATACGTGCGCAAGGTAACGAAAAAGCGCCTTTTCGAAAATCACGCCCGTTTCCGAACCCGAAAGAACCACGGCGTTTTCCTCATCGTTCCCCGCACCGTAAACTGTTTCCGCGGCGGAGGCAAGCTCTTTGTCGAGCGGGAAAAAGTCGGCTTTTTCAATGCACTCCGAAAGCAATCTTACTGTATAAGCGCCTTCGGGCGCGAGCATACTCTCCGCGCTCTCACCGAGGTTACGCGCTTTAATAAGCGCTTTCATATTGTGAAAATCGCGCGGAGCGAATATATATGCGGAAACCGCCGTATTCGGCGCATATTCCCGCACAAACTCGTCCAAATCGCGCTCTTCCGCGGAAATGAGCGTTTCGAAACCGTAAGCGGAATCAACTTCCGCCCCCTTGCCGAAACCGCTCTCCGTAATAACGCGCAAAGCCTCTTCCGCATCCGTCTCGCAGAGTTTGAATATTTTATCTTTTAAAAGTACGTTTTCTTTTACGGCGATAACGCCGCCCGTATAAACCGCGTCCTTTGACATATCGAAACCGTTAACCAAGACTTTCGTCCGCAAAAATTTCCGCCGCAAGCTCGGCCTGCCGCTCCTCGCGGTCCGCCGCAAGCAACGCTCCGTACGACAAATCCTTGTCGCTCTTTTCGCCGCGCAAAATAAAACCGCCGCTTATATCCGCCCTTTCCGCGGAAACTTTAAGCGATTTTTCTGCAGTAACCGCAAGTGACGAAACTTCCTTTGCATACGGATAACTTTCGGCAAACACCAGCTCGTCGCCCTCTTCCGCATAATCCTTAAGCAGCCGCTCCGCGAGCTTCAACGCCTCCGTTTTTTTAAGGGAATTGAGTTTTAAGAGGGCTGCCGAATAGACGGAGTCGATTACCCTGCGCTTTTCCGCAAGCAAAACTTTCGCGGAGTCGAGGCGCGCCGTAGCCGCCCTGCCCTCCGCAATAGCTGCCGCTTTTGCGGCGCACTCCGCCTGAGTGCCCGTTCTGTGCCTTTCCGCGCGTCTTTCCGCCTCGGCATATGCTTGTGCGGCGCGTTCTTCCGCGGCGGCAACTGTTGCGCGAGCTTCCTCCTCTGCATCGGAAATTATCCTTTCCACTATAGCTTCAACGCCCATATCTCACCTTAAAAAGCAGGTATGACCATTATGGAGATGAGAAGTCCGAGAATAGCGTAGAACTCTATCATTGCGGGGTAAATAATAAGTTTACCGCCGAGGGAATCCTGTTTGCCCACCGCATATATGCAGTTTACGGCAGACTTGCCCTGGAATATGCCGGTAATAAGACCGGACAACATCATAGGCGCGACCGCGCCGAATACAGACCACCCCTGCGCCATCGTCATTGCGACTTCGGGATTGTTTATTGCCGACGACGCGATAATGGCGACTATAAAGCCGTATATACCCTGCGTTGCGGGCAGCAACACGAGAACCATGACTTTACCGAACTTTTTGGGGTTTTCACCGAGAACTCCGGCGGCGGCGCTGCCGGTTTTGTAAAGACCGATTGCCGAACCCACGCCGCAGAGAAGCACGCAGAGCGCGATTCCCGCCATTGCTATAGCATAACCATCTGTAAACATTGTTTAAACCTCCGACCGTTAAAAACGGTTTAATTATTGACTATTTCTATATGTTTATGAGTGGAACCGAGCGGTCTGAAAAGTTCGCCCTCCCCCTCGAAAAACCTGCCGTAAAATTCTACGTACTGCAATCTCGCGTCGTGAATGTACGCACCAAGAAGACTCATAGCGAGATTGAACACGTGACCCACTATCATAAGCACCACGCCCAACACGACGAGCAGAGGCTCGCCGCTCACGATAAACCCGACCGTGTTTTCCGTACCCGTCACCGCATATTGCGAAATAATCTGCGCGATAACGGCGCCCGAAAGCATAAGTCCGTAAAGTCTCGCGTAACTCAGGATATCCGAAGCGTAATTTATCACGCCGTAAGCCGCGCCGAACCCCTTTGTGAATTTTCCTAAAAGTTTTTCCTTCCTTCCCGCCGTAAGAACAGCCGTTAAAAGGCATATCCCGGCAACTATTCCGCCCGCATACGTCAGAACGGGCGCGCCCGCTTCGTCCACAAGCCCCGCAAGAGCCAGTCCGACCCCGAGCGAAAACAAAGCCCAAATCACGCCGTCGAGTATCCCGTCGAGCACTAACCCTCTGCGCCAGCACTGCACGGCTTTTAAGATATAGCCCGTCATAAGATGCACCACGCCGATTTCAAGACTGATGACGAGAACGCTCGGTATGCTTATACCCATAAAAGACCACATCGCTTTCTGAGCGTCGGGCATTACCGTGGGCATGGTATCGAGCGATATACCGAAGAAAGAATTGAACAAAAGCCCCCATACTATGGCAAAGATACCGCCCGACGCGAAAACTCCCGAAAGTCTTTTCAGTCCGCCGTCGCTTGCGCGGTTTTTAAGATATACGGCGCCGCCGCCCAAAAGCATCATAAGCCCGTAGCCAACGTCCGCCATTATAAAGCCGAGGAACACGCTGTAAAAAAACGCCATAACCGTGCTTGGATCGAATTCGCGCGCGTTGACGGGCGAATACATATTGGTTATGGATTCGAAATTTCTGACCACGGCGTTGTTTTTGTAGAGCGTAGGAGGCATCTCGTCCTCTTCCACCTCGGAAAATCCGTAATACGCAGCTTTGGTTACCCCGTCTATCGCCGCCTTGACCGCGTCCTGCGCCTCTTTGGGCACGAACGCTTCAATGAGCACCGTAGTCTGAGTAGCGCGCATTTTATCGGACAGTTCGGCTTTCTCAAGCTCGAAACCGACGTAATCGCAGTAAATTTTCAAAGGTCTGAGAAATTCGCTCAGCTTATAAAACTCTTTCGTCACATCGGCGAGTTCGTCGTCCAGCCGACTGATTTTTTCTTTGAGATTGGCAAGATTCTCCTCGCCGGTAACGTCTCCGCCGAAAGGACAAGCAGTGAAACCGTATTGTTGCAAATATGCGGGCAAGTCGCTGTCTTTATGGTACGCGACGGCGTACAGAGCGTTTTCGCCGTCTCTGTTCAGCAACCGGACTTCGCTCAGCCCGTCCGCCTCAGCCGCAGCGAAAAATTCGTCCTTGACCTTCTCCGACACCGTGCCGAGCGTTACAACCGTATGTTCCGTACCGGAAAAAGCAGAAAACGGCATTTTAACGGCGCCGTAAATCTCCGCGGCGCCGACCGTACGTAAAAGTCTGGCGCGTTCGGCAGACATCGTTTTGCGTTCTCCGAAAAGTCCGTCCGCTTTAAGCACGATTTCGTCCGCAGTTTCCTTAAATGCGGCTGCCGCCGTAAATTCGGCGTAATCGACGCCGAACCCGTCCGCGCAAACTTCTGTCTTTAACTTATGCTCCTTAACATAGTTTTCCGCCTCGGACGAAATGAGCTCGGAAGCGTACTCCAAAGAAGCAAGATACGCGCGAAGCTCTTCGCAGTCGGCGGCAAGCGGAACGGCATATTCAGTTTGTACATGCAGCTTAACTTCCGTCGCACCCGTTCTTTGCAGAGCGTTTAAAATACCGTCTCTGTCGTAAGACATAGCAACGAGATTGAGCTTACCGAACTCGGCTACTGCCACCTGATATCCTCCGGACTATTTCGTCAACGTATTTTTCTGAATTCGCAAGAACCCCGTCGGCATACTTTGCCGCCTCGGCGTGACTTTTTTTCAAAGTTTCCGCATAATTTTTTTCAGCTTCGGCGCGCGCGCTTCTTTCGCTTTCTTCGCGAATAATTTTACAGCTCTCTTCCGTAGCGCGCCCCAACTCTTCCGCGCGCCCCTCCGCGTCTTCCGCAATTTTCGCCGCGCGCGCGGCGGCTTCGGCTTTTATTTTCGCCGCCCTTTCCTCGGCAGACGATATTTCCTTTATTATCTGTTCCATAAATTATAATTTTAAGACCGCACAAAGGGTCATATACGTTATTGACATAATTTTACCATTTATTGCCTCTTTTTGCAATATCATAAAGGCAAAATATATAATGAAATATTTGTGATAATAATTTACACATATGCATTACCGTCAAAATGAATGAATTTACCATTATTTATGAAAAAATATACATTTTTTTGCATAAAAATAATTTATTAAAAATTCGTTTGCAATATCGTTTCGTTATATGGTATAGTAACCGCAACAACAAAAAAGAGGTAAAAAGATGAAAAAATTTATAATTACCGTAATTTCTCTCGTTATGGCGGCGGCGACGGCCGTTTCCCTTGCGTCATGCGCAAACGCAAATACCGTCTCCATAATAAATATCGACCTTACCGAAGAAGAATACGTAATCGGCGTAAACAAGAACAATACGCAGCTTAAAGAACAGCTCAACGGAATGCTCGCAGAGCTTAACAGCGAAGAGGGCATGACCGTAGGCAACGAAAAGGTTACCGTCAAGTCGTTATACGAAGCCGAAATGGCAGCTATGGCAAACGGCACGGAGATAACCGCCGTGACTGGCGTCAAATCAACCAGCACGAACAGAGCGGAAGAACTGGTCGTAGTTACGAACACGGGCTTCAAGCCTTTCGAGTATCCCACAGGCTCGACCGGAAGCGGCAATAACTACGGCGGAGTTGATATGCAGATGGTAAAAATATTCGCAGACAAACTCGGTAAGCAACTCGTAATCATCGACACAGCATTCAACGTTGTCGTCGAGACCGTGCAGGCAGGCACCGCGGATATAGTCGTCGCAGGACTCTCTTACAGCGAAGAACGCGCGGAAAAAGTAGATTTCACCGTTCCCTATTACAGCACCACTCAGCGGATAGCGGTACTCGAAGACGACGCCGCGCTGTTCGAAAACTGCACGACGGCAGAACAGGTAAACGCAGTTATCAAAGAATTCGGAAAAGTTAACGCAGGCGCTGCGAGAGCGCAGACGGGTCTTTTGTATCTCGAAGGCTCGGAAGATTTCGGCTTCGAAGGCTTCGAAAACGTTAACGCTCAGGCCTATGACACTATTCTTCTTGCGGTAACAGACCTTTCTTACGGCAAAATCAAATTCGTTTGCGGCGACAAGGATACCCTTGCCTCGGCGGTAAAAGCAGTCAATAAATAAAAAGGTTAATCGTGAACTTAAAATTATTTTTTGAAAAGTTTTTCGACACGGGAATATATTTAACCGCTCTCGAAGGACTGAAAAACACACTTATCATCGCAATTTGCGGGCTGATTATAGGAATTATAATCGGCTCGCTTGTCGCTACCGTAAAGGTTGCGGGAACGCGCAGCAAAATAGCCAAAGCCCTGTCTTACGTAGGCGATATATATACGGGTCTATTCCGCGGTACTCCCATCGTCGTACAGCTGATGATTTCTCACTTCGTTATATTTCGCGGCATTTCAATACCCTCTCCCTGGGAAGCCGTATTGGTATTCGGACTCAACAGCGGTGCATACGTCTCGGAAATAATGCGCGGCGGCATACAGGCAGTGGACCCCGGACAACTGGAAGCGGGCAGAACGCTCGGTCTTTCCTATACCGCGACCATGATAAAAGTCGTTATTCCTCAGGCAATAAAAAACGTAATTCCCACACTCGGAAACGAACTCATAATGCTCGTAAAAGATACGTCGGTCGCAAGCTACTGCGCGACGCTCGCACTTCCCGAAGCATTCGAAAAGGTTTTTGTACTTACGTACGATATCATCACGTCGTATATAATGCTTGCCCTTGTATACCTCGTAATAGTAATCATCATTACTTTGCTTATAAAACTTATCGAAAGGAGGCTGAGAAAGAGTGAAAGGAAATAAAACGGAAAAATTTTTAAAAACCGAAAAAACGCCCGTAGAACCTTTCGACCCCTCCGCAATGATTGAGGTTCAGCACCTCACCAAATCATACGGCAAGCTCAACGTGCTCGACGATATAAGCGAGAAAATTTTTCAGGGCGAAAAAATAGCGATAATCGGTCCCTCGGGAAGCGGTAAAAGTACTTTTCTGAGATGTCTGAACGTTCTCGAAGACCCTACGGACGGCTATGTGTTTTTCGAGGGAAACAACCTTTGCAACCTTAAAGTCGACATAAACATCCAACGGCGCAGAATGGGAATGGTTTTTCAGCAATTCAATCTGTTCAATAATATGAGCGTATTGAAAAATATAACCTTTGCGCCCGTGCACATAGGACTGCAGGATTTGCGCAAAGCCAGAAGAAAGAACTTTTTTGCAAATTTCAAAAATCTTTTCAGAGCCAAGGATAAAAAACAGCCCGTATCGCCTTTACAGACGGACGCAAAAAAAATCAAAGAGGACGCAAAAGCTAACGCGATGCGGCTTCTCGAAAGAATAGGGCTTGCCGACAAGGCGAACGTATACCCCTCCACGCTCTCGGGCGGACAGAAACAGCGCATTGCAATAGTCCGCGCGCTCGCAATGAATCCCAAAGTAATGCTCTTCGACGAGCCCACTTCCGCACTCGA
>CATKEF010000070.1 GCA_949747905.1 uncultured Eubacteriales bacterium
AATGCCTCCGTTCTGCTGCAAAGATTTAGGAGCTGCTATTGAAGGTACGTCGCGAGTAAAGCGGAAGCCTTCCTGAAGGAAATAACAGTATTCTTCCCAACTCATTCTGTTAAGAAGAGTATCCCAAAGCGGGTCGTTGTAGTCTTTTCCGCGAAGATAAATAAGTTTTATTTCGTCGAATATTTCCTCGCCCTCGTAAAAACCTGCTTCTTCGTATTTGGGATAAGGAATATTATCCTTTTCAACAGCCGCGCACTTCTGAGCTTCTACTAGCGCTTGCGTCGCGGTAAGGTTTATTCTCTTTCCGCAAGTTCCCTCCCAATTGCTTCTTGTAGTGTAGAACTGAGAAGTTTCGTTGCTCTCGAATATACCGGCTTTAACAAAATCCACATCATCGAACTGATTGGTGATTTTGTCTACACCGTAATTGGCTTTCTGTCCTTCGTAATGTTCCAAATTCTCGAACGCGGCGTTTTCGCTTTCTATAAAGTCGTTACTCGAATAAGTGGTTTTATCATATGCAAAATATTTGCTCCAAACCAAATTCTTGTCGCCGTCGCCTCTGCGCGCGTTTTTGAAAATTTTATTGTCGTCGACGCTGACGCCGTTCCCCGATTTATACTTTAAAATGTTGTTAACAGCGTCATGCGAATCTTTTGCAACAGTCAAAAGATACTTATCGTTTGCGTCTTCCGAACCTATAACATAAGTTTTTTCAACATTCGCGTCGTATGCCGCAAAGTATTTTTCTTTAACTTCGATTGTTGCGGTAGCGGTTGCTCCCGCTTTTACTTCCACTTTTGTGAAACCGATAAGTTCAACCGAAGATTTTTCAACGCCGTTCTGAATATCTTTAGCTGTATAAGGTTTCTGCACGTAAACCTGAACGACTTCCTTTCCGTCGACGGAGGAAGTGTTAGTAACGTCAACCGATACGGTATAAGTTTTCTTAGCCGCATTTTCCGTTACTTTCATATTGGAATAACTAAATTCCGAATAGCTCAATCCGTAACCGAAAGGATAAGTTACGACTTTTTTATAATCGAACGTACCGACGTTTTCACGATTTGTGACCACGTCTTCATACCTTGTCTCGGTATATTTATAACCGTTGTAAATACCTTCCTGATAAGCTATGTAATATTTATCGTCGTATTCTCCGTTCAAAGTGGTTTGATAACCCTTCAAAATTCCGGAATTTGCATATTCTATTGCACCGAAATTATAATAAACGGGATTGTATTTACTATCTGCCCAGAAAGTATCCGCCGTTCTGCCGGAAGGGTTCACATCACCCACCATTAACCTGCCGAGACCGTTGGCACCGTAAGTTCCCAGCGTGCCTACCCACATGCATGCGTCTATACCGTAAGCCTCATTCTCTACAAATTCAGCCATCAAAGGCGCCGCCGCATTCATTATTACAATAATAGAATCCAACGTTCCGCTATCTTTAAGCGCCTTCATGCCCTCAAGAACGGATTTTTCGTTTTCGGATAGAGCGAGCGCATCGCCTGCGGTATTCGCCGGTTTATTATTATTTTCTCTGTTTACTATAACGCGATTCCCGTCGCCCGCCATAGTTTCGGTATCCATGGTTGTATCCATGTACAAATCTATGGCCTCGCCCGAGTTACGTCCGAATACAACTATACCGGCTTTGGCTTTATCGGCTTTCGCTTCGGGAAGTACATTCCAGTTGGCGTCTTTTACAACATACTGCGACTGCTGAGTTCCGCCGCCGACGAGTGTTCCTCCACGCTTACCTATTTCGACGTCCTGCATTTTGCGCGCGCGATACCATTCGTTCAGCGTTTTGTTGACGGAAAGTCCGGCAGCCGTAAACCCTTCTTCGAGAGTAACGACGTTTTTCGTTTCACCGTCGTTTTTGACGGAGCCTACGCCCGAACCCTGACCCGCAACGACGCTGTAATATGACGCTATTCCGTAAAGATTTACCGAGTCGCCCTGCGCGAGAGGAAGCGCATTGTTTTCGTTTTTAAGAAGAACAGCGCCCTCTTCCATAGTTTCTTCTATAATATTTTTACTTGCTTCGGTCACTTCGTCCATGTTTTTGAATTTCGTTTCAAAATACATATTTCCGTTGCCGGCGGTGCTGGTCGAAGTCTGGATGCCGAGCGCCGTATTGATTGCGCCTTTGTTTGCAAGCATTATGGGACCAACCACCGTCACTATTCCGAAAATAAACAAAGTAACATGGAAAGCTATTTTAAACGCAAGATTAAACTTTTTTACCTTTTTCATACTACTTCCGCTACCTCTTCATTACTTTTTTCTTTTACCGTGGTTTTTTTGTTCTGAGGAAGATATACCGCAACAGAACTTATGATAAACGACAATACAAACGAGAAAATGCTCACCCACTCCGCAGTAGGCAAAGTAAACAATTTACCCAGAGAAAAGCCGTCGAAAAACAAAGTTGAAAATACGTCTACAATACCATCCGCACTCGCAAAGCAAAGCAATGCAACCAAGTCGCACACCATAAGAATTACGGGTGCAAGCGGCGACGTTTTACGGAAAAGCGATAATATTATAAAGAATACAATGCCCAACGCCGAACTTACTATAACTCCCGCATGAAAAAGCTCCACGGACACGAAATTATAGGTTATTATCTGTATAAAAGTTAAAACCAAAGCCGCAAGGGCGACGTAACAACCGTAACTTTTGGTTAAAACCGTTTGTTTTATTTCATTACCGACCGTTTTTAAAAATGCCGTCATTTTATTTTCTTCCATATTTATCTCCTTAACTCTTTATGCGGGGAACACACCCAAAACCGCTTTATCGCAAGTTAACATTATGGCGTCGAGATTGGCAGGATTCTGCGTTCCGACGTTTGTTCCGCTTTCGAAAGTTATAACGTTTACGCCGCGAACCAGCTTTAACGTTACCGTCTGCAAATCCGCAGGCGTGAAATAATCTTCTCCGACCTCGGTTTTGATTGCGGCTATAGTTTTGTCTTCGCGACCGTTAAGTTTGACTTTATAATATTCTCCGAAAGTTTTACCGTCTCTGCGCATACAATACTTTATCACGAAACTTACTTCCACTTCTTCCGTACTGATGATTTCAAATTCGACGCGCATGTTGCTTGCCTGAAAATTCCTCAAACAAGCGCCGCCGCTGCATTCCGCCCCGGCCGGCGTTCCCGCCGAAGAATTATAAGGCTTATCTGTCTCGGGCAAAACCAGTTTATCCTCTTCGCTTATCAGCTTATTATCTTTATAAAGTTTAGCCGATTCCGCTTCCATTAATAGACTCTGTTTAAATTCTATACCGTCGGTGGAAACGACATTCACGGGAATGTTGACCTTTAAATCGGGATAATACTTACTTACAACGGAAACAGACTTAATATCCTTTGTCATCGTAATTTGTTCTGCTTCGTCAATTACGTCACCCTTACCGTTAATTAAAAAACCATATTCGCTTGCCGGCAGTTTCTCGATTTTTACAACATGGTCTATCGCGGGGTCCTTTGCGATTAGCGTGATATCTGCCCTCTCTTTATCAAAAGAGAATTTATCCCCGGAAAGATAATTTGTTGAATATCCGGTTTCGTTGAGTTGTAACAAACCTTTTACTTCAACTGTTTTCGAAGTCTCTGCAAATTCACCGCCGCTGAAAACGGCAATTAAAATACTGACGATAAAAAGTACCGACAAAACTGCGGAACATGATAGCAACAATATTTTTTTGTGGTTTTCACAAAAGTTCAAGACTTTTTCAAATTGTTTCATTATTACCTCCTGATAATGTTTTCAGGCTGCGCCTCGGAAAGAGGTGCAGCCTTTTGTTCTTAAGAACAAAATTATTAAAATCTCATACGGTCAACTCTCCCGTATTTCGCTATTATACTATCACAACATATCAGAGATATCAATTGCAATTTTTACTTTAATAAATTGCAATTTTTACTTAAACTGAATGAAACCAACCTTTTTGTGGATTTTAACACAAAAAATTCCCTGCAAAATTGCCAGGAATTAAAAAATACTTTGAATATTTATCAAACAGATAAACTTCCGCAACTTGAATTTGCCTATACTGTAACCGAAGATACAGTTTCTTACTTTTTATAGAAGATATTTGCTTTTATTCTTAAATTGTTTGGTTTATAAACGACACAGTAAACTTATCGAGGAAGAAAAAATCTCAAAATCGCGTGAAAAATACCGAAATGTGCTTGAAATCAGAAAACTTTTTAAATAGTACCCAAAAAATGAACAAAAAAAGCGATGAAATATCAATTTACGCCGCAAAAAACAAATAAACACCTTAAAAAAGGTGCTTATTTTGGTGGAGCGGTAGTAACCTAAAACGAATTTTTACGATAAATTGAAATTTATCTTACTTCCTTTTAGAATATTTTTCCTTTGCGTACTCATAAGCCTCTTGAATTAACGGCTTTAATCTTTCAAAGGTTGTATC
>CATKEF010000071.1 GCA_949747905.1 uncultured Eubacteriales bacterium
ATTTTACTTATTTATTGCAACAAAGTAAAGCTAATCCTTTCCCTTCTCTTTGAGCTATTCTGTCGTATTTTGACTAATTTCAATATCTCAATAACTACATTTAATTTAAAAAAGAAAAACCCGCTTCGGCGAGTTTCCCACCGACGAATGAATTTATAATGAAATTGTTCTCCTTTTCTAAGTATTTTCGTGATATAAGTCCCTTAATTACCATCGTCGGTATCCATATTATAACAAACACATGGGTTACGGCGCCGATAAGTTTACCGTTCTGTACTATGGGGCTTCCGCTCATACCTTGAACAATTCCGCCCGTTTTATCCAAAAGCCGCTTATCTTCCACTTTGATTACAAAGTTGCGGTTGTCTTTATTACCGGCATCCACTTTGGCGATGGATATTTTATACTTCTCCGCTTCTTTACCGTAAACTGTGGAATAAATATACGCCGTGCCGATTGCAACTTCATTAATAGGCGCTTTGCGTATTTTTATCAATTTTGAACAATCGAAATTTTCAGCAAGACTGCCGTAAACGCCGCACGAGCAGTTTATTCGCGCCTTACCTATCACCGTACCGTTCTCGAACGCGCCTCGAAGCTCGCCGGGAATACCTCTCACTCCTTTTTTGACGTCGTAAATGAGACTTCCGTAAACCGTACCACCGTTTATATCGAACATCTTACCGTCCTGCGAAGAGACCGGATGCCCGAGCGAAGCGAATTTACCGTTTGCTTTATCTACATAAGTCACGGTCCCGATACCGTTAACGCTGTCTTTCACCAATATTCCTATGCGCTTACCGCCGGATGAAAGTTCTTTAACGGGATTTACCGGTACTTTCAAAGTTTCAGTGCCTCTTATAACGGTGATTTCGTATTTTTTATAGTCACGGGAAATAAATTCGTTTACATCCGAAGTTTTATTTACTTCTTCGCCGTTTATTTTGTCAATTATGTCTCCCGCCCTTATTCCCGCGTCTCTCGCAGGACAATTCATACCGTCGTCGGTTAACACTTCGCAAAAACCTACGACTTCGACAGTAGTTGTATTCAGAACAAAACCTGCGGGAAAACCGCCGAGATAAAGTCCGTCTTCGTCCGCATACACGGAAAAAGGTACGAATACGAACGAACACACAACTACCGCTATTAAAAGAATTAACGCTTTAAAACCTTTCTTGCCGTAAAACATAACAGTATTGTGCGCAAATCAAATCTAACTATTCAAAAAAACGGCGGAAAATCCGCCGCATTTTTTTACTTATTCAAAAATTGAGCTATAAGCTCTTCCGCGTGACGCCGAGCGACATCGGAACCGATATTCCCTCCCGTGAGTCTGATAATTTCGGAAATTTTACTTTCGGCGTCAAGCCGTTTAACATTCGTAACCGTTTTTCCGTTCTCTTCCGATTTATAAATAAGGAATTGAGCGGAACTCGCAGCACACACCTGAGGCAAATGCGAAACCGCGAGAATCTGAGTGCTTTCGGAAATTTTTATGAATTTTTCCGCAACCGTTTTCGCGGTAAAACCGCTTATGCCCGTATCTATTTCATCAAATATGTACGTCGAAATTCCGTTGACGTTTTTCAAAACGGTTTTGACCGCCAACATAAATCTGCTCATTTCACCGCCGCTGATAACTTTATTGAGCTCTTTCAGCGGTTCACCCTTATTTGCGGTAAACATAAATTTTACTTTGTCGGACCCTTCCGCGGAATTCAGGTTAACCGAATTTTCGTCGTAGTCTTCGAATGCGACGGAAAATTCAGCGTTCGGTATATTCAGCGTTTTCAGCTCCGACACAACTTGCCCGCCGAATTTTTCCGCTACCGCGACTCTTGCTTCGGTAATTTTTCTACACAACTTGAAAATTTTACCGTTATTTGCACTAATCTCTGCATTAAACTTTTCCACCGCATCTGCGCCGTCGGATAAAAGTTCGTATTGAGCGGTGATATTATCGAGAAATTTTAAAATTTCACTCTCGTCTGTACCGTATTTTTTTCTGAGAGAACGTAAAAGATTTATTCGCTCTTCCGTTTCTTGCGCTTCACGCGCATCAAACGACACTCCGTCCGCCAAATCCGAGAGCGTTTCCTCTATATCCGATAATTCGGCACCGACGCTTTCCAAGCGCGAAACTATTTCCGAATATTCCTTGCCGAGCGAAGCAATACCGTTAAGGCTATGTTTTATTGAAGAAATACCGTCTATACAACCGCCGTCGCACGAAAGAACGGAAGCCGAACCGTTTAACGCTGATAAAATTTTCTCCGCATTGTCGATTATATTTTGTTTTGCTTTCAGTTCCTCGTACTCGCCCTCGTAAATATCCGCCGAAGTTATTTCACCTATCTGAAACTTCAACAAATCGAGTTTGCGTTCTCTTTCGGAAGCGTCTCCTCCGAACGATGCGATTTTTCTTTTGAGTTCTCTGTTCAAACCAATCAAATCGGCAAGTTTCTGCTTGCAGCCGTCCAGGTTATTATCCGAAATTTCGTCAAGTACTTTAAGTTGGTTATCCTCGTTCAATAAAAAATAATGCTCGCTCTGACCATGAACATCGACAAGGTGCTGAGTGACCGACTTCAACATAGAAACAGTAACGGCGTTGCCGTTAATTTTTATACCGCCCTTTCCTTCAATGGAAAATCTACGGGAAATCACTATCGTACCGTCCGAATCGATATCCAAATCTTTAAGACGATGTACGGCGGGACAATTTTCCTCAACCGAAAACTCGGCGCGCACGCTTGCTTCGTGCTCGCCGTATCTTATCATTGTTTTGTCGGCTTTCGAACCTAATACAAAATTTATCGAATCAAGTATAACCGATTTACCCGAACCCGTTTCACCGGACAAAACATTTAATTTTTCATCGAACTCAATGTCCGCTTCGGATATAAGCGCAATGTTTTTTATGTAAAGTCTTTTTAACATTAACTTAAATATTCTTTCAGAACAGACACGACTTTAGGCGCATTCTCGTTGCTGTTGACGACAATAAGCAACGTATCGTCACCTGCAACGCTTCCGACTATATCCTCGATATTGAGAGAATCGACGAAAACGCCCACGGTTGAACCGTTGCCTCGCATCGTTTTAATGAGTATAAGATTGTTTGCGTGATTGATAGCGAGAACGCAACCTTTGAAAAGATTTGTCATGCGGTTTGTCACGCTGTCAACGTATGTATCGAAACTCGCATACTTGTATTTCTTTTTCGTACCCGCGACTTTATAAAGTTTTAAATCTTTCACGTCGCGGGAAATAGTTGCCTGCGTAACATTAAAATTCGCTTTAATAAGTTCGGCACACAATTCTTCCTGCGTATCGATTTCATTCGCAGCAATTATTTCAAGAATTTTTTGTTGCCTTAAAGACCTTTGCATTATTTACTCCATATATTCAACTTAATTAAAAGTTTATTAAAAAAGTTTTTTTTGTCCTGCGTGATAAACTCCGCGTTGCGCTCGGCTTTACTTACGGTAACGGTTTCACCGCTCATTATTTCCCCCACAACCTTTCCGTCGACAATTAGAACGGGACGTTCTCTTTTTCCTATCGCTCTAACTTTGACAACGCTCGAATCGTCAAAGACGACGGGTCGCGAATGAAGCGAATGCGGGCAGACTGGCGTCAGTATAAACGCGCTGATATCGGGAGACAATACCGAACCGCCCGCAGCAAGTGAATACGCAGTCGACCCGGTAGGCGTACTTATAATTATTCCATCCGATGAAAAGTTATCAACGGTTGTTCCGTCTATTTCGGCATGCAGACTTACTGTATTACTGAAATGCGCGCCGCCCGTGTTGCGCTGTATGACCATATCGTTCAAAGCATAGTAATCTTTACCGTCAAACGATATTTTGAGCATACTGCGCTTCTGAACGCTGTAATTTCCTCCGCAAACAAGCAACAACGCGTCTTCGATTCTATCCGGTTCGAATTCCGCAAGAAAACCCAGATGTCCGTAATTTATGCCTAATATAGTAATTCCGCGGGCGGCACATTCGGCCGCTATAGTTAAAATCGTACCGTCGCCGCCGAGCACAAATAAAATATCCAGCCCATCAAGGTCGCTATAAACGTCAACGAGTTTTACCGAAATACCGTTATTTTCAAGAGTACTTTCAATCAGTTTTATATTTTTCGTATTCTCGGATACGTAATTTTTATTGAAATATATCCCCGCGTTCATACAAAGATATTATACAACCGATTATACAAATATGCAAATAAAAAAGCCTGTAATTTATAATTTTACAGACTTTAACAAATTTTCACAAGATTCCGCACTCGCGCCTTTTTCAAGCAAAATCAGATATTCCATATTCTTATCTTTGCGTATGGGTGCATTTGTAAGTTTCAAAGGAGCAAGCCCGTGTTCCACGGCAAAACGATAAATTTTTTCTATTATCTTTTTATGTTCCGCCGCTCCTCGAACTATTCCGTTTTTACCTACGCTTCTGCTTTCGCATTCAAACTGAGGTTTAATAAGCGCGATTACGTCCCCGCCGTCATTGCTGACAACCGCCGCGACGGCGTCCAGAATATATGTCAATGAAATAAAACTTACGTCAATTACCACGCAATCGGGTATTTCCGCAAACAACCTCGCATTCAAATTGCGCGCATTGTAATTATCTATTACAACAACATTACCGCCTTTCAAGGACTCGTGCAGCTGACTTTCGCCGACATCGATACAATATACTTTTCCGGCGCCGTTCTGCAACAGACAATCGGTAAAACCGCCCGTACTGGCGCCTATATCCGCAACTACTTTTCCCTTTACGGAAAACCCGAAATCTTTCAGCGCTTTGGAAAGTTTAAACCCACCCGCCGAAACATATTCCTCTTCCGCCGTCGCAAAAGTTACGGCATCGAAGTCTTTTATTTCGTAAGAAACAGAGACGGTTTTACCGTTTACGAAAACCAGTCCTTTTGAAATTGCCGCCGCGGCTTTATTTCTGGAACCGAATCGTTCGGCAAGGTATTTATCTATTCTCATTTTTTAATATATATCCGCATATTTCCCCGACGCCGATTTCACCGTCCATAAGTTCGTCTGTGCCGCCTTGCGGTATAAATTTTTCTCCGTATGCAAAATTTGCTATTGTTTTCGCCCCGCCGTAATGTACGGCGACCAAAGAGCCGAATCCGCCCGCAAGCATATTGTCTTCCACCGTCAAAATATACTTTTCGGTAAAACTATCCAGCATTTCGCAATCGAGCGGTTTAACAAACCTCGCGTTGACCACACCGACCAGAATGCCATGCTCTTTGAGTTTTTCCGACGCATCCACCGCTCTCGAAACAGCGCGTTCTCCACAAGCAAGAATTACGAATTTACCGTCGCCATCTATAAGTTTTTCCCACTTACCGACTTCGATTTTACCCGTTTTGCCGAATAATCTTCTGCCTTCCCTGGGATAACGAATGGCAAGCGGAGCATTGAACCCGACAGAAAATTCAAGCATTTTCGCAAATTCATCGGTATCTTTCGGAACGGCGACAGTGAGCCCGGGTATTAAACCGAGGTACGACAAATCGAATACGCCCTGATGCGTTTCCCCGTCGGCGCCCGAAATTCCGGCACGGTCGACGCAAAGCGTCACCGGCAAATTCTGACTGCATATATCGATTATTATTTCGTCGAAAGAACGTTGCAAAAACGTGGAATACACCGCATAATATGGTTTTAATCCCTCCGTCGCCATAGCGGCGCACAAAATCGTCGCATGTTCTTCACAAATTCCCACGTCGACTGAACGTTCGGGATATTTTTCGAAAAAATCGGAAAGCCCCAAAGCAGACGTCATCGCCGCGGTAACCGCAACGATTTTTTCATTTTCGGCGGCAAGAGCAGTCAAAGTATCACCCAAAACACTCGAATACTCCCTCACTTTTCCGTTGCCCGCCGATATCCCGTGAGTCGCTTCCGGGTTCTCCTCACAGAAAGAATACCCCTTGCCTTTTTTTGTAAGGATATGCAGTATTACCGACTCGGTTTTAAGTCGCTCTTTAATTTCAGTCAGTTTGAAAATCAGCTTTTCAAGGTCGTGACCGTCATATACCCCGTCATAACCGAAACCGAAACGCTCGAAAATTTTCGCGTGCTTATTTTTCTTTTCGGCATACGGCTGTTCTCTGCTTAGAATTTCGAGATATTCGTGCATACTTCCGACCGTCGGCGCAATAGACATCCCGTTGTCGTTCAATATAAGCAAAATATTTGTATTCAGAAGTCTCAGACTGTTGAATGCCTCGTAGACCAGTCCGTTACTGAAAGAACCGTCCCCGATTACGGCAATGACGTTGAAATCTTCCCCTTTCACGTCCCGAGCTTTCGCGATTCCTAGAGCAGCAGAAACGGAAGTACCCGCATGCCCCGTATTATAACAATCGAACTCGCTTTCACTGCGTTTGGGAAACCCGGAAAGTCCGTCTTTTTTTCTTATCGTATCAAACTGCTCATATCTTCCGGACAATAGTTTATGCGTATAGCACTGGTGTCCGACATCAAATATTACTTTATCTTTCGGAAAATCAAAGACATAGTGCAAAGCAACCGTCAATTCGACCGTACCGAGATTGGAAGAAAGATGTCCGCCGTTTTTTAAAACGGTTTCGGTAATCTTCTCCCTGGCTTCCTCGCAGAGCGCAAGCAGCTCCTTGAATGTCATTTTTTTAAGTTGCCCGCCGGTGATATTTTCAAGCATTATTTCTCTCTTTTAAAAAATGAGGTAAATTTGGCAAACGCGAAAGTAATCTGCTTATTGTATTTTATGGCAAAATGTTTGAATATTGCTTTTCCGCCGACAGTCAGAGCGCCGATAACAGCGCTTACCATAATGGAACTCAGAAGTTGCATCGTACTGCCGTCCGACGCGATATGGATAACCAGCGCCGTACCTGCGGCACCGCTGACGATTCCGCATATATCGCCTATTACGTCCGCAAAAATACTGCTCAGCTTAGTGGCGTTATTGCAAAAAGTCACCGCTCTTTTAGCACCTTTGATTTTATTCGATGCCATAGAATGAAAAGACTCCGGACTGCACGAAATAATCGCGTTTGCCAGAACGTCGCAGAAAATATTCAAAATCAGTAGCACCAGAAGCACAATTACACAAACAAACGCGGCACTGTCTTTTACTGCGACTTCTGTAATAAAACTGAATATAACGGTTAGTGCAAAAGACAGGAATAAAACGCATATTCCCCAACGCAGCCATGCGTATTTATGTTTCTTTTTGCTTTTGGGTTTTTTGACCTTTTCGGTCTTTTGTTTGGAAGAATCTTCCTTTAATGAGTTTACTGTTTCCCGATTGTCGCTTTCCATAATTTTATTGAAAATCCGATTAAAAATAATACGCACTCGGCGTGCGTAAAAATAGAACGATACAGTGGTTTATATTAAATAAACTTTGCGGCTTAGGTTCGGTAGGATTTCCCTCGGAACGCACTTCCCGTCACCGTAGAAGCAGTTTCCTTTTAAGCATCCGAACGCATAATGCATAACCGAATCGCCACTCAGACCACACCGTAATCTCTAATATAAAGACAGTCTAGAAGCTTTCCTTGACAATTTTCATTGAGCTTATCCTCTTTTGCAAAGGACAATTTCAAATAGCAATAGGCAACCTCCGTCCGGCCGAACAGACTATGCCGTGAACTATTATCCGCTGTCTTCACTCAAGGCAGGCTACTCTGTACCAAGCTTTCGCCTGATAGCAGGTTTAACCGTAAAACGTTTAAGTTCTACAGCCTCCACGGAGAATGGGGTGGGCTGCGGTATGCCGTTACCTAGCTCCCATAATCCTTTACTCCCAGCATTCACCCACTTTTGGCAAAGCAAGCAAACACCAGAAACTTCA